>WJJG01000264.1 GCA_014729815.1 Candidatus Eiseniibacteriota bacterium
GCCGCGCGTTGCCAGAGCAGGCCGCCGAGCATCCAGGCGCCCCCGCCGGCCCAGAAGAGCAGCGCCGTCAGACGGCGCGCCAGAACGCTGCGGCTGCGGCCCAGGAGCGCCTGCACGACGAGCAGCAGTGCCGCCAGGCCGAAGGCGATCCAGTGCTGCGCGGGTTGCGAACCAGGGTCCATGAAGGGACCGCTCACCTCCTTCGCGGTTCGGACCATCCCTCTAGGTACCGATCCTCCCGCCGGCGCATGCGCGCGCGGTCGCGAGGCGTCTGATCGTCGTAGCCCAGCAGGTGCAGGAGCCCGTGCACCACCAGGCGCGCGAGCTCACGCGCCGGGGCGATCCCGCGCTCGGCGGCCTGCGCCGCCGCGCGGTCGGTCGATACGACGACCTCCCCCAGCAGGGACGGCATCTCCTCCGGCCAGGCCGACGAATCGGTGGGGAAGGCCAGCACATCGGTCGTGCGCGGACGGTCGCGGAAGCGCGCGTTGAGCTCCGCCATCGCCCCATCGCGCACCAGCACGACCGTCACTTCGGTCTGCGCTGCCACCCCCTCGCCCCGGAGCACATCGTCCGCCAGGGCACACAGCGGCGCGCGATCAACCTTCAGCCTTCGCTGCCGATTCAGCAGTCGAACGCGTTGCGGCTCTGCCACGGGATGGCTCCAGTGTCGGGTAGCTGACCCGCCCATGGAAGAGGGCGGTCAGGATCGGAATGAACGCCTCGCGAAGCTCCGCCAGATCCCGCAGCGTCAAGGAGCTCTCGTCCAGCTCCCCCTCGGAGACGCGCTTCTCGATCAGTTGCGTCACCAGTCCGCGCAGCCGACTCGGCGTCGGCTCCTCGAGGCTGCGCGCCGCCGCATCGATCTGATCCGAGAGCAGGACCACCGCCGCCTCTCGCGTGCGGGGCCGCGGTCCCGGGTAGCGGTACTCGGTCTCCGGGATGGTCGGATCCTTGCGCAGCGCCTTGTAGTAGAAGTAGCTCATCAGACCGGTGCCGTGGTGTTGCGCGATGCCATCCTGCACGGCGCGCGGCAACTTCGACTCGCGGGCCAGCAGCACGCCGTCGCGCACGTGTGACTCCAGGATCAGCCGGCTCATCGCCGGTGCCAGCCGGTCGTGGGGGTTGCGGCTGCCGACCATCAGGTTCTCGATGAAATACTCCGGCTTCTTCGTCTTGCCGATGTCGTGATGATAGCCGATCACGCGCGCGAGCAGCGGGTTGGCATCGATCGCCGAGGCCCCGGCCTCGGCCAGCGTCCCGACCATCAGCGAGTGATGATAGGTGCCCGGCGCCTCGAGCATCAGGCGCCGCAGCAGGGGGCGGTTCAGATCGAGCAGCTCGAGCAGCGTCAGGTTGGTGCACTTGCCGAAGAGACTCTCCGAGAGCGGAACGGCGAAGAGCGCGATGCCGGTGGCGATCCAGGGATTGGCGACCAGATAGAGAACGTCGCCGAGCGTCTCGGCGAAGGGCGAGGCGTGGATCAACGATAGCGACCCGCGCGCCGCCAGGTGCACCAGGGGCACGAAGAGCAGCAGGCGATAGATCTGCCGCCGGTCGCGGAGGCGCCGCACGCTGAGGATCGCCGCCGCGGCGCCGAGCGTGATCACGACGATGAAGTCCAGCCCCCCGCGGGAGACCAGTCCGATCGTCGCCGCCAGCACGACGCTCGAGACGAAGGCCAGCCGCTCCTCGTAGAGCAGGGCGATGATCACGGCGAAAGCCGCCACCGGGATCAGGTAGGGGGAGAGCTGCAGCACGTTCAGCGCCAGACCGCCGAGCAGAAAGAAGCCCCCCAGCATGGACCCCAGCAGCAGGGTGTCCTCCCAGCTCGCGAGGAGCTCCGGCCGGTAGGAAACGACGTAGAGCAGAAGCGCCGCCAGGGCCAGGGCCAGGATCATCGCGCGGCCCACGTAGGAGAGCACCCGCTCGCGCAGCAGCAGGCGGGGCGCCCGCTTGGCCCGCGCGGCCTCGTACGACTCGAGCTTGCGCAGCGCCTCTTCGTCGATGACCTGCCGCACCTCGACCAGCGTGTCGCCCTTGGCCACCTCTCCGATGTTGGCGGCCACGGCATCGCTGGCCAGCCGCCGGGCGCGCTCGGTGGCCTGCTGATCGAACCGCGTGTTGGGGCGCGCGAACTCGCCGACCAGCTCGGCGATCGCCCGCTCCGCGCCTGCGGGCGCGATGGCCGCCATGGCGCGGATCTGTTCGACGCTCGCCAACTGGTCGCTGGGACTGAGCCGTTCGGCGCCGGCCGCCAAGACGGTCACATGCTCGTGCCGACCCAATCGCTCGGCCAGCGTCGCCGAGACGATCCCCCGGTCGTAGAGCAGCCGCAGCCGCTCGCGCGCCGCACGAAAGATCTCGGCCGCGTCCTGCGTGAAGAGCGTCAGGTAGGTCTCCTGGGACAACGCCCCCGGGACCCCCGACGGGTCGTCCAGCTCGAGGCGGTTGCGACGCAGGTCGAGGATCGTGCGGCGCAGGTCATCGAGCTCCTCGAAAGCCGCGATCTTGACCGAATCGATACGCTGGACCACCGGCGCCACGGCCGCCATGCGCTCCTCTCGCTCGGTGCGGAGGCGCGCGGGGGACTTGCGAATCGGGAAGTCGAACTTGGCGATCACGGTGGCCGGCGCGGCGACATTGGTCTTGTAGACCGTGGGGCGAAAGCCTTCGCCGCGCGGGAAGAGGGTCAGACCGCACAAGAAGACGAGACCCAGGAGGATCCCGCGCGCCGGGCGCCCATGCGTACGGGGCCAGGTGCGCAGACGGCGACCGACGCCCCCGATGCGCGCCAGCAGGCTTCGGGGAGCGCTCGACTCGTGCGTCTCGCTAGCCATGCGCACCGCCCTGGCTCTCGTCGCGGGACGGCGACGGTTCCCCGAAGGCGTTGATGATGTCCCGCACCAGGCGATGGCGGAGCACATCGGCGTCGCCGAGGTGCACGAATTCGATGCCCCGTATCGCGCGCAGCACCGGCTCGACGCGGATCAGTCCCGAGGACTGCGGATCGCTGAGATCGACCTGCGTGATGTCCCCGGTGACCACCGCCCGCGATCCAGGTCCCAGACGCGTGAGGAACATCTTCATCTGCGGCAGGGAGCTGTTTTGGGCCTCATCGAGGATCGCAAAAGCGCGCTTCAGCGTCCGCCCCCGCATGTAGGCCAGCGGCACCACCTCGACCACGCCGAGCTCGAGGAAGCGTTGCATCTTCTCGAAGCTCAGCATCTCGCGCAGCGCATCGTAGAGGGGACGCAGGTAGGGATCGACCTTCTCCTGCAGATCACCGGGAAGGAAGCCCAGGCTCTCCCCGGCCTCGACGGCGGGGCGAGCCAGCACGATGCGATCGACCTGCTTCTCGCGCAGACAGCGCACCGCCATCGCCACGGCCAGGTAGGTCTTGCCGGTGCCCGCCGGTCCGATGGCGAAGACGATGTCGTTGCAGCGCATGCTTTCGATGTAGCGCGCCTGTCCGTAGGTGCGCGGCCGGATCGGGCGGCGATCACCCCGCAGCAGCAGCTCGGCCTCGCGCAGGGGCGGCGGCGCGTCCGCGCCGCAACTCTCGCGCTGATCGAGCACGGAGAAGGCGTATTGCAGATCCTCGTCGGTGATCACCGCGCCGCGGCGCACGCGCGCGATCAAGTGGGCGATCAGCCGCTCGGCGTCGGCCACCGCCGGCGCCGGGCCGGAGAGGGTCAGCCGACCGTTGCGCGGCACCAGACGCACGCCGAAGCGGGCTTCGATGGTCCGCAGATGGCGATCCTGTTCTCCGAAGAGGTTGATCAGCGCGAGCTCTTCGAGCGAAATCGTCCGCTGAGACTCGGCGGTCATGATCCCCTACCGTGGCGGTACGCTGAGACGCAGGCCCGGCTCGAGCGGCTCGCCGGGATTGTCGATGACGTCGCGATTGGCCTCGTAGAGGCGGCGCCATTCCTGCGGCGATCCGAAGAAGAGCCGCGCCAGACTCATCAGCGTGTCCCCCTGACGGGTCGTGTACACGGTGGTGGAGCCGCGGCGGGCCTTCAGACGGCGCAGCTGGTTCTCGAGCAGCCGCGACTCGTTGTTCATCGAGCTATGCTCGGCGTTGAGCGAGTCGAGCACCGCGCTCAGGCTGTCGTGCATCGCGCGGCTCAGAGCGATATCCTGCTTGAGGCTCGCGATGTAGTCGTTGAGCGACTGGCAGTAGGCTGTGAGCTGCTCGCTGCTGAGCGCCCGCTGCTCCTCGAGGGTCAGGAACTGCCCGGTCTCGGGCGGGGGCAGTTCGATCCGCGGGTGGGAGCTGCACCCGATCACCCCGCTCAGCCAGATGGCCAGGGCCCCAGCCCCCACGACACGCACTCCACGGGCGAGAATCCGGGTTCTGCGCATCACTGCTGCTGCCCCCCCTCCTCATCACCAGCGTCGCGGAGGCTGTCGAGGAAGGCCTTCTCCGCCTTCAACTCGACCAGCCGCGCCTGCACGCGCTCGATGCTGGCATGCATGCGGTCGACCTGGTGCGCGGTGTTCTCGAGCTCGGTGAGCGCCGCGGTGCGCCGCTCCTCGACCAACTCGATCTGCGCCGGGATCACCAGGCAGTTGCGGGGGCCACCCCCGCACCCGATGGCGCCCAGGGCCAGGAGCCCCGCCAGCGCCCCGGCGCGCAAATAGGCTCTGCTCATCGATGCACCTCTTCCGCTTCTTCCGTCAGCGGCCACCCCAACGGTAGCCGCCATTCGATATTTCGGGAGCCCTTGCGGATCTGTCAAGGTGAAAGCCCCGCAGGCCCCATCCCTCCCCCGGCGCGCGGCGCCACCGCCGCTCAGTCGGGCGCCCCCCCGTCGGCCGCCGGCTCCTCGAGGGTGCGGATGCGTAGATCCGCCAGATCCCGCGCGTCGGCCGCTCCCGGCGCGCCGTCCATCAGGGAAAGCGCGCTGGTCGTCTTCGGAAAGGCGATCGCGTCCCGGATCGAGGCGCTCCCGGCCAAGAGCATCACCAGCCGATCCAGCCCCAGGGCGATCCCGCCATGCGGCGGGGCGCCGAACTGAAAGGCGCGCAGCAGGAATCCGAAGCGCTTCTCGGCCGCCGCCGCATCGAGGCCGACGACCCGCATGACGCGCTCCTGGATGTCGCGCCGATGGATACGAATGCTGCCGCTGCCCAGTTCCACCCCATTCAGGACCAGGTCGTAGAGCTGCGCGCGCACCGCCAGTGGATCGCGCTCCAGGCGATCGAGGTCCTCCGCCAACGGCATGGTGAACATGTGATGCGCCGGCGCGATCCGCTCGCTGCCCTCCTCGCGCTCGAAGAGCGGGAAGTGTCGCACCCAGAGGAAGCGGTAGTCGGTCGCCTCCTGCGCTGCCGCCTGCTCGGCGATCAGCCGCGCGCGCAAGCGCCCCAGCGCCCGGTTGGCCGTCATCCGCTCCGCCACGACCAGTCCGATCAGATCGCCGTCCGCGGCCTCCAGCTCGGACAGCAGTCGACGGGTGCGCTGCGGGTCGAGATGCTTGGCGAATCCCCCCTCCAGCGCCTCTCCGCGGACCTTGGCCCGCGCCAGACCCTTCGCGCCGGCGAGCTGGACCTGCGCCTCGAGCGCATCGGATGCCTTGCGCGAGAGCGCCGCTCCCCCGGGGATCCGGAGGCCCTTGACGCGCAGGCCCTGCGCCGCGGCGTCCGCGAAGAGCCGGAACTCGCAGCCCTGCAGCGTCGCGGTCACATCGCGGATCTCCAGTCCGGCGCGCAGATCCGGCTTGTCGCTGCCGTAGCGATCCATGCAGTCGTCGTAGGCCAGGCGCGGAAAGGGCGTCTCGATCTCGATACCCAGCGCATCGGCGAAGATGCGGGACATGAGCCCTTCGATGAGCGCATAGACGTCCTCCTCGCCGATGAAGCTCATCTCCAGGTCGATTTGCGTGTGCTCGGGCTGGCGGTCGGCGCGCAAGTCCTCGTCGCGCAGGCAGCGCGCCAGCTGGAAGTAGCGATCGAAGCCGGCCACCATCAGGATCTGCTTGTAGAGTTGCGGGCTCTGGGGCAGCGCGTAGAAACGCCCGGGATGCTCCCGGCTCGGCACCAGGTAGTCGCGCGCGCCCTCGGGCGTGGGGCGCACGAGCATCGGCGTCTCGATTTCCAGGAAGCCGTGCGCATCGAGGTAGTCGCGGGTGGCCATCGCCGCCCGGTGGCGCAGGGCCAGCACGCGCTGCAGCGGGGGACGGCGCAGATCCAGATAGCGGTACTCCAGGCGCAGATCCTCCCCGGCTGTCGTCTCGTCATCGATGACGAAGGGCGGGGTCTCGGCCGGCGCGAGGCGCTCGGCCTCGCGCGCCAGCACCTCGATCTCGCCGGTGGCGCGTTCGCGGTTGATCATCCCGTCGGGCCGTGGCTGCACGGTTCCGCGCACGCGCACGACGTCTTCGGGATGCAGCCCGCCGAGGGTGCGCGCCGGTTCGGCATCGGCCGCCTCGGGGCGCGTCACGACCTGGGTGATGCCGTAGCGGTCCCGCAGGTCGACGAAGAAGACCCCGCCATGGTCACGCCGGCGATGCACCCAGCCGACGAGCGAAACCTCGCTCCCCACGTCGGCGCGGCGCAGGGCGCCGCAGGTGTGCGTGCGCATCTCGGTCGAGAGCGGCCGCGCATCGCTGCCGCGTGCGGCGGATGGACCCGATCGATTCGACATCAGCTCACTCCTCTGCTCCGCATGCCCAGCCTCTGGAGGGAGAGGTTCGCCACGAAGGCCAGCGACAACCCCAAGCCGTCGAACACGAAGTCGGCCAGGCTGGCCTGACGGCCCGGGACCTGCGCCTGCAGCATCTCGTCCGCCAGCGCGATCACCAGTCCACAGGCGATCACCAGGGCGCCGCGCAGGTACGCCCGTCCCCCGCGGGCCGGCCAACTCGCCGCCGCCGCGCGCTGCCCCAGGAAGCCGAGAATCCCGTACTCCCCGAGGTGGGCCAGCTTGTCCCATAGCGGAAAGGACACCGGCGCGCGCAAATGCGGACGCGACGAGAGCGCGAAGATCAACGCCACATAGACCGCCACCAACCCCCACCAGATCCAGGGGTGGCGGCGCGCGCGACTGGGATCCATCTCTCTCGTCTCCGCGGGAACGGGCGTGGTCTAGGACTTCAGCTTCGCCTCTTCGCTGCCGATCTGCCGCAACACCTCATCCGGCGACTTGGCCTGCAACAGCCGCTTCTGCAGGTCGCCCGCGTAGAGCAGCCGCGAGATCCGCGTCAGAATCCGCATCAGTCCGGTGCGGTCTCCGGGCCCCACCGCCATCAGGACCAGGCGCACGGGCTCCGCATCGAGCGCCGCGAAGTCGACCGGCTCCCGGGGCCGGGCCAGCGCCACGCAGAACTCCCGCACGGCCGCCGAGCGGGCGTGCGGCAGCGCCACACCGCGCCCCACGCCGGTGCTCATGACCCGCTCGCGCTCGAGCAGGGCGCGCGTCACATGCGAGACGCTCGCGACCAGTCCGGCGGCGGCCAGTTGCTCGACCATCCCGCGGATCAGCTCCTCCTTCGCCAGGGGTGGCGAATCGAGCTGAATGCAGCTCGGCTTGAGCAACTCGACCAAGGTCATCTGCGCCCCTCCCGGCCCGTGCCGGATCCGTTCGCGCGGGATGGCAACCCGATGCACCGCGTCTCTGAATCCACGCCAAAGAAAGGGCGCACCGGCAGCTCCGATGCGCTCCCCGACGGGCGGGAGTCTAGCAGACCGCCCGCCGGGATCAAGTCCCGGTCCCGGAGTCGGATAGACTGATCCGGGTCGAGGATCCCGGTCCGGGATATGGTATACTTGTGTAGGCCGCCTGCGGAACGCCGGCTCACCCGCTTCATCCGGTTTCAGAGGCAACAGTGCATCCTTTTGCAGGGTAGTGCCTTGCGCGACCCCAAGAATCAGCAACCAGGAGGACGGCCCGGCACCATGGGGGATCGCATCCCAACCAGCTATGCCCGGCTGCTCGAGCGGCTCCTGCGCTGGCGTCTGCTCCCAGCCGGCGCCGAGGAGGAGCTCGCGGCGGCGCTCTCCGCCGGCGAGCCGGAGGCCCAAGCGCTCGCGGCGCATCAGGCCGTACGCCTCCTGGCGCGCACCGGCACGCTGGCGCTCGAGGCCGGCGCCCTCGAGCCGCTCGGGGGGCGCCTCGTCCTCTCCGATGCGCGCCGCGGCCTGCGTATCGCGCTCCCGCCGCTGCTCTCGCGCAACCGGCCTCTGCTGCGGCATCCCCTCGAGAGCCGGTTCGACGTCGCGACCGGCTTCGGCCCCTCCGAGATCGATGCGATTCTGTCCCATGAGCGCAGCACCAATCTGGCGACCGTGGAGCAGTCGACCGATCTGCGCTCGGTGGTCCTGGGCATCTGTGACCTGGCGCGGCGCCTGCTCGAGGCGCCCGCGGCGCTCTTCCTCTCCCGGGACCTCCCGATTCCCGGCGCAATCGCACGCGGCCCCGGCGCCCTGATCCTCGCGCCCGAAGAGGGGCCGGGGGATCGTTCCACGCTGCCCCGCGCCTGGGCGCCCTGGATCGACGAGCTGCACCGCGGCCCGCCCCACATCCTCTCGCTGCCCGACTTCCGGCTGCTGCCGCCCGCACGCCGGCCGCGACCGACGGGCGCCGCACTGCTGGCCCCCTGTATCGGGGAGGAGCCCGCCTGGCGCGCCTCTCTCGTGCTCCCGGCGGGCGCCGCCTACTGGTTCACCGACCAGCGGCTCGCCCGCCTGCGGCGGCTGCTGCCCTATCTGCGATCGCAACTGGTCTACGCCGCTCAGCTGCGCGGCGTGGTCTCCTTCGACTATCTGACCCAGATCTACAATCGGGCCTTCTTCATCGATCATCTGGAGCGGATGCTCGATGGGGCGCGACGCACGGGCCAACGCTTCGGCCTGCTGATCATCGACATCGACGACTTCCGCAGCTTCAACTCGCGCTACGGCTACGATGCCGGCGACGCGGTGCTGCGGGCCGTCGCCGCAGCGCTGGAGGGCGTCTTGCGCAGCACCGATGTGCTCGCGCGGTACGGCGGAGAGGAGTTCGTGGCGGTCCTGGCGCCGGAGCTGACGCGCGGCGAGGCCCGGGGGATCGGCGAGCGCCTGCGCGGCGCCATCGCGGCGCTGCGCATCCCGGTCCCGCATCTGGGCGGAGGATCCCGCGAGGTGCATGTCACGGTGTCGATCGGCGGGGCCCTCTTCCCCGACGACGGACCGGGACGCGATGGGCTCTTCCAGGCCGCCAACCGGCGCCTGCTGGCCGCCAAGCGCGGGGGAAAGAACCGGGTGCTCTTCCGCCTTGCCGATGGCGAGGCCCCGCCGGCGGAGGGAGCGGGGACGGCCGACGGCTAGTGGGCCTCGTTGCCGGCGCTGCGCTCGATGCGCCAGTCGAAGCGCCCGTCGTCCGAGACCCCGAGGATCACCGCATCGCCGCTCTCGATCTCACCGGAGAGCAGGCGCCGCGCCAGTTCGTTCTGCACTTCCCGCTGCAGCACCCGTCGCAACGGCCGGGCGCCGAATTCCGGCTCGTATCCCAGTTCGGCCAGCCGCTGGCGCGCCGCGTCGGTCAGCTCGAGCGTCACGCCGCGCGGCTCGAGGTAGCGGCGCAGTTCGGCGAGCTGCAGCTCGAGGATCTCGGCGAGTTGCGCACGCGTGAGCGGATCGAAGATCACGATCTCGTCGATGCGATTGAGGAACTCGGGACGGAACTGCCGGCGCAGCTCGGTCAGGATGCGCTCCCGCACCTCGTGGGGGCGCGATCCGTTCTGCTGCTGCAACAGGTGCGTCCCGATGTTGGACGTCATGATGATCACGGTATTGGTGAAATCGACCGTACGTCCCTGTCCACCGGTCATGCGGCCGTCGTCGAGCACCTGGAGCAACGCGCTCCAGATCTCCGGATGCGCCTTCTCGATCTCGTCGAAGAGCACGACGGAGTAGGGTTGGCGCCGGATCGCCTCGGTCAGCGCTCCGCCCTCTTCGTAGCCCACGTATCCCGGCGGTGCCCCGATCATGCGCGCCACCGCGTGTCGTTCCCCATACTCCGACATGTCCAGCCGGATCATGTGGCTCTCGTCGTCGAAGAGGAACTCGGCCAGCGCCTTGGCGGTCTCGGTCTTGCCGACGCCCGTGGGGCCGAGGAAGATGAAGCTGCCGATCGGCCGGTTGGGTGGCGTCAACCCGGCGCGGCCGCGGCGCACCGCATCACTGACCGCCCGCAGCGCGGCGTCCTGACCCACCACGCGCCGGCGCAGGCGCGCTTCCATCTGCACCAGCTTCTCCGCCTCGGTCTCGAGCATGCGGCTCACCGGGATGCCGGTCCAGCGGGCCACGACGGACGCGATATCCTCCTCGTCGACCTCCTCCTTGAGCATGCGCGTCTCGCGCTGGATCGCCTGCAGTCGCGTTTCGGTCTCCTTCAGCTCGCGCCGCGCCGCGGGCAGCAGGCTGTGCCGCACCTCGGCCACCTCCTCGAGCTGGCCCTCCCTCTCGGCGCGCGCCTCCCGCGCGCGGAGCTCCTCGATGCGCGCCTTGATCTCGCGCAGGTGCCCGATCACCTCGCGCTCCTCGGTCCACTGGGCCGCCAGCCGATCGCGCTCCTCCTGGAGCTGCGCCAGCTCCTCCGCGATCGCCGCCAGCCGTTGCTCGTCCGGCTCCTCCCCCTCCCGCCGCAACGCCTCGCGCTCGACCTCCAGGCGCCGCTGGCGGCGTTCGATCAGATCGAGCGCTTCGGGCATCGAGTCGATTTCGATGCGCAGGGAGCTGGCCGCCTCGTCGATCAGATCGATCGCCTTGTCGGGCAGGAACCGATCGCTGATGTAGCGATCCGAGAGGCGCGCGGCCGCGACCAGGGCGCTCTCCTTCACGCGCACCCCGTGGTGCAGCTCGTAGCGGTCCCGCAGACCGCGCAGGATCGCGATCGTGTCCTCGACCGACGGCTCGCGAACCAGGATCGGCTGGAAGCGGCGCTCGAGGGCGGCGTCCTTCTCGACGTGCTGGCGGTATTCATCGACGGTCGTCGCCCCCACGCATCTCAGCTCTCCGCGCGCCAGCATCGGCTTGAGCATGTTGGAGGCGTCGACCGCCCCTTCGGCGGCCCCGGCGCCGACCAGCGTGTGCATCTCGTCGATGAAGAGGATCACACGCCCGGCGGCCTCTTTGATCTCGCGCAACACGGCCTTGAGACGATCCTCGAACTCGCCGCGGTACTTGGCCCCGGCGACCAGCGCTCCGACATCGAGCGCCAACACCTGCTTCTCGCGCAGTCCCTCGGGCACGTCCCCGGCGACGATGCGCTGAGCCAGCCCCTCGGCGATCGCCGTCTTGCCGACTCCCGGGTCGCCGATGAGCACTGGGTTGTTCTTGCGCCGCCGCGAGAGCACTTGCATCACTCGACGGATCTCGGCGTCTCGCCCGATCACCGGATCCAGCTTCTCGCGCCCCGCCAGGGCGGTGAGATCGCGCGTGTAGCGCTTGAGCGCCTCGTACTTCTCTTCCGGATGCGGGTCGGTCACGCGCGCCCCGCCGCGGATGGCGGAGAGCTGCGCGAGCAGCGCTTCCGCGCCTCCGGCGTGCCGCCGCAGGATCTCACCGGAGACGTGGCGGTTGACATCGTCGGCGATCGCCAGCAGCAGATGCTCGGTCGAGACGTACTCATCCTGCATCCGCTCGGCCTGCTGGGCGGAGGCTTCGAGCACGCTGCCCAGCTCCGGTGTGGGATAGAGCTGCGCGGCGCCCGTGACCTTGGGCTGCGCATCCAGATCCTCTTGCAGATCCGCGACCAGCGCCGTCGTCTCGGCGCCCAGCCGGCGCAGCAGACGCGGCACCAGTCCCTCGGGCTGCTGCAGCAGCGCCAGGAGCAGGTGACTCGGAGAGATCTGCTGGTGTTGGCGCGCCCGCGCCTCCCGCTGGGCGGCCTCGATCGACTGCGCTGCCTTGGCGGTGAGCTTCTGCGGGTCCCATGCCATCTGTGACGCTCCTCGCATCGCGCGCGGGCTAGCGCACGCGGACCAGTTTGTCGAGCGCCCGATCGGCCACGCGGCCGTCGTTGTCCCAGATGGTCAGCTCGTAGAAGTAGAGACCGTTGCCGATCGGGTCGCCATCGTCATCGCGCCCATCCCAGGCGCGCCCCTCGGGCCAGTGGCGCTGCGACTTGCGCGTGGGCAACGTATCGTCCTCGAGGATCAGGCGGCCGCTGCTGGTGAAGATCCGCAACTGCACGCGCGCGGCCCGCGCCGTGAGATCGTAGACCAGATACGTGTAGTCGTCGAACGGGCTGGGCATCCAGAAGGGCGGCGCGGCGAAGCGCAGCGCCACCTGCCCGACCCGCACCCCGACGCTGGCGAAGCTCTCCCAGCTGCCGTCGTGCTGGCGCACCCGCGCATCGAGCGTCACTTCTCCCTGCCCGACATCGCGCAGCCCCTCGAAGCGCAGCGTCCAGAGGAACGGTTCGCCGGATTGCTCGTCGACCACCGCCTCGCGCAGCTCCAGCGGCAGATCGTCGGCCAGCAGCTCGACATCCTCGGCGGTCAGGTGGGCGCCGCAACGCACGGTCACGACCACCGTGGCCGTGTCGTCGAGGGCGCTTCCGGCGCCCAGCGGAATCAGCTCGTCCTCGACCTGTTCGAAGAGCCCCACGCTCATCGGCACCTGGATCGTGGCGCTCTCCTGGGAGCCGTCGTAGTCGCTCGCGGTGACGCGGATCTCGTACGGCCGCCGCTGAAGCCGCGTGGCGTAGCGTACGGTCAGTCGCCGATCGTCCTCCCCGCTGCTCTCGAAGACCAGCGAGTCTTCCGGCACGTTGCCGTAGTAGTCGCTGAGGCCATCGAAGCCGACGCGGCTGTCATCGAAGATGCGCACGGCCAGATGCAGCGAATCATCGTCCCGGTCGCTGACGTATTCCGCTCCCTCGGCCGGATCCCAGGCGGTCCCGTTGAGACTCAGTCGCAGGACCGGAGGGGCCAGCCCCAGGCGCAGGGCCGGGTCGCCGAGCAGGGCGTAGGTGATGCGCTCGTTGCGGTCCTGGCTGGAGACCTTGGTCTTGCCGTGGCTGACGATCTCCCCCATCCGCCAGCGACTGGGGCCCGCCGGATCCTGGGGGTCCGCGGGCGGGTCGCTGAACATCGCCGCGAAGATCTTCTCTTGGATGTCGTGGCCGATCCATTCGTAGTCCACCGAGGCCAGGGCGCCGATCGCGCCCCGCGGCTGCCCCTCGCAACAGAAGAGCATGATCTCTTCCATCGCATCGCCGCGGCGTGAATCCCCCTCCCAGTGCGAGGCGTAGTCGGCCAGATGGCAGCCGTAGCCCATGAAGAAGAAGGGCCGGTTCTGATTGGTCAGGTCGGTGGCGTCGGTGCGGCCCGCCAGGGGACTGTGACGGAAGATGTATTCGTGGGTCAGCAGGCTGCGGTTGCTGTGCCCCTGGAAGGCCCAGACCAGCGCTCCGCGCCCGAGCTGGTCCATGAGGACCGCCCGCAGCCCGTCCCCGGCGTAGGCGCCCGAGCCTTCCCCGTAGGCCTTGTTGACCAGGTAGTCGATGCCCCCGGTGTAGTAGCAGCTGTTGCGTGGCCAGGGCCAGGGCAGATCGCTGCAGAGGCAGCGCGACGGATCATTCGTATCCGGCAGACAGCGTCCCAGCTCGACGAGCGTGTCCATGGCCACGCTCAGATAGAGCGAATCGGTCTCGAAGTGCGCGAAGAGCGAATCGTCGGCGTAGGTGGCCCGGGCGCGCCGCGTGATGTGCAGGAAGCTCGTCTCGCTGCTCTGGTATTCGTAGACCCCCGAGCCGCCGATGCCTCCCAGGCGACTCGAGAAGTTGTCGTCGCTGACCAGGATCACGCGATTGCGCCAGGCAGCGCGCGGATCGCCCTCTTCGTAGGCCAGCACCTTGGCGACGTAGCTGGCCGCTTCCGCCGGCGTGCCGCAGGAGACGCGTCCCACGTGCAGGTCGGGCAGAAAGCTCATGTCGCTGCCCCAAACACTCCCGAGATTGTCGACGTACCAGTGATCGCAGGGGATCAGCTCGCTCCAGGGTCCCACCAGGGTGGGCGCCGGCACCCAGTTCGTATCGGCCTGCTCGCTGGGCAGATCGAGTCCGTAGCCGGCGATGTCGTTCGAGGCGTCGCCGAAGAGCAGCAGGTATTCCGGCGGCGGATCGCTCTGACGCCACATCGCGCGCAGCAGACGTTTGATCGCGTAGGGATGGGGTCGTCCGCCGCTGTAGGTGTCGTAGACACTCTGCGCCGGTGCGCGCAGGACGTGATGTCCCTGATCCTCCCGGTGGCTCAGCAGCGGCTCGATCTCTTCCGCGAAGCGCTGCGGGTAGACGGCCACCAGATCCTCTCCCGCGAAGGCGTCGAGCGGCTCGCTGGCCCGCGCCGTGACCGCCTCGGCGGGCAGATCGTCGATCTGGTCGCGTTCGATCACCAGGAGCTGCCGGGGCACCTGGCCATCGCCGCAGTCGATCTGCAGCGTCAGCTCCCAGCGGCGATCGATCTCACTGAAGCTCAGCTGCGCCTCGGTGATCGTCAGGTGGCGCGGCGCCAGGCTGTCGGTCAGGTCGAAGACCAAGAGCGCATCGGTGGGCGGGTCCGCCTGCGTGCCCCGGATCATGCGCACCCGCAACTGCTGTGGGCCGCTGAGCCCGGTCAGGCTCGCGCGGAGGCGCTGATTGTACATCCGGTAGAAGCCGCGATAGGTCACCTCGACCCAGTCGATGCCGGCCCCATCGGCGTCGATCCCGTCGTAGCCGTCTCCGTTGGCGGGCTGGTAGATCTTCAGGTAGCTCCGCCCGGTACCGAGCAGGTCCGATGGAATCTCCTCGCCGGGCACGCAGACGCTGATGTCGTAGAGATTGCTGAAGACATACGGGTTGCCCGGGAAGGCCCAATCGACGCCCCACACCTCGGAGATCTCGGTGGTCTCGTTGTCCGAGAGCCAGAGACGCGGTTGGTGACCGAGATCCGACTGGTACTGGCCCTGGAGATGGACGCAGATCTCCGCCACTGCATCCAGCGCCGGCAGATCGAGCGGCACGGCCTGGATCGAGAGCGGCACGGTTCCCCGACTGGCCCCGAAGTAGGTCCAGTTGTAGTGATCGGTCTCGATCGCGAAGGGGCCGGGCACCGGGCTGCGCGTGTCGCCCCCGGGGCCGCGCGCCGCGCTGGGCATGTACCAGAGGTTCTCCTCGAAATGCAGCGTGTGCTCGAAGGTCGCCGGAGGCTCGAGCCCCTCCCAGCCGAACCAGGTCTCCCCGGTGTCCATCTGCGCGCCGGCGTCGCCCCCCACGCCGAGCCAGAAGACGCTCGCGCGACCGTAGCGCTTCTGTCCGGAATCGGCCGCGAGGTCCCAGGCGTCGAGGCCGTAGAAGAAGAAGCCGTCGCCCGGACCGTAGCGCCCATCCGCATCCTGATCGTCGGGCAGGAAGGACACGTCCTGCTCGACAAAGGGCTCCTCGGCCGAGTCGTCGTAGTCGCGCAGCGTCAGGCGCAGCGCGCTCCAGGCCAGGTCTTCGGCGCCCAGCCCGGCGCCGACCAGATCGTCGAAGGCCACGCGGTAGAGCCCCGTGCGCGCCACGCTCAGCCGGAACTGCTCCTCGCTCGGCTGGGGGGCCCGGCTGCGCAGCCGGGCCCGCTCCGCCGGTGCACGCTTGAAGGCTCCCGCGCTACGGTAGTTGAGCAGGGCGTTGCGGAAGACCGCTTCCCAGCGACCCTCGCCCCGCGGATAGGGGCGCCCGCCCGGCGGCGCGCCGCCGGGCGAAACCTCCGAGCGAGGCGCGAACTGCACGCGCACGAGAATCCGTTCCGACCAGAGCAGCCGCCGGCTGGCGCCGTCGTAGCGCACCGGGTAGATGCGGATCGGCGCCACGCGGTAGTGGCGCCAGTTGTGGACCGCCCCGGCCGCCACGGCGCGGGAGGGATGGATCGCGCCGCTCTCGTAGATCAGCGGATCGGGGGAGCGCTCGGAGACGAACTGCGGCAAGGCGTCGGGAGACCCCGGTCGCCGATCGTGCGGGTCGCGGATCTCCCGCTCGGGGGCCGGCAGAGGACGTCCCTCGATCAGGGTCTGCGGCGCGGCCTCGACCACGCTGGCGATCGGATCCGCCCCCGGCGGCACCGCGACGCGCACCTCCACGAAGGGCAGCTCCGGCGCACCGGGGCGGGTGATCCGCTCGGCGCCCGGCCAGGCGACATCCACGAAGCGTCCCTGGGCAAGCTCCACCGGCCAGGTCTGCGGTCGAGGGGTTCGCACCGCGAAGAGGATCTGCGTGTCCGACTCGGAGATGCGCTCGATCTCCACGCCGCCCGCCGCAGCGGCCGCACCCGCCCAGATGGGGATCAGCAGGGCCAGGAAGGAGAACCGCCAGCCGGCCGGTCCCGCGGAGAGGAAGCCAGCGCAGATCTCGACTACGGAGCGATCAGATCTCATTCGGCACACGCCTCCGCGCTCCCGTTGCCTGCGGCTAGGGCGACGAAGGCTCCCACCGCAGTTGCGCAAAGACCTCCTCGTTGATCTCGATCGGCATCGCTTCGCGACGCTGCGAGATATAGGCACTCAGCAGCGAATCGGCCCGCGCCTGGCTCAGCTGCTCGATGATTTGCTCGGCCACGCGTTCGAAGGGGACCATTTCCGCGGCTTCGATCTTCTCCACCCGCGCGACGCCGAAGCGGTTCCCGACCGGCACCGGGTCGGTGACCTCGCCCTCGGAGATGCGGAAGAGCTGCCGCTCGATGGAGTTGGCGATCTCCTCCTGGCTGGCGATCTGGACGCCTTCCCCCAACCAAGTCGCTTCGGGATCGATCTCGCGGATCTCCGCGTAGGCGCGTTCCGGCGTAACTCCCCGGGCCAGGACCTCCCGCGCCGCGAGGGCCTTGTCCCAATCCGCGAGGACGTACATCACGTAGCGCCGCCGCCCGGGCATCTCCTCGGCTTGGTCCTCGTACCACTCGCGCGCCGCTTCCATCGAGGCCCGCGTCACCGCGCGCACCTTGCGCAGGTAGAACTGCCGCGTGTGGATCATGCCGCGCTGCTTGCGCGCGCGCCAGACCATCTCCGGCTCCTCGTCGTAGCCCAGGTCCCAGGCCTCGGCCCGCTCCAGTCGCGTGCGCACCAGTTCCCGAAGCAACGTCATCGTATCGTCGGGCGTCTCGAAGGTCGGCCAAGTGAAGCTCAGCTTGTTGGCCAGATGATCGAGTAGCAGGACGGCGGTTATCGTATCGACGGTGGTGGTCGCCAGGATCCGGCGGCTGTCCTCTTCCGAGAGGGGATTCGCGGTCCACGGCACCTCGCTCGGCACGTCCTCGCGCAGCTGTCCGTCGGGACCGCGCATCTCGTCCACGGTGAGCCCGCGCTTGACGTCGCGCGTCTCCTCACGCAGGAAGTCCGTCATCCAGAGTACCTGATCCATATAGGGCTCGAAGCGGTACTTCTCGAAGAGGTGGCGATGGAACTCGGCCAGCTTCTGCCCTCCGCGCTCCTGGATCAGAGCGAGGCGCAAGCCGTCGCGCACCTCCTCGAACGGCGGCCGATCCGGATTGGGCTCCGCATCGATCAGCTGCAGCAGGTAGTAGGCGGGCCCATACTCGATCGGACCGGCCACGTCCCC
>WJJG01000265.1 GCA_014729815.1 Candidatus Eiseniibacteriota bacterium
GCTGGACACCGGTTTGGACGTGACCCTGGTCTATGGCGACCTGGCCACCGAGCGCGGGTGGGAGATGCACGAGGGGATGTATCACGTCCCGCGCTTCGCGATCGGCGGGATGCAGCTCGGCCCCACCTGGCTGCGCGATCGCCCCGAGCATGGGGGCGACGGAGAACTGCTCGGCTCTCTGGGCCTGGATCTGCTCGTCGGCCATCTCGTGCTGATCGACTATCCGGGAGAACGCCTGGCCCTGACGCGTTTCGGCGCGCTCCCGCGCTGGTTCCTCGAGCGGACGACATGGGCGCCCGCGGAGATCCGAGACGCCAAGCTCTTCCCCTATGTGATCCTCGGCGGAGAAGGCTTCGGCGACCTGCTCTTCGACACCGGCTCGAGCGCCTTCGGCATCACCGTCGATCGCGACACCTGGACGCGCCTGACCGACTGCACGCCCGAGGAGGCGGCCACGCGCTGGGAGGTGCGTTCCTGGGGCCAGCCGCTCACCGCCCTCGGCTGTCCGGCCCAGGGTCCGCTGGTGGTCGGCTCGGCGCGCCTGGCGGAACTGGAGGTCTTCTTCCTCGAGGAGCAACCGCGACTCTTCGCGCAATGGCCGTTTCCGGTCAGCGGCCTGCTCGGCAACGCGCCCTTCTGGGATCATGTGACGGTGCTGGACCTGGGAATGCGCCCGCGTTTGGGCCTGCTGCGATAGGGAGATCGCGAGACGCACCCGCAAGCCCACGCAGAGCCGCGGCGCCGGCGTTCCCAAGTCCCGCTCCCGGGTGCGGCGCGGATCCTGATGCCCGCCGCGCCGTTCGTGGCCATCGGCATGGGCCTCTACCTGCTGCACGACGCCTGGATCACCATTCTCCTCTATCACGCGCTGATCATCCTTGGCGGCATCTGCGTTCCGCGTCGTCTCGCGGTGCTGCGCAAAGGCTTCTCGCCCGCCTGGCTCCTGCGTCTGGGACTCCCCGCGGCGCTGGCGGGTCCGTTGCTGCTGCTGCTGGAGGATCCAGCGTTGCTTCCGGGCCTCGAGCTGCGCGTCTGGTTCGCCGACCATGGACTCAGCGGCACGTCCCTGCTGCTCTTTCTGCCCTACTACGGCCTTCTGCATCCGTTCATCGAACAGTTCCACTGGGACGTCCTGCGACGCGATCGCCGCCTGGGGGCCCTGGCGCATCCGCTCTTTGCCGCCTATCATCTGCTCGTCCTGGTTCTTCTGCTGCGTCCCGTCTGGGCGGCGGTGAGTTTCGCTCTGCTTCTGGGCGCCTCCTGGACCTGGGCGCATACGCGCGAACGTCTCGGCGGGCTCGCCACCGTGGCGGTCTCGCACCTCTTCGCCGACGCGGCGCTCGTGTCGGCAGCCTACTGGATCGCGATACGATGAACCGGTCGGGGGATGCGCCGAGCGATGAATCGATGCGTGGTGAACCGAGGCATGACCGATGCGTGGGGATGTGCACGATAGCCTGAAGATCGGACTCGCCCTCGGCGGCGGAGGCGTGCGCGGACTGGCGCACGTGCTGGCGCTCGAGACGATCGATACGCTTGGCATCCGGCCCGCGGCGATCGCGGGTACGAGCATGGGCGCGATCATCGGCGCCCTCTACGCCTCGGGGCGATCGGGTCGGCAGATCCGCAAGGGCGTCGAGCAGCATATCGTCGCGCGCGGCGACAGCCTGGGCGAGATCGTGCGCAAGTCGGCCGATCTGATCAAGTGGCTCGGCGCTGTCCGTCCCGCATGGAAGAAGAGCGGGCTGCTCAGTGCGGATCGCTTCCTCCACTACCTGCTCGAAGAGATCGCGGCGCGCACGTTCGAGGATCTCGAGATCCCGTTGCAGGTGGTCGCGGCCGACTTCCAAAGCGGGGAGCCGGTGGTCTTCGGACGCGGAGAGCTGCTGCCGGCGATCCGCGCCAGCATGTCGATTCCCGGCATCTTCGTGCCCGTCGAGCATGACGGCCGGATCCTCGTCGACGGCGGCATCGTCAACAATCTGCCCTACGAGTTGCTCCTCGACACGTGCGATGTCGTCGTGGCCATCGATGTCACGCCGGAGCGGGACGTCTCCGCGGACGAGCCGCCCAATGTGATCGAAGCGATCCTGCGCATGTTCGACATCCTCCTCGAGCGGCTCACCCGGGCGGCGATGGAGACCCGCCCGCCGGCGATCTACATCCGACCGCGGCTGCGCGAGATCCCGCTGCTCGACTTCGAGAAGATCGAAGAGGTCTGGGAGCAGGCGCAACCGGCCATGGAGAAGCTCGAGTCGCAACTGCACGAGGCGCTGCGGGCCGGAGAAGAGGCCGGAGGAGAGGCATGAGGACCACCGCGTCCGTCGCCGGCGCGGCCGGCGGTGCTGGCGCGGCAGACTGATGTGGCGCTACATCATCATCGCCGCCAGCCTGGCCTTTGCCGCCGCCGTCCAGCCCGGACCTCTGCAGGCCTATCTGCTCTCGCGCGCCAGCGGGATCGGCTGGCGCCGCACACTGCCGGCGGCCTTCTCACCGCTTCTGAGCGATGGACCGATCGCCCTGCTCGCGCTGCTGGTTCTGGGGCAGCTCTCCCCGGCCATGCATGCCATCCTGCGCGGGGCGGGCGGTCTGCTCCTGCTCTATCTGGGCTGGCGCGCGTTCGGGCAGTGGCGACGCGATGCCGGCGGCCTCGCGCGGGCACCCGAACGCACCTCGCGCACGCTGCTCGAGGCGGCTCTGGTCAATCTGCTCAATCCCAATCCCTATCTGGGATGGACGCTAGTGCTGGGACCGGTCGTGCTCGCGGGCTGGCGCGAGTCGCCGGGCACCGGTGTGGCGGCGATCGCCGCCTTCTACGTCACGATCGTGACGATGCTGGCGGTGTTGATCGTCGCCTTCGGCAGCGTGCGCTATCTCGGCGCGCGGTTCCAGCGGGCGCTGCTGCTGCTCTCCGTGGCGATCCTCTGCGGTCTGGGGCTCTACCAGATCGTCCTCGCGATCCGATCGATCGGGGTCCTCTGAAGGCCACTCGCGCCGATCCCACCGCGCGGCGCCCTCTGAGCGTCCGCGCCCCCGGGCCCGCCGGACGACTTGCACGGCTGCGCCGTTGCGGCCAAGATGCCCGGGATGTGAGGGTCCGCTGGACGAGAGTCCGGCAAACGCGGGGTCGATTTCCACAGAAGGAGGCGTTCGTGAGAATCGCGATGCTCTGCGCGCTCGCACTGGCTCTGCTCGGCGGCTTCAGTGGCGCGGTCCTGGCCGAGCCCGGCGCGTCTCTGGCGATCAAGGGTGGCGTCAACTGGGCCACGCTGCAGATCGATCCAGACGACGCGGCGGACCTCGAATCCTGGATGCGCCCGGGAGGCGGCATCTGCATCTCGCTCCCGCTCGATCCGAAGATCTGGCTGGATATCGACGTGCTCTATCTGCAGAAGGGCGCACTGCAGGTGCATGATGAGATGCTCGAGCTCAACGATACCGAATGGCGCCTCAACTATGCCGTCGTCGCGCCGATGCTGCGCCTCGTCCCGGGCGGTATGGCCACGGGTCCCTACCTGATCGGGGGCGCCGAGATCGGCTACCTCGTAGACTGGGAGATCGTCTACGACGATGGAAGCGGTGGCGAGGAGAGCTACAGCGAGGACGACGTCTTCGAGGACCTCGACTACAGCGTCACCGTGGGCGCCGGGCTGCAGTTCGTCGGCTCGGGCAGCGCGAGCTTCTTCCTCGAGGGGCGCTACACGCTCGGCATGCAGAACATCTCCAGCCCGCGCGAGGACGCCCAGCGCATCGATCAGCAAGTCGAGATCAAGACGCAGGGGATCTACGCGCTGGCGGGGATCCGGTTCTAAGCGGCTGCGCGTGGTTTCCGCGTGCGGTGAGCCCGAGCGCGGGGCTTGAGGGCCGGGCTGGCGGATGCGGGGAGCAGCGGATCGAGCAGGGCCATCATGCCGCGCTCGACGGCGCGCGGATCGGCCCGTCCCCAGAGGCGCTCGAGCTCCGCGCGGCGGAGCTTCTGGCGCTCGGTCATGCGTCCCTTGCGCCGCACGGGGCTCTCGGTGAAGTGATAGAGGGCCCAGCTCCCGGCGCCCACGGCCAGGTTGACGTGGAAGGGGGGGCCGGGTTGGGGCAGAAGGGCGGCCAGAAGCCGCGGCGGTGGGGGGCGGGGAGCTTGCGCATCGGGCTCATGCCCGAACAGGTAGCCAGGCTGGAGCCACCGCCGCGCGAAAACAGGCCCCACAGGCACCCGCGGGTCAAGCTCGGCAGCCGAACCGGCCTAGGAGCTCTCCCTCACCAATCTTCGGGTCACAACCGATGGGGTAGGGTGGGCATCCCAGCACCGCGGCTTGCGCGCAGTCCCGATCTCCGACGATGCGCTCCGCCGCGACGCTGGGACTGTGCTCATCCATCCACTAGACGCGCCAGTCCGCCGTGCAAGCGCGGGCCGAGCAGGCCGATCGCGATCCCGACCAGCAGGCCGACGGCGGCATCCACTGCGTAGTGGAATCCCCCGTACACCGTGCCCACGAGGATCCCCAGAGCCAGGACGCCGACGATCTTCGAGATCACCGGTTGGTGGCGGCGGCTGACCAGCCAGATCGCAACCGCCGCGGCCACATGCGAAGAGGGGAAGGCGGTGCCCACCGACGAGGCACCGTGCAACATGTCGTGCACCAGCGAAGCAAAGAACCCGCCCACCGGAGGCGGATCGAGCGGTCCGAAGTAGTGGAAGGGCCCGCGCACCGGCAACAGGATGAAGAGCAGATAGCAGGTGAAATAGGCCGAGAGGGCCGTGGTGGCGAACTCGCGATGCGCCGCCCGCCGGCCCGCATAGTAGAGGCTGAAGCCGACGAGCGGGATCAACGCCAGATAGAGCAGATAGGAGAGGTGCAGGAACTCCGAGAGGGAGCCGAAGGGCAGAAGCTGGTGGAGGATCTGGCTCGGCTGACAGCCGAAGATCGCCTCCTCGACGCGCACCACCTCCCCATCGAAGAAGTCCAGCGAGAGAAGGCGATTCAGATGGCGCAATGCGCCGTACAGAAAGGGCAGGCCGAAGAAGATGTACCAGTGCCGCACGAAGCGCCACAGCGGGTGTCCGGCGCGGGGCGCGAAGTGGAGCAGCGAGACGAGCAGCAGTCCGCCGAAGTGCATCATCATGTAGTCGCCGCGCCCCGGGAAGCTGTACGGAGAGAGCAGGAGCGGGATGCCGGTCACCAACAGGTAGACCAGCAGCACGACGTCGGCCGGGTAGTAGCCGCGCCCGGTGCGCATCCCTGCCGGCTGCTCCGAACGCACCGCCCCCGCTACTTCCGAGGCCGCTCCTTCCGAGGCCGCACCTTCCGATGCCGCGCCGCTCACAACCACCCCTCGTCACGATACCAGTGCACGGTGCGCGGGATCCCCTCTTCCGCGGGAATCTCCGCCCGGAAGCCCGCCGCGCGGGCCCGCGACCCGTCGCAGATCCAGTAGGGCTGGAGGATGTCGCGCACCTTGTCGCGATTGACCGGCGGGACGCGGCCGCTCAGCCGGCCGAGCCACTCGCCGATCTCACCGGCCAGATGCGCCAGGCCCGAGGGCAGGCGCCAGCGCCGCAGCCTGCGGCCCAGCGCCCGCTCGGCCAGATCCGCGATCTGCTCCCAACTATGGATGTGTCCGTCGTCGACATGGAAGGTTCCCTGCGACCCACCCTCGGCCAGCGTCAGGCATGCGCTTGCCAGATCGCGCGCGTGGATCAGACTCAGCCGGCTGCCGCGCGGCGCGGGCAGCGGCGCGATCCCCCGGCGCGCCCAGCGGAAGAAGGCCAGGACCATATCATCCCGCGGGCCGTAGACCGTCGGCGGTCGCACGACGAGCTGCCGGATGCGCGGATCGGCCTGCTCGCGGAGCCCCTGCTCGGCGGCCAGCTTGCTCTCTCCGTAGGGTGAGATCGGGCGCGCCTCGTCGCTCTCCTTGCGCGGCGCCTCGGCGAAGGGCGCCGGGCCCGAGGCCGCCAGGCTGCTGACGAAGAGGAAGAGCTCGACCTCGTCGGCGTGCTCGCGCAACGCCTGCCAGAGCTCCAGCGTACCGGTGGTGTTGACGCGAAAGAAATGCGCGGGTCGCAGCGCGCGCGTGGCGCCGGCGAAGTGGAAGACCCAGCGCACGCCATCGACCAGCCGGCGCAGCGAGGCGACATCGCGCAGATCGGCGGTGACCTGCTCGGCCTGCAGCGGCACCCAGCGCAGATCGCTGGTGGTGCGCACCAGCGCCCGCACCGGATAGCCCGACTCGATCAGCAGGTCGGCCATGTGCGAGCCGGCGAAGCCGGTGGCGCCGGTAACCAGCACCAGGGGCTTCACAGGCGTGCTCCCGTTCTGCTTCACGACGGTCTCCCTCGATCCTCCGCGCGTTGCATCGCTGCAGTCCGGCGACTGGGCTGCTGCTCCACGACTCGGCCGCCGCCGCGCCGCGATGTTCAGGGAGTCAGATGCTTCTCGTAGATCCGATACGTCTTGTACGCCCGGCAGCCGATCCGCTCGAGTCCTTGCCGCATGGCATGGTTGTCCTCGAGGATCCAGGACATCTCCCCCTCGTCGATGCCCAGCTTCTGTCCGCCCTGGAAGATGCGCAGGTAGAGAAGCTGCTCGACGCCCGTGCGGCGCATCTCCGGCACGAGCCCCAGGGTGAGCACGCGCAGCTTGTGGATCTTGCGCGCGTGCCAGAGGATCTTGAGCAGACCGAAGGGAAACAGCCGCCCGTTGGCATGGCGGATGGCCGCGTTGTAGTCGGGCAGCGCCATGGCGAAGCCGACTGGACGCTCCCCCTTCTCGGCCAGGAGGATCAGCTCCGGCTTGACGACCGGGCGCAGCTCCTTGGCCATGTGCTCGATCTCGGCCTCGGTCATCGAGACGAAGCCCCAATTCTGCTCCCAGGCTTCGTTGTAGACCTCCCGCACCAGACCGACATCCTCCTCGAAGCGCTTCATGTTCAGCGGACGCACCGACACGCCGCGTCGCGCGGCCATCTTCTCGGCCGTACGCAGGATCCGCTCGCTGGGATTCGGGTCGTCGAGGAAATAGGCCAGCAGGTCCTTGGCCTTCGCATAGCCGGCGCCCTCGAGATAGTCGATGTAGCGGGGCGGGTTGTAGGTCATCATGATCGCCGGCGGCGCATCGAACCCCTCGACCAGCAGCCCCCACTCCTCGTTGCTCGAGAAGTTGGCCGGACCGCGCACCGCCACCAGCTCCTGCGCAGCGGCCCAACTCTCGACCGTACCGAGCAGTGCCCGCGCCGCCTCGGCGTCCGAGGCCTCGAAGAAGCCGAAGAAGGCGATGCGCTCGTCATGCTCCTGATTGTGCCGGTCATTGCGGATCGCCGCGATGCGCCCGACCAGCGCGTCGTCGCGGCGGGCGAGGAAGTAGTCGACCTCGGCGTGCTCGTGGAAGGGGTGGCGCTGCAGGGTCTTCTTGGTGTCCCCGATCAGGGGGGGCACCCAGTGAGGATCCCCGGCGTAGACCCGCCACGGGAAGGTGACGAACCGGTGCAGGTCGCGGCGCCCGGTGACCCGCTCGACATTCACTGCCACGACATCCATCCCTGGGTTGTGGCGCGTATTCTCCGGTCCGCCCGGCCGCCGCTGCGCCTAGATGATCCCCATCCGCTTGCCCACGCGCCGGAAGACCTCCAGCGCCCGGGCGAGCAGGTCTTCGGTGTGCGTGGCCATCACGCTGGTGCGGATGCGGGCGGTGTTCTCGGGCACGGCCGGGGCGATCACCGGATTGGTGAAGACCCCCGCCTCGAGGAGCTGCTTCCAGAACATGAAGGTGTGTTCGCTCTGTCCGATGATGACCGGGATCACCGGGCTGTCGCACGGACCGGTCTCGTAGCCCATGCCCTGGATGCCCTGCTTGAGGTATTCGGCATTCCGCCAGAGCTGTTCGCGACGCTCGGGCTCGGATTTGAGGATGTCCACGCAGGCCTGCACGGTCGCCACGGCGTAGGGCGGCATGGCGGCCGAGAAGATCAGTGAGCGCGCGTGATGCTGCACGTAGGAGATCACCGTTGCGTCCCCGGCCAGAAATCCGCCGATCGAGGCGAACGACTTGCTGAACGTGCCCATCAGCAGGTCGACCTCGTCGCTGAGCCCGAAATGCTCGGCGGTGCCCGCGCCGGTGGGACCCATCACCCCCGCCGAGTGTGCTTCATCGACCATCAGCCGCGCGCCATGCTTCTTGCACAACGGGACGATCTCGGGCAGATGGGCGATATCCCCCTCCATGCTGAAGATCCCATCGACCACGACCAACTTGCCGACGTCCTGTCCAGCCACCTTGGTCAGGACGCGGTCGAGGTCGGCCATGTCGTTGTGCCGGAAGCGCAGCGTATCTCCCATCGCCAGCCGACAGCCATCGACGATACTGGCATGATCGAGCTTGTCGATGATCACCACGTCGCCGCGGCCGATCAGCGTCGAGATCGCCCCGAGATTGACCTGGAATCCGGTCGAGAAGACCAGCGCGGCGTCCTTGTGCACCAAATCGGCGAGGTCGCGTTCGAGCTTCAGATGCAGGTCTAGGGTGCCGTTGAGGAACCGGCTGCCGGTGCAGCCGGTGCCGTAGCGGCGGGTGACCTTCTCGGCCGCCTCGAGGACGCGCGGATCGTGGGTCAGGCCGAGGTAGTTGTTCGACCCGAGCATGATCTTCTGCTCGCCGTCGATCGTGACGACCGTGCCCTCGGATCCGCCGATGGGGATGAAGTAGGGGTAGAGGCCCGCCGCCTTGGCCTCATCGGCGCGCGTGAAGTTGTAGGCCTTCCGGAAGAGATCCCGCCGCCCGCGCGGCGCATCCTGCTCGACTGCCATGCGATCCTCTCCGCTGCGGCGTCCCGTGTACCCGGGCTGCGCGGCGCGCTCCCCGGGGGGACGATCGAGCGCGGGTCCATCAAAGCCCATCGCGGGCAATCGGATCCGCGTGCGTGCGATCGCCTCTGGACACCCACCGAACGCTCCGCCCCGGGAGGGGAGGTGCGGGCGAAGCGGCACCCCGTGTTGCGGATATGCTAGGTAGCCGTCCGCGAACTGTCAACCGCGCACCCCCGCGGTCGCGGGCGCCGCGGCGCGCTGCGGCACCGACACGATGGCCGGAGCGGTGATGATGTCGACCTCCCTCTGCATCCGCTCGCGCACGCTGCCACAGAGGTGCAGCGCGAGGCGGCGCGCTGCGCGCCCGATCTCGGCTCGGCGCTCGGGTGCGGCGGCCAGCTCGGCGAGCTGCTCCGCCAGCCGATCCTCCTGGCCCGGGAGGAGCAGGACCCCGGTCTCGCCGTCGCGCACCAGCTCGCCCGTCGCACCCACATCGCGCGCCACCACGCAGCACTCGCAGGCCATCGCCTCGACGACCGGGTTGCTGGCGTTGGTGCGGTCGAGTAGCGAGAGCACGAGATCGGAGAGTCGGTACCAATCGGGCAGTTCATGATGGGGCACTGCGCCGGGCAGACGCACTGCATCGGCGATGCCCAGCTTGTGCGCCAATGCCATCAGCCGCGCCCGCTCGGCCCCCTCGCCGAGCAGGATCGCCACCGCCGAGGGAACCCGCGCGCGCAGTTGCGCCAGCGCGCGCAACGTGCGGTCGAGGCGCTTCTCGCTGTGCAAGCGCGTGGCGGTGAGCAGCACGAACGCGTCTTCGGGCAGGCGGAGCCGCTCGAGCAGCGCCCGGGGACGCGGCCCCGGCGTGAAGAGCGTTCCATCGACGCCATTGCGCAAGAAC
>WJJG01000032.1 GCA_014729815.1 Candidatus Eiseniibacteriota bacterium
GTCCTCCTGCAGCGTCCGCTGTGCGATCCGCGTAGCGCGATCGTAGCCGATCCGTGGCGCGAGCGCTGTCGCCAGCGCCAGGCTCCGCTCGGCGAGCGCCCGACAGCGCTGGGCATCGGCCGTCAGGCCCGCGATGCAGCGATCGGCCAGCGCACGCGTCGCCGCGGTGAGGATGCCGCAGGCTCCCAGCGCGTTGGCGCCGATCATCGGCATCATCATGTTCAGCTCGAGCGGTCCGTGCTGCCCGCCGATCGCGATCGCCTGATGGTGTCCCATCACCTGCGCGGCCACCTGGATCACCATCTCGGGGATCACCGGGTTCACCTTGCCCGGCATGATCGAGGATCCCGGCTGCAGGGCCGGCAGGGCGATCTCCCCAAGTCCGCCGCGCGGACCGCTGGACAGCAGCCGCAGATCCTCGGCGATCTTCATCAGTGCCCCCGCCAGGCCGCACAGCGCAGCGCTCGTGGCCACCAGGGCGTCGCGAGCGGCGAGGGCCTCGAAGCGGTTCTCGGCCGGCCGCAACGGCAGGTTCGTCTCCGCGGCCAGTCGCGCGATCACGGCTGCGGCGAAATCGGGATGCGCGCCCAGGCCGGTACCGGCAGCCGTGGCGCCCAGGGCCAGCTCCTCCAGATCGGGCAGGGTCGCGGCGATGCGCCCGCGGGCCTTGGCGATCTGCGTCGCATAGCCGGAAAACTCCTGGCCGAGAGTCATCGGCACGGCGTCCTGCAGGTGCGTGCGGGCGAGCTTGACGACGCCCGCCAACTCGGCCTGCTTGGCCAGCAGCCTGCCCCGAAGTCCATCCGATGCCGCGCATAGCGCGGCGGCGGATTGGCGCACCGCCAGATGGATCGCGGTGGGAATCACATCGTTCGAAGACTGGCCCAGATTGACGTGATCGTTCGGGTGCACCGGCTCGCGGCTGCCGCGAGGGTGGCCGAGGATCTGGTTGGCGCGGCTGGCCACCACCTCGTTGACGTTCATGTTGGTCGAGGTTCCCGACCCGGTCTGGAAGACATCCACCGGGAACTGCGCGTCCCACTCCCCGGCCACCACCTCGCCGGCCGCCGCGGCGATCGCGCGCGCCCGCTCCGCATCCAGCAGTCCCAGCTCGGCGTTGACTTCCGCAGCGTGGCGCTTGATGTGGGCGATCGCCACGATCAGGGCCATTGGCATGCGCTGCCCCGAGATGGCGAAGTTCTCCACCGCGCGCTGCGTCTGTGGACCCCAATGGACGTCGTCCGGAATGCGCACCTCGCCCAAGCCGTCCCGTTCGATCCGCTCACCGTGCATCGCCCGCGCCCTCCCTGCGTGCCGTAGCGACGTGCCCCGCGCTCGCCAGGGCGCCCGATTCGGCGACCCTCGCCGTCGCCTAGTCCATGCGGCACTCGACGCTGCCCAGTTCCTGGTTCCAAACGGTGATGTTCTCGCTGTAGTCGATCGGGCATTCGATCAGCACCGGCTTCTGCGCATCGAAGGCCTTCTGCAGCACCGGGCCCAGCTCGTCGGTTGCCGAGATGCGGTGACCCTCGGCGCCGTAGCTGCGCGCGTAGGCCACGAAGTCGGGATTGCCGAGCTGCAGGCCGAAGTCACGATAGCCCATGCTGGCCTGCTTCCAACGGATGAAGCCGAAGCCGTCGTCGTTGAGCAGCAGAATCACCACCGGGATTCGCAGGCGCACCGCGGTCTCCATCTCCTGGGAGTTCATCAGGAACCCGCCGTCGCCCACGACGCCCAGCACACGCCGTTCGGGGTTGACCAGCTTGGCGGCCATCGCGGCCGGCAAGCCGGCACCCATCGTGGCCAGGGTGTTGTCGAGCACGAAGGTCCCGATCGCGTACGTCGGATAGTGACGCGCGAACCAGAGTTTGTAGATCCCGTTGTCCAGGCAGAGGATGTCCTCGTGATCGAGGACGCGACGGCACTCGGCCACGATGCGCCGCGGGCGGGGGGGAAAGGCGGAATCGGTGGCCCCCTCGACGAAGAGCTTCTCGTGCAACTCGGCACGCGTGCGCTCGAGGGGCGCGGCATCGTATTCGTAATCGTCGAGCGCCGCGCGCAGCGCGTCGAGGCTATTGGCGATGTCGCCGAGCACCTCCACACGCGGATTGTAGTGGGTTTCGGTGCGCGCCCGCACGAAGTCGATGTGCACGATCTCCTTCTCCAGCGAATCGTTCCATAGCCGGGGGGGATGTTCGTGCGTCGAGTATCCGACGGTGATGATCAGGTCGGCGGCGTCCACCACGCAATTGACATAATCGTGCTTGTGGATGCCGAAGGCGTAGAGCGAATTGCGATGGTCGTCCCCCAGCGCGCCCTTTCCGAGCTGTGTATGGATCAGATAGATGTTGGTCGCATCGCAGAACTCGCGCAGGGCGGCGTGCACCCGCCGCCGCTGGGCGCGACTCGAGACGATCAGAATCGGATGCCGTGCCTGCCGGATCTGTTCGGCGGCCTGCACGATCGCATCCGCATCCGGCGCCGGGCGGCGCATGCGACCCACCGGCAACGGCCGCATCCCCGCAGGCACCTCCTCCTGGGCCACATCCTCGGGCAGCTCGATGTGACAGGCGCCCTGCCGCTCGTCGGTCGCCAGCTTGAACGCGTGGCGGATCTCCTTGGGGATCGAGAGTGGTCCGCGAATCTGCGTGGTGCGCTTGGTCAGCGACTGGAACATGTCGACCACATCGATGACCTGAAAGTCGGCATGCCAGTTCTGGCGGATCGGCTTCTGGCCCGTGATCGCCAGCAGGGGAATGCCGCCGAGCTGCGCATGGGCCACGCCGGTGACGAGGTTGGTCGCGCCGGGCCCCAGCGTCGAGAGGCAGACGCCGACCTTGCCGGTCAGACGGGCGTAGGTGGCGGCCATGAAGGCCGCCCCCTGCTCGTGGCGGGTGACCAGCACGTGAATCGAGGAGTCCCGCAGCGCTTCGAGCAAATCGAGGTTCTCCTCCCCCGGCAGAGCGAAGACGTAGGCGACGCCTTCCTGTTCGAGGCATCGGACGAAGAGGTCGGCGGCTCTCATGCTCTCGCTCCCTCCGTTCGATGCACCGCGCATGGCGCTGCCGCGCACCGTGGCTGCGCGTCGCGCGCCTACTCCCCCTCCATGTGCGGATAGCGGAAGTCGGTCGGAGGCACGAAGGTCTCCTTGATCGTCCGGGGCGTCACCCAGCGCAGCAGATTGAGCATCGAGCCGGACTTGTCGTTGGTTCCGCTCGCCCGGGCGCCCCCGAAGGGTTGCAGGCCGACCACCGCGCCGGTTGGCTTGTCGTTGACGTAGAAGTTGCCCGCCGCATAGCGCAGCGTGCGGTGCGCCAACAGAATCGCGTACCGGTCGCGGGCGAAGATCGAACCGGTCAGCGCATAGGGTGAGGTGCGGTCGCAGAGCTCGAGGGTCTCGACGAACTCCTTCTCCGGATAGACGTAGATCGTCAACACCGGGCCGAAGATCTCCTCCTCCATCAGGCGCGCGTGGGGATCGTCGGCGCGCACGACGGTCGGCTCGATGTAGTAGCCGCGTGCCTTGTCGCCATGCCCCCCGGTGATGATCTCCAGGCCCTCCGCCTCGCGGGCGTGCTCGATGTAGCCCATGATCTTGTCGAAGGCCGCTTCATCGATCACCGCTCCCGTGAAGTTGCGCAGATCCCGTGGATCTCCCATGCGCACCGTCCCCACGCCGGTGACCAGCTTCTCACGCACTTCGGGCCAGAGACTGTCGGGGATATACGCCCGGCTGGCGGCCGAGCATTTCTGGCCGCTGTATTCGAAGGCGCCCCGGATCAGCGCGCAGACCAGCGCATCGACGTCCGCCGAGACATGGGCCACGACGAAATCCTTGCCGCCGGTCTCCCCGACGATGCGCGGATACGAACGGTAGTCGGCAATTCGCTCGCCGATCGTCCGCCACATGCCGCGGAACGTCTCGGTCGACCCGGTGAAGTGCACGCCGCCGAGCTGCGGGTGCCCCAGCAGGCGGGCGCCGACTTCGCGACCGGACCCCGGCAGGAAGTTGATCACCCCCGGCGGCAGTCCGGCCTCGAGGAACAGCCGCATCACCCAGTAGGCGGGATAGACCGCGCTGGAGGCCGGCTTCCAGATGACCGTGTTGCCCATCAGCGCGGGCGCCGAGGGCAGGTTGCCGGCGATCGAGACGAAGTTGAAGGGAGAAACCGCGAAGACGAACCCCTCCAGCGGACGCCACTCGAGCCGATCCCAGACGCCGAGCGCCGAGGCTGGTTGCTCGGAGTAGATGCGATCGACGAAGTGGCCGTTGAAGCGGAAGAAGTCGATCAGCTCGCAGGCTGCATCGATCTCGGCCTGGAAGATACTCTTGCCGATGCCCAGCATGGCGGCGGCGTTCAGGCTGGCTCGCCAGGGCCCCGCCAGCAGCTCGGCCGCACGCAGGAAGATCGAGACGCGCTCGGGCCACGGCAGGCAGCTCCACTGCATCTTGGCCTCTTCGGCCGCCTCGACCGCCGCGGCGATCTCCTCCGGACCGGCCAGATGATACTCGCCGAGTTGATGCCCGTGATCGTGGGGCATGACGCAGGGCGCCGTGCGACCGGTGCGGACTTCGCGTCCGGCGATGATCAAGGGGATGTCGAGGCGTTCGCTGGCCAGCTCGGCCAGGCGGGGCTTCAGCGCATCCCGCTCCGGCGTGCCCGGCGCATACGAGTGCATCGGCTCGTTTTCGGGCATCGACAGGGTGAATAGGGCTTCGTCCATGACAGCTCTCCCTCACTTCCTTCGGCGACGAGTCGGACACCGCACATTGGGGGATCGGGCAGGCCCCCAGTCTGGAGCAGACGCGTGCGGCCCGCAAGCCCGATCCCCGCCCGCCTTTGCCCTTGCACGGCAGCGCGTGCCATCGCATCGTTGGCCTCGCGGCGAGGCTCAGCATCCGCATGGGTATTGGGGAGCATCGCCGCTGAAGCGCGACTTCCGAACGGCGCCGTCGAGTCCGCAAGCGGCGCCGCGCGGGGCGAGAAGGAGGTGCGCTGTGACCCGCCTCTTTCGGCGATCCCGGCACAAGGTCGGGCTGGCGCCCGGCACCGTGGCCTTCGTCGGTGAGCAGAAGAGTGCGCACGTGCGCCTGCGGGTCCTCGACTACGACGCGCAGGAGTTCAGCGAACGCGATCTCGCGCGGGCCGAGGAGGCCCTCCCCTATCGGAATCCCCCGCGCACGGCGTGGCTCAATCTGGATGGCCTCCACGACACGACACTGCTGAGCCGGATCGGTGAGCAGTTCGGCATCCACCCACTGGCGCTCGAGGACATCGCGCACGTGCACCAGCGGCCCAAGCTCGAGGACTACGGCGACCACCTCTATGTCGTGATCAAGATGCTAACCTTCGATGAGGAGCAGACCCGCATCCTCTCCGAGCAGATCAGCCTGGTGCTGGGCCGCTCGTACGCCCTCTCCTTCCAGGAGCGCGAGGGGGACGTCTTCGAACCGGTGCGCCAGCGGATCCGCAGCGGCGCGGGACGCGCCCGACGTCGCGGCGCCGACTACCTGGCATACATGCTCCTGGATGCAGTCGTCGACAACTACTTCGTGATTCTCGAGCGGATCGGTGAACGTATCGAAGCGCTCGAAGAGCGCCTCGTTGCAGACGCCACGCCCGCGCTTCTGCAGGAGGTGCATGCCCTGCGCCGCGAGATGATCCTTCTGCGGCGTGCCGTCTGGCCGCTGCGCGAGGTGACCGGTGGACTGGAACGCTCGGACAGCGAACTGATCAGCGATGACACCGCGCTCTTCCTGCGCGACCTCTACGATCACACGATCCAGGTGATCGATGCGATCGAATCCTATCGTGAAATGCTCTCCGGTCTGCAGGATCTCTACCTCTCCAGCATCAGCCACCGGATGAACGATGTCATGAAGACGCTGACGATCATCGCCACCCTCTTCATCCCGCTGAGCTTCCTCGCGGGAGTCTTCGGGATGAACTTCGACTTCATGCCCGAACTCCACTGGCGCTGGAGCTACCCGCTCTTCTGGGTGGCAATCGTCGCGATCGGCACCGGGATGTTGATCTTCTTTCGCCGCCGCGGTTGGCTTTAGCACACCGGAACGCCGCGCGCATCGGACGGCTGCGCGGGATGGCAGGGAGGGCGATCCATGCTGGGTCTGACGTGGGAAACGCTTCGGCTTTGGCTCGTAACCACCGGCTTGCGGGTGCTCTTGGTCGTCGCCCTGACTTGGGTGGCGCTGCAGCTCGTGCGGCTGGGCATCCGCACCTTCCGCAACCGCTACATTGCGCGCCACCCCGATCCCGAGTCCCTGAAGCGTGCCGACACGCTCACCGGTATCCTGCGCGGCGTGACCGGGATCATATTGCTGGCGGTCTGCGGGATGGTCGTCCTCTCGCAGCTCGGTGTGCAGATGGGACCGGTGCTCGCGGCCGCCGGCATCGGTGGCCTGGCGATCGGCTTCGGCGCGCAGAATCTGGTGCGCGATGTGATCAGCGGCTTCTTCATCCTCCTCGAGGATCAGGTACGCGTGGGTGATGTGGTGCAGCTCAACGGACAGGGAGGGCTGGTCGAAGGGATCACGCTGCGCCACATCCGCCTGCGGGACCTGAGCGGGACCGTGCACTACTTCCCCAACGGCTCGATCGACCGCGTCTCGAACATGACCAAGGAATACTCCTTCTATCTGACCGACGTGGGCGTGGCCTACCGCGAGGATGTCGACGAGGTCATGGAGCTGCTGCGCCGCATCGTCGATGGGATGCGCGATGAGGAGCCTTGGAGCAAGGACATCCTCGAGCCGCTCGAGGTGCTGGGCGTCGACAAGTTCGATGACTCCGCGGTCCTCATCCGTGTACGCATCAAGACGGTCGCCTTGCGCCAATGGGCCACGGGACGCGAGTTCAACCGGCGCATCAAGAAGGGCTTCGATGCCGCCGGCATCGAGATCCCCTTCCCGCATCGCACCGTCTACTGGGGCGAGGCCAAGGACGGCAGCCCGGCTCGCCTGCACCTCGGGTGCGAGCGGAAGGCGAGCGACGACGACCAGGAGGCGTCCGCCGAGGCGTGACGCCCGCTGGAGCGGCAGTGGGCCACGCGCTGCGGCGAGACGAACCCGGACTGCGGGAGGTTGCCATGCGGCAGGTAGCGAACTGGCTGGAACTCGCCGAAGACGTTCTCTACGCCATCGCCGGCGTGATGCTGGCCGGCGTCTCGTTGGCGATCCTGATCCACGCCGCGCTGGCCTTCATCTCCGAGATCGGAAGCACCGGTATGGCGACGGCTGTCATCCATCTGCTCGAGGAGTTGCTCCTGGCGCTGATGGCCGTCGAGCTGCTCTACACCGTGATCGTCTCGCTGCGCACGCGCAGCCTTTCGCCCGAACCGTTCCTGGTCGTGGGGCTGGTGGCCGCCATTCGGCGCATCCTGGCCGTCTCGGTCGAGGCCGCCGAGCTGGTCACGACCAATCCGACGCAGTTCCGCATGGCGCTCTACGAGATTGGGATGCTCATCGTGGGTGTGATGATTCTGGTCTTCTCGATCTGGATCCTGCGACGCTGCCGGGGAGAGCCGGGGCGGGTGTCCTGCCCGGAGGAGTGACCCCGCGACCAGACGGGTTCGCGCCACTCCGACGGGACCACTCTCAGCTGCCGAGCATCCGATGCGATGGCCCGGCGCGCACGTTGCCCGGCTGCTCGCCGCCGCGAGTGAGCCGCGGCGGCGATGCTCCGCCGGCTCCGCGGGTCGGCAGCCACAGCGCTGCAGAAGCTCCTCCCGCAGATGATCGCCCCCGATGGGCCCACCCTGAGCCGGGTTCGGTCCTCGCGATCCGGACGCGCCAGCTCCCCCTCGGCCATGGCCACCATCTCCGCTTTGAGTGACGCGCTGCGCAGCAGGAATCGCCTGCCGGGCGGATCCGATTTCGCAACACTCTTGCACCCAGTCGCGCGCCGGATGACACGCAGCGGCAGGACGTCTTCTCGCACGCCCCGAAACGCGTGTAGAATAGTGAAGATCGTCTTCCGCAACCACGTACCGGAGGAGAGAAGAAGATGTCGCCCTTCGCGCTTCGGTCCCTAGAACTCGCCGTGCTCGTTTCGCTTTGCCTGACAATCGGCATCATCGTGTTCGCCGCCCCCGCGGGGGCCGCTCCGTCCCAGGAGCCGACCGGCCGGCTGGTCGTGCTCGACTGGGAGCAGCCCGACTTCGGCGTGCTCGAGCCGGTTCACAAGGAGATCGATCTCCTGGCGCACAACCGGGACCTGGCCTTGCTGCGGATGCCGCTCGATCTGACACTATCGGCCGAGTTCGCCCGGCGTGTGGTCCCGCTCGAGGGGCTGCCTGCAGGGGGCGAGCTCTTCCTCTGGCAGATCTCCGCGCCGCGTCTCGCGACCTTCGAGCCCCCGGCCCGCGTGCTCTTCCGCCACGGGCGCTCCGTGCTGGTCTGGTCGCCGGACGGCCCGGCGCGCCTGACCGCGGAGAGCCGCGCGCGACTCGACGGACTCGTCCAGCCGATGCGCGTCACCCGGGATGCCAAGCCGTGGCCGGCCGCTGCGGCCTTCGGCGCCGAAGGCGCGCGCGCGCGCACCGACTTCCATCCGCTGGTCGATCAGATCGTCTCCGAGATCGATCTGACCGAGTATGTCGACGTCTGGCAGGCGCTCGACGATTTCGAGACGCGCTACACCTACACGGCACAGAACGAGGCATCGGCCGACTGGATGATCTCGGTCTTCGAGTCGTATGGGCTGCAGGCCGACTATCACTACTTCAACCTCGATGGGCAGCGGAAGAACGTGGTCGCTACGATTCCCGGCATGGTCGACCCGGATCGGGTGGTCTATATGACCGGGCACTTCGATTCGATCAGCGAGGATCCCTACAACAGCGCCCCCGGCGCCGACGACAACGCCAGCGGCACCGCCGCCTTCCTCGAAGCCGCGCGGGTGCTCAGCCAGTACCCGTTCCACCATACGATCAAGCTGGTCGGCTTCAGCGGGGAGGAGCAGGGGCTCTACGGATCGCTGGCCTACGTGGCGGACATCGCCGCGCAGGGCGAGGATGTGATCGCCTGCTTCAATCTCGACATGATCGCCTACGCCGGCAACGATCCCTACCCGCCGGACCTGATCATCTACACCAATACCCAGTCCCTGGACGTGGCGCATCTGCTCGAGGACGCGGTGCTCGAGTATGTGCCGCAGTATGTCGAGCCGGTCGTGATCAGCGATCCGATCGGCGCGTCCGATCACGCCGCCTTCTGGCAGTACGGCTACAAGGCGATCCTGGGGATCGAGGAAGAGGCCTGGGGCTCCGACTTCTGCCCCTGGTACCACACCACGCAGGATCGCATCGAGCAGTACCCCCA
>WJJG01000266.1 GCA_014729815.1 Candidatus Eiseniibacteriota bacterium
CAACGGGGCGGCCGCGCCCATGCGGCGCGCGCGGCGCAGCTCCTCGGCCAGCGCGCGCGCGGGGCGCCCGCCCCCCACGATCGCGCGCACTCCCCGGAAGCCGATCCGCTCGAGCGTGCGCCCGATCTGCGCCGGGCGCAGATGGCGCAGGCGCGACTGCCGCATGCCGGCGACCTCCTCACGCGCGATGGCCTTGATCGTGGTCCCCAGTCCGCGCTCGATGCGCGGATCGCGAAGGGGAAAGGCATCCCCCGCGCAACGCCGCGCCCAGAGAACCAACTGGCCGCGCGTCTTCTCTCGCGCCGGAACCACCTCGATCAGGTAGTCACGCTGCTCGTACTTGCGCGGGTAGGTCACGATGTAGTCGATCCAGAAGCGCCCCTCGTCCCCGGCCTGCACGCGCGCCGCCTCCCGGACCGGTTCGGGATCCTCATCGAGCACCTCGTAGGTCAGCCGCAGGCAGCCGCCCGGGCGCAACACGCGGAAGATCTCCCCAAGGGCACGGCCCGGATCGGGCGTCTGCTCGATCGAGGTCGCGGCGACCACGGCATCGAAGCTCTGGTCGGGAAAACGCATCTCCACGGCGGACATCTGCTCGAAGCGCACCTTGCGCACGCGCATGCGTTTGGCGTTCTCGCGACAGACGGCCACGCGGTGCGGTCCCGGCTCGATACCGACGACCTCGCGGAAATGCGGTGCGAGCAGCAGCGCCGGCCAGCCGTCGCCCGGCCCGACGTCGAGCACGCGCTGCGCGCCCTCGAGGGAGAGCACGTAGTCCCAGATGCGTCCGCGATGCGCCCAATGCACCGGATCGCGCGGGTCGAGCATGCGGTAGATCTCGGGCAGCGAGCGGGCCGACTGAGAAGCCATCCGTTCGAAGCGCAACGTTGCGGAGTCGACCGATCGCGGGCGCCCCTGCGCCGAAATCCACTCTCGAATCCCACTCGGGGTCCTCTCCTGGGACATGGGCCACCTCCTTGTCGCTGGAGTGACGCCCTCCTCTTAGCATAGCCCCCGCAACGCGGCAAGCGATCCGAACTTGCGCGGGAACCGCCCCCGCTCTAGGGTGTCCCAGAATCAGCTGAGCTTCCCATGGGGCACACCCGATGACGAGTGACGTCGTGGCCATCTCCTCCCCCGCACCCGGGCGCATGCCGACCGAGCGGAGCAGCGTGCCGCCCGTGATGCTGCTTCAAGGCGATGCCGGCACGGCCGGGGCTTGCCTGCCCGCCGGTAGCTTCGATCTGCTGTACGTCGACCCCCCTTTCTTCTCGGGACGCCGCCGTCGCGGGCGCGCGGGCCCCGGGTTCCGCGATCAGTGGGGGGACGATATCGATCGCTATCAGGGCTGGCTGATGCCGCGCCTGGCCGGCATGCGCGATCTGCTGGCGCCCAGCGGCAGTCTCATCGTGCATCTCGACTGGCACGCCGTGCATCCGGTCAAAGTGGCCCTCGACCACCTCTTCGGTCGGGCGCAGTTCATCAACGAGATCATCTGGTCGTACCGGACGGGAGGGACGAGCGCGCGCTGGCTGGCTCGCAAGCACGACACCCTGCTCCTCTACGCGCGCACGCCCGACTACAAGTTCCATCCCTTGCGCGAGCGCTCCTATCTCCGCCATCACTACGGCTTCGGAAACGTGACGATCCTGCGCGACGCGCGGGGGCCCTATCGTTGGACCGGCCTGCGCGACGTGTGGGAGATCCCGGCGCTGCGCGGGAACATGCCCGAACGGGTCGACTTCCCGACGCAGAAGCCGCTGGCGCTGCTGCGCCGGATCGTGCGCCTGCTCACCGATCCGAGGGATCTGGTGGGAGACCTGATGTGCGGCTCGGGCACGACGCTCGTCGCCGCCGCGCAGCTCGGGCGCCGCGCGATCGGCATGGACTTCTCGCGCGAGGCGCTGATGCTGGCCGCCCGACGGCTACGCGAGATCGAACCGCTGCTCCCCGGCACGGAGGACGGACCATGACACAGGAGACCGCTCTGCATCGCAACGGGCGCGCCGCCACGGTCAGCTGCGGCACGCTCTTCTCTCTCGCCCTGCTGGCCGGCCTGTGGGTCGATGCGGCGGCGCTGCGCCCGGTGGGCTTCCCGCCCAACGGCTTCCGACCGCTCCCGCGTTCGGTCGCCGCACAGCACGTGCAGCCGGTCCCGCCGCTGGCCGGATTGCCCACCGCGCTCGACTGGCGCGATGCGGGCATCGTCACCACGCCGAAGAATCAGGGCATCTGCGGCGGCTGTTGGGCCTTCGCCGCCGCGGGCTGTGTCGAATCGGCCGGCATCCTGGCGGGCGGGTCCTCGAGCATCGATGTCGCTGAACAGTGGCCGCTCTCCTGCGACGTCTTCGAGTTCATGGGCGTCAGCAACGATGGCTGCTGCGGCGGGACGGCCACGGTCTTCGAGTTTCTCAAGGATGCCGGGGTGATCGGCGAGAGCGAGTTCTCCTACGGCGTGGGCGACTTCGATGGGGACAATCCGCGCGACTGCGACCCGGATCCCGACTGGGCCACGATCCCCTGTCCCTCGCCCGTGCCCGAGAACTGCGGCTGGGAGGTCACCTCCTGGTCCCTGATCAGCGTGGATTTGGTGCCGACGGTCAACGAGATGAAGGCCGCCCTGACGCTGCACGGTCCGCTCTGGCTCGGCTATTACGTCTACGACGACTTCTACGACTACTGGAACAACGCCGACCCGGGAACGATCTATGCCCACGAGAGCGGCACGAACCGCGGGGGGCACGCCGTCCTGCTGATCGGGTACAACGATGACGGCGAGTACTGGATCGTCAAGAACAGCTGGGGCGCCACGGGGGGGCCCGAGGGCGACGGGACCTTCCTGATCGCCTACGAGAACGGCTGCGACTTCGGTCTCAACGCGACCTGGATCACCGTTGAGCCGGGCGACTACGAGGGAGTCTGCTGCCTGCCCGGCGGCGAATGCCAGCTGGTCACCGAGGATGCCTGCGAGGCGCTCGCGGGGGTCTGGCAAGGCAATCCGAGCTGCACGCCGAATCCCTGCCCGGTGCTCTGGGCCTGCTGTATCGCTGGCGAGTGCGTCATGCGCACCGAGGAGGCGTGCGACGACGGCGGCGGGACCCCGAAGCAGACCTGGTTCGAGGGCGAGGTCTGCAGCGGGCCCGAGGCGATCGACTGCACGACGCCCATCCAGCGCACATCCTGGGGCCGCCTCAAGAGCACCTACCGCTAAATGGCTTCGCGTGATTCCCGAATGCGGCCAGGCGCCGAGCGCGGGAGCGACCCCTTGCGAACGCACGCGAACACGTTGGGCGCGGCGCTATTCGTGCCGTAGCGCCCGCACCGGATCGATGCGCGCGGCGCGCGCGGCCGGGTGTACGCCGGCCAGCAGGCTGAGCAGCAGCCCGAAGGCCACCGCGCCGACCGCCACGAGCGGATGCAGGTGGAAGAGGTCGATGCGCGGCGCGCCCTCGGCGGCCATGATCTGGCGCAGGATCAGCGATCCGATGCGCGAGAGGCCCCATCCCACAAGCAGCCCCACCAGCGATCCGACCAGACCGATCATCCCCGACTCGATCAGGAAGAGCAGCCGGATCTGGCGTCCCTCGGCGCCCAGCGACTTGAGGATGCCGATCTCGCGCGTGCGCTCGGTGATGCTCATGACCATCGTGTTGACGATCCCCAGCGAGGCCACCAGCAGGGCGATCAATCCGATCACGCTGACCATCAGGTCGAAGACCAGGAATCCGCGCCGCATCTCCTCGAACTGCTCGATGAAGCTGAAGGTGCGCAAGCCCAGCGCCTCGATCGCATCCTGCAGCGCGGTCGGATCCGCCTCCTCCGAGAAGGTCACGATGGCCAGCGCATGCTCCCCCCCACCGGGCACGGTGAGCTGCGAGATCATCTCGAACGGATCACGGAAGCTGATCCGATCGATGCCCGCCACCACGCCGCCGGGCACCAGCAGATCCCCCATGCGGAAGCCCCAGCCGCCCTCCAGCTCGGCCACCCCGCAGACGCGCAGCGCGATCTCACTGCGCCGGCGATGCGAAAGCAGCGCGCCCGCGATCCGACGGGCCGCCGCAGCCGCCTCGGGGGGCAGCTCCAGACGCGCGAGGATTCGTTCGAACAGCAGATGCAGCATCTCTCCCCGGCTGGCGATGCGCAGGCGCACCGTCTGACCCAGAATCGAATCGGGGTCCGCGCCGAGTCGCTCCACGGTGCGCGGCCGCAGCACGGCCAGGCGCGCCTCGTCGGAGTCGAAGTAGTCGCCCGCGACCAGCCGCCCCAGATCGCGCGAACGCACGAAGGCCGCCGGCAGTGATTGGGCGCTGACGGTCAGGCTCTCCGCACCCCAGATCAGCTGGGCATCGAAACTGTCCTGCGGGTGGACGGAGGACACGCCTTCCATCTCCGCCAGACGCGCCAGCATCGCGTCGTCGAGGCGCACCGCCTCCGGGGACGCGCCGCGGGGGGAATGCACCGTAGCGTCGGGCGGGGCATCGTCCGTGCGGCTCTGCAGGGAGTCGGCCGTGCCGCTGCGTAGGGAGTCGGCCGTGCCGCTGCGCAGGGAGTCGGCCGTGCCGCCCTGCAGGGAGTCGGCCGTGCCGCTGCGCAGGGAGTCGGCCCCCGCAGGATCCGCGCCCTCCCCGAGGATTGGGGGCATCACATGCAGCGTATGGAAGAGCCCCAGCGCGCGGAAACGCTCGGCCACGTTGCGCTGCACGCCGGCGGCGAAGGAGAGCATCGTCACCAGCGCGGCGATGCCGATCATGACCCCCAGAGCGGTCAGACTGGTGCGCAGCTTCAGGCGCCAGAGGTTGCCCGCGGCGATGCCGGCGAACTCGCGGAAGACCATCATGTCCTCCGTCCCGGCGCGCCGTGCGACTCGGGGCGCTCCTCGGAAACGATTCGGCCGTAGTCCATGTGCACGGTGCGATCGACATCCCCGCGCGCCAGGGCGATGTCGTGGGTGACCAGGACGATCGTCAGTCCGCGACGATTCAGCTCGCGCAACAGGCCCGCGATCTCGCCGGAGATCTCGCGATCGAGATTGCCGGTCGGCTCATCGGCCAGCAGGAGCGCCGGCTCCTTGACCAGCGCCCGCGCCAGTGCGACGCGTTGCTGCTCGCCGCCCGACAGATCGCCGGGTCGATGGTCACAACGCGCACCGAGGGCCAGGCGATCGAGCATCGCGCGGGCCCGCCGCAGCCGCTCCTCGCGCGGCACACCCAGGAAGAGCAAGCCCAGCTCGACGTTCTGCAGTGCCGTGCGGTGCGTGATCAGATTGAACGACTGAAAGACGACGCCGACCTCGCGCGCGCGATAGGCCGCCAGTGCAGCCGGGGACATCTCCGAGAGCAGACCGGCCGAGGAGAATGCGATCGTGCCGTCGCTGGGGCGATCGAGGCCGGCGAGCAGGTTGAGCAGCGTCGACTTGCCCGAACCCGAGGGGCCGACGATGCGCAGATACTCCCCGCGCTCCAGGCGGAGATCCACGCCGTCGAGGGCGCGGATCTCCCGCCCGCCCAACTGGTAGATGCGGCGCAGCCCGGCCGCACGCAACAGCTCCTCGGCCAAACGCCCCTCCGGTTCAGAACTTGATGTTCTCGTGCGGGATCAGATAGAGGCCGATCGTGAAGAGCACCAGGGCGATCAGCCAGCGCGCCCAGGCGCGGTCGCTCGGTCCACGACGCGCCGGCAGGCGGCTCAGCAGCGCGCGTCCGCGCGCGAGCATCAGGATCAGCCACAGCACCATCATCAACCCCGACTTCGTGTCGGTCACGTCGCGCCCGAACGGCCATCCTTCCCAGTAGGTGCCGAAGACCTGGTACTCGACGATCATGCCGAGCGGGAGCGTGCCGATCGCCAGCAGCACCACGCCGATCAGCGCGCAGCGACGCATCGGCGCCAGGAAGCGGGTGGTGCGCAGGTGGGCGATGGCGAAGAGGCCCGCCAGAATCAGCACGCCCAGGCCGACCATCATGCAGAGCACGTGGCCCGTGAGCACGGGTGACGAGACCCCCCCCTTGAAGGTCAGCGAGATCCGTTGTTCCGGGGCCCCGGCGGGCAGCGCCCAGGAGACCCCACCGACCGAACGCAGCTCGAGGTAGTAGCGTGTCGTCTGCCCGCGCCCGAGATGCGGGATCCGTTCGCGCCACCAACCGGGTTCGGCATCCGCTCGGTCGGGCTTCAGGGGCAGCGTCACGGTGCCGGTGGGCGTCTCGTAGACCAGTCGCAGGGCGCCCAGCGCCCAGGGGGCCGGATCCTCGACCCGCACGCGAATCTCCGCCGGGCGCTCGCCGATGACCTCCCGCACCGGCGTGTGCAGCACGCCGCCCAGATCGGTCTCGACACGCATCCGCGATACCTCGTCGCGGCATCCGGCAACGCAGAGCAGTCCCAGGAACAGCAGGATCAGCGTCATCGGACTCGCCGCCGGATCGCGGTTCGCCGCAACGGAGTCGATCGCACGCCAGGCGGCGAGAGGCCGCATCCCACCAGGCTTCAACGCTTCCTCCTCGGCGGCCGTCTGGCCGCCAACTTGCGGATTCGAGCGCCGGCTTCCGCCAGCCGCTCCTCCGTCTCCGTACCGAAGCTCAGCCGCACGCTGTTCCGCCACTCGGGCCCGAAGCAGCGCCCGGGCACGGTTGCCACGGCATACTCGTCGAGCAGAGCGTCCGCGAACGCTTCGCCGTCGGTCCCTTCGGGCAGACCGAGCATGGCGAAGCAGGAGCCGCCCGGCAGAACCAGCTCGAGGCCTGGAGCATCCGCGAGATCGCCCGAGAGCGCGTCGCGACGATTCCGCAGCGTTGCGCGCAGCTCCGCGAAATAGCGCTCCAGCTCCCGCCCCTCCTGCAGCGCTCGCGTCACCGCCCACTGCGCCGCCCGGGGCGCGCAGATCACCGAACTGTCCTGGATCTTGAGGGCCTCGCTCACGAGTCGCTCGGGAGCGGCCAGGAAGCCGACCCGCCAGCCGGCGATGGCGAAGCACTTCGAGAACGAGCCGACCGTGATCACACGTTCGCGCAGGCGCGCCTGGGCTCCCAACGAGCGCGGATGACCTCCGGAGAAGAAGATCTCCTGGTAGGTCTGATCGCAGAGCAGCCAGACCCGTGCCCAGCGGGAATCGCTCGTCAGCAGATCGGCGAGCGCGTCGATCCATGCATCCGGATAGCGTGCGCCGGACGGATTGTTGGGATTGACCAGGACCAGGGCCCGCGTGCGCCGCGAGAGGAGGCGATCGAGATCGGTCAGGCGGGGCCGGAACCCGTCCGCCGCCACGGCCGTCACGTGACGGACCTCGGCGCCGGCGAGTTGCAGCGTCATCAGATGGTTGAAGTACCAGGGCGAGATCAGCAGGGCCTCATCCCCGGGATCGAGGATCGTCGAGAGCGCCAAGTAGGCGGCATGGTTGGCCCCGGGCGTCACGATCAGCTCGGTGGCCGGATCGGCCGAGAATCCGAAACTCCGCTCCAAGTACCCGGAGAGGGCCCCGCGCAGCTCGGGCAGCCCGGGATCGGGCGCGTAGCGATGGACCTCCCGCTCGCCCGAGGCCAGGGCTTCCTCCAGCGCGCGCGTGAAGCGCGCCGGCGGCGCCAAATCGACCATCGCCTGCGCCAAGACGATCGGATCGCGACCCGACCGCGCGAGACGCGCCGCTCTCTCCATGTAGGGAGAGAG
>WJJG01000267.1 GCA_014729815.1 Candidatus Eiseniibacteriota bacterium
CGGACTCCGGGGCGCGCGGATCCTTGCCACGGGCTTGAGCCCGGTGCGCCTTCTGCGCCTCGAGTTCCTCGTCTCGACCAGGCCGCGTGCGATCTTCGTCGTCGCTCCGGGTCATCTGCAGCAGTCCTCCAGAACGTGTGATCGCGGACAATTGCCAGGGCAGCACCGCGAGTGCGGGGAGCGGGTGCCGAGTGTGGCCGATTCTATCTTCCCGAGCGGTCCCGCGCACCCGCGTTCGCACGCCGGAGGGGCGTGGGCTCGCGGGAGCAGACCTTGCGTATCCGTTTGTGCAAGGCGCGTGCGAAAAGGATACGAACCGGAGCACGCAGCTCCACCGGCCGGAGACCTGCACAACCGATCCGCGTGCGTAAGCAGTTCGCGTTGGCGGAGCTAGCGGGACCTGCGCGGACCCTTCACAGCGTGCCCACCGGATCGTCGTGGCACGCTGGTTGCCTGTTGCTGTCCCGTACCCCGAGCCCGCGGGCTCGAGCAGTGCGCAAAACGCAGTGAGAGGAGGTCACCATGCGCGCATGGATCTGCATCTTGGGACTGACGTTGGCTGCCGCCACGGCGCAAGCCACGGGGATTTCCGTGCCGGACGACCGGCCCACCCTCGGGGCGGGGATCGACGCTGCCGCAGAGGGCGATGCACGGGTCATCCGAGCGGGCGCTTGCGCGTTCTGGCCGCAGGAGACGAACTTCGATCCCGCCTGCTACCACGATGCGGGACCGGGCCCGAGCTGCGTGGATGCGGGCGACCTCGACGGGGATGGCCATCCGGATCTGGCCGTGGCCGACAGCGACAGCGATACGATCGCCCTCCTGCGGGGAGTCGGCGACGGAAGCTTCGCCGCCGCGGTCTTCGAGGATCTCGATCAGGTGCCCGAGGGCCTGGCATTTGGCGACATCAACGGCGATCCGCACCTCGATCTGGCTGTGACCCTGCCGAGCATCGACGAAGTCGCGCTGCTGCCCGGCAACGGCGATGGGACCTTCGGCGCTGCGTCGTTCGCCATCGCCGGCGACGGCCCCAACGCCGTCGCCTTCGGGGACCTCAACGGCGATCACCTCCCCGACATCGTGATCGCCAATCGCTGGTCCGACGATCTTGCCATCCTGCTCAGCGCGGGCGGGGGCGCCTTCGAGCCGACCGCTTTCCACGGTGTGGGAGGGCGACCGCGGTCACTGGCCCTCGCGGATCTGACCGGCGACCAGATCCTCGACTGCGTGGTGGCCCTCAACTCCACCGCCACGATCAAGATGCTGCCCGGACTCGGTGACGGGCGCTTCGGCAGCGGCTCCCACTACGATGTGGGATTCGGACCGATGTCGGTTGCCGTCGCGGACCTCGATCGCGACCTGTGTGCCGACGTGGTCGTCGCCAGTCCGACCGCCGGGAATGTCTCCGTGCTCTACGGCCTGGGAGCGGGTGTGCTCGACGACGCGGTAGCCTACACGGCCGGCGAAGAGCCGTATGCGATCGCCATCGGGGAGTTCAGTGGTGACCGCTGGCCGGATCTGGCGGTCTCGAATCGAGCATCCAACGATCTTGCGGTGTTGTACAACACCGGTGACCGCGGCTTCTCAGATCCGGAGTTCTATCCTGTGGGCCCAGCGCCCGAGACACTGGTGATCTCCGATCTGAACGATGATCTCGCGCCGGACGTCGTTACCGCCAACTACGACTCCGATGATGTCGCCGTCCTGCTCTGCCATACGCCCGCCCCGCAGGCGGTGCCGGATCCGCATCACTCCCGGCGCCCGGGCCCCTCCCTGAGCGCCTGGCCCAATCCGACGCGGTCGGGTACGACGATCCGCTTCGATCTCCCGCACGCGGGTCCGGCACGCCTCCGGCTGTTCGGTGCCGATGGTCGCCTCATCGAAACCCTCTGCGATGGACAGCGGTCCTCCGGGCGACAGGAGATCCTCTGGCGCACGCACCATGGGGAGTCGGGCGGCCTGCCGTCGGGGATCTACTTCCTGCGGCTCAACGCAGAGGGGCTGTCGGCGAGCGAGAGGCTGATACGGCTCCAATAGCGTTCCCTGCGCCGCGCGCGGGGCCGGGACCATCCCGCGCGCGGCGCCTACGCACGCTCGATCTGCGCGATGAACTCGCCGATGATGCGCCGATACAGCTCGCCGCCCAGGATACGATCCTCGCGGAAGCTGGCGTTCTCGATCTCCAGCAGCGCCGGAATGTCGCTCGTCTGCGCCTCGCGGATCATGTGCGCCTCGATCCCTCGCGGGGACGATCCCACGCGCCGGGGCCGCGCCTCGTGCGGCCCGAGCGCGCGGGATCATAGCGCAACCGCGTCGCAGGCGCGAAGATTCGGATGCGCTCCTCCGCAGCCGTGGCGGCCGGACCCGAGGGGGAACGGCGCACTGTGCCGCGGCTGCCGCGGACGGGGGAAGCTGCCGGACGGGCCGGGAGGAATCGCCCTCCCGGCCCGTCGCCATGCCCGCCGACTGTGCGGACCGCTCGGCCCGCCACGCTCCGCGCCGGCGCGGCGATCTATCGGAGCACGACTGCCCGGCGGATCTGCCGGTAGCCCGGCGTCTGGAAGCACAGGAAGTAAACGCCGGCGGGCACCCGCCCACCCGTCGCCTCGCGAGCGTCCCAGGAGATCGTGTGGCGCCCGGCGAGCTGCCGCCCGTCGGCCAGCAGCGCCACCCGCCGGCCGGTCGGAACGAAGGCCGCCAGACGCACCCGGCAGTCGCGCGGCAGATCGAACTGCAGCGCCAGCGGGCCGCCGACCGTGAGGGCGGGCTGTATGCGGAAGCCGAAGGCCTGCGGGATCGACTCCTCATTCGAGAGGCCCTGGCTGGATCCTTCGGTCGTGGTCTCCTCGCCCGCGTTGCCCGCAAAGTCAGTGGCCGTCAGATGGTAGTAGGCAAAGTCGGTGTCGCTGACGTCGAGTGTCGTCTCGGTGGTGTGCGCGATGCGCACGGCGGTCTCGTCGAGCTGCTCGAGGTCCGAGCCGTACAGCCTACGGAGCGGCGGCCAATCTGCGCCCCCGCGAGGGCCACGCCGCTAACATGGTCCTAACAGAGCAACGATTCGATCCCGCAATCCGCTTCTGGTACCCTTACTAGGGCGAGTTCGTGAGTGACTGGTTCGGCTGCGCCCTGCCGGACGCAGCTGGAGGAGCGGGCATGGGATCGAAGGAGATTCGACTCGACCAGCAGATGACGCTGGATGAGGCAGTCGACTTTCTCCGCCGGCTGGCCGACGGTCTGTCCCGTGCAGACGCTCCGCCCCCCGGGCACTCGGCGCTCGATCTGCCACAGGGCGACTTCACCAAGCTCGATCTGCGGATCAAGCGCGCGGGCGATCATGTGGCGCTGAAGGTCAAACTGAAGCACGAGGAAGAGCCGGCGGCCACGCGCGAGGGAGCGGAAGCGCCAGGCCCGAAGCAGAAGAAGGAGAAGTACAAGAAGCTCAAGAAGCGCATGCAGGACAGCTACGACGCCGTCCTGCGGAGCCTGGCCAGCAACCGCCTTCCCGACGCCGAGATCGTCCGCTCCTTGATCGCCGACTCCCACGCCATGGTCACCTATCCGGACCGGGGCGATGCGTTCTATGATGACTACATCCGCGCTTGCGAGGGGTTCGCCGCCGCGTTCGAGGCCGGCGACCTCGAGCAGCTCAAGTTGCGCTGCCGGGAGATCCACGTTCTCAAGGAACGGTGCCATGACAAGTTCAAGTAGGTGGACGCATGTCCGATCGCAATGAGCACGCATCTGCTCGCGCGGAGCACGGCGATCGGCGGATCGGCAGCCCCGCGCGCGGCGCCGGGTCCGCCCGCGATGACGGATCGCCACAGGACGGCGCCCCGCAGAGTCACGCTGGCACCTCGGATGCTGCAGCCCAGCGGGATGTGATCCCGCTCTTCCCCGAGAGGATCCCCGAAGAGATCACCGAGGAGGATCGCCAGGCCTTTGCGCGTACCGTCTCGGTCGAGTTGTCGCCAGAGCAGATCGCGCGCATCCTCGAGCCGACGGAGACGTTTCCCGGCCAGCCGGAGCTGCTCGCCATCCATTGGCACCCGGAGTTCGTTCCGCTCGAGCTGATCGAGCGCCGCATCGCCGCGACCTTCCCGGATATGAGCAATGCGCTGATCATTCCCACCCAGCACAACATCCTGATGCGCCTGGGCGAGTATTTCGGGGCCGAGGTCGACTGCTATTCGCAGAACTTCAACCAGAAGGTGCAGCTTCTGGTTCACTTCGCTGCTCGACACGAGAGCCGGGCCGGCGTACTCGAGTCGATGCTGGCCTACACCTTCCGCTATCGATCCTCGCAGCTCTTCGATCTGCTCGAGACGATCGTTCGTCCCATCGACGCGCGGCTGGATGCCGCAGCGCACGAAACGGGAGCCGACGAGCGGCTGATCCATTTCGTGCGCGCCTACGCGCGCAAGTTGCAGCAGCTTCTGAAAGAGCACCAGGCCGACATCCCGGCGCAGATGATCAAGAACAAGCTCCTGCGCGACTTTCTGGACAAGTATCGCGAAGTCTACGGCGATGCCTTGATCTTCCGAGCACAGGTCTTCGTGCGCGCGGTCAAGCAGATCGTCAAGGCCGAGTTCCCGCTGAGCTACTTCTACCGCACCGAGGAGATCATCGAGGAGGCGCGCAGCATCGGCGCCGGAATCGTCATTCCACACCCCGAACAGTTCTGGCCGGTTCTTCTGGCTGAATATGACGTCGACGGCTACGAAGTCTGGAATCCCCAATCTCGACGCTACACCGACTTCCTGATCGAGCTGGTTGGGCGCCGCAACCGGCAGTCCCCTCGCGCCCCACGATTGCTGGTCTTCATGGGTGATGACACCCACTTGGGCGAGAAGCTCAAGCCGGTCCGCGAGCAGGACCCGGCCAAGGCGGGGCGCGATATCGGTGTGCAGCCCCCGTGGGAGGAACTGCGCATCCGCAAGAAGCTCATCGTTCACCGCATGGGGCGCCGGGACGTGATCGAGGAGTATCGCGCTCGGTTGGGCGGCTGAGCCCTCGCGCGGCGCGCGCCGCCCTCCCCGCACTCAGAGAGGCCGACGATGTCCGACGACAAGCGGTTCGAATACGAGTCGATTCATGACCCCCAGACGATCACCGCCTACCTGCAGTCGGTGCTCGAAGGGATCGTCCAACGTCGGATCGTACTCACCTCCGACGGCGACGAGATCGTCCTGCGTCCTGGCAACCTCTTGAAGCTGGCCGTGAAGGCCAAGCGCAAGGACGATACCAGTAGGCTCTCGATCAAGATCTCCTGGAAGGACTCGCCCAACAGCGAGAGCGCCGAAGAATAGCACGGGGCAGCCGATGATCTCCTTCGAAAGCATCGAGGACAACTTCAAGTTCATCCTGCTCGAGACGCAGGGCATCGTGCAAGCCACGCGCGATTTCGTCGACGCGCCATCACCCGACAGCTATGATGGCGTCATCGGTCGTGACGACTACATCGACAATCTCAAGAACGTCATCGAGAACCAGTGCTACAGGCGGATCCACACCGGTCAAGCGGTCTCGGAAGAGGAAGTACAACAGATCCGGGCGATCCAGATCATCGCGGTGAACCTCGAGCGCATCGCCGACAACTGCGTGAACATCGCCCGTCAGGTCGGATACCTGGAGGATCCGGGCTTCATCCGCAGCTATGACTACGCTGTCCTCTTCGAGAAGGTGCTCGCTTCACTGACCGACATCTACCCGACTTTCCGCGAGCACACCCTGTCCGGCGCGCTGGCGATCTGCAAGATCGAGTACGAGCTCGACCGTCTCTACAAAGAGACCTTCGACATCATCATGCCGCGCCTGCGCACCGGCCAGAGCGTGCAGAATCTGATCACGACCCTGTTCATCTTCCGCTATCTCGAACGCATGGGCGATGCTCTGCTCAATGTGGGTGAGGCACTGATCTTCGCCATCATCGGCCAACGCATCAAAGTGCACCAGTTCCAGGCGCTGCAGGAAAGCCTCGACAAGGCCGGCTTCAACGGTTCGCTCTCGCGGCTCAACTTCGAGCCGATCTGGGGCACGCGCTCGGGGTGTCGCATCAGCCGCGTCGGCGACGTGCCCGGCGGCGAGGGCCGGCCCCAGGAGATCATCTTCAAGGAAGGCAATCTGGCCAAGATCCGCGCCGAGCGCGAGAGCCTGGAGCGCTGGGAGCGCCTCTTCTCGGGACTCGCCCCCAGGGTGATCAGCTACCACGAAGAACGCCACACGGCCTCGCTGCTCGAGGAGTTTCTACCAGGCTACACCCTCGATGAGATCGCGGTGGGCACCGATCGGGGACGGGCCGAGAGGGCGCTGACGGAACTCAAGGGTACGCTGCGCCGCGTCTGGAGCGAGACCCGCCGCGCCGGCCCGATTGCCACCGACTATGTCGGTCAGATCGAGAAGCGCTTGCATCACGTGCGCAACGTGCACCCCCACTTCTCGCGCAGCGAGCAGTATCTGGGCGGCTCGAAGGTCATGTCGTCGCGCGAGCTGCTCTCGCGCGCGGAAGCCGCCGAACGCAAGCTGCCGGCGCCCTTCAGTGTGTTGACCCATGGTGACCTGAACGCCAACAACGTGGTCTACAATGAGGAAAAGGGTCGCATCCACTTCATCGACCTGCATCGCTCCCGTCATGGAGACTACGTGCAGGACGTCTCGGTGTTTCTGATCAGCAACTGCCGCATGCCGCTCTTCGAAGCCGAGGCCCGTACGCGGTTGCACAAAGTGATCGAAGAGTTACTCTCCTTCGCGGCCGGGCTGGCCCGCGAGTGGGAGGACGGGACCTTTGGCGCGCGCATGGCCACCGCCCTGGCGCGTTCGCTCTATACATCCACACGCTTCGAACTGAATCCCGGCTTCTCCAAGGAGATGTACTTGCGCGCCCACTTCCTGCTTGAGAAGGTCGTCGCGCATCACGAGAGCGAGGCGCCCTGGGGAAGCTTCACACTGCCGAGTGAGGTGCTCTACTACTAGCGCGAGGGACCGCCCGTGCCCAGAATCGGAGTCGTGGGAACCAAGGCCGGCTGGTCCTCGGAACGCCTGGCGGCCACCATCGCCGAGCGCACCGGAGAGCGTCTGCTGATCGAGATGCAGGGGGTCAGCCTCGATCTGCCGGGCGGCAGCGCCTGGTTCCAGGGCATCGATTTGAGGGATCTCGACGCCCTGATCGTCAAGAAGATCGGTGCCCGCTACGCACCCGATCTGCTCGACCGCCTCGAGATCCTGCGTTTCCTGCACGAGCGCGGGCTGCCGATCTTCTCCGCGCCTGGCAGGATCCTGCGCGTGCTCAATCGCCTGAGTTGCACAATCACCCTGCAGGCCGCCGGCGTCCCGATGCCGCCACTGACGATCACCGAGGATCCGGCCATGGCGCAGCGTGCGGTGGAGCGCTACGGCGCGGCGGTCTTCAAGCCCCTTTTCACCACGAAGGCGCGCGGCATGCGGCTGATCGAGGCCGGCCCGGCGGCGGCAGCGGAGATCGCCGAATACCATGCGCGCCACCGCCTGATGTACATCCAGCAGAAGATCGAACTACCGGGTCGCGACCTGGGCGTCGTCTTCCTCGGCGGACGCTACCTGACGACCTACGCCCGCCGCATCCCGCAGAACTCCTGGAACTCGACCACGTACTTCGGCGGGCGGTACGAGGCGCACGATCCGTCGTCCGAGACGCTCGCTCTGGCCGAGCGCGCGCAAGCGCTCTTTGGACTCGACTTCACCTGTGTCGATGTGGCCGAGACCGACGAGGGACCGGTGGTCTTCGAGGTCTCGGCCTTCGGCGGCTTCCGCGGGATCCTCGAGGCCCGCGAGATCGACGCCGCCGCGGCCCTGGCCGATCACGTATTGGCGGAGTTACGGAGATGATGCACCCCCCCCTGAATCGGACGGAACTGGTGACCGAGTTGCGCACGCGGCATCCCGCGAAGCACGAACTGATGCTGGCCTTCGAGGATCTGCGGATCCGCGTGGAGTGCAACGCCAAAGATGTGCGCGACACCCTGCGTAGCTACTACGCACCGTTCGTCACCCGCGAGGCGCGCGCCGATCTGACGATCACCGTGCACGAGGCGCCGGCCTTCGAGCTGCCGGTGCGCTTCCAGCCCCGCCTGCGGGAAGCCGGCAAGAAGCTCAAGGAGGAGTTCTTCGACCTGCCAGATGGCCGCATCGTGCGCAAGCGACTCACCGGGATGCTGTTTCTCTTCGGCGGACCGGATCACCTGGCGATCGGACCCTGCCGGGAGAACCCGAACCAGGTCGTGAACTTCATCAACAACCGGCATATCGAATGGAATCTGCGACGAGGCGATCTGCTAGGGCACGCTGCGGGCGTTCTTCGTGGCGAACGCGGCCTGGCGCTGGCCGGCTTCTCCGGCGCGGGGAAATCGACGCTGGCGCTGCATCTGGTCAGCCGCGGGGCGACGTTCGTCAGCAACGATCGGCTGCTGCTGCGACGCGAGGGGCAGCGCACATGGATGCGCGGCGTCGCCAAGCTGCCGCGGATCAATCCCGGAACCGCCCTCCACAACCCGGATCTCTCCGCGCTGCTGTCGGACGAGGAGCGTAGACGTTGCGCACAGATGCCGCCCGATGCGCTGTGGGAGCTCGAGCAGAAACATGACGTGCCGATCGAACCTTGCTTCGGGCCCGATCGCTTCCGCCTCGTCGCGCCGCTCGACGGCTTGGTGATCCTCAACTGGCGGCGCTCCGCGGCCCCCTTGGAGGCGCGTCGCGTGCTTCCTGACGAGCGTCACGACCTGCTCCCGGCGCTGATGAAGTCGGCCGGGCTCTTCTACCTCCCCGACCCGAACGATCCGCCCTCCGAGCGCTCGGTCGCCGAATACGCCGTCCTGCTCGAGGACTGTCCGCTGTTGGAGCTGCGCGGGGGCACCGACTTCGCGGCGGCCACAGAGATCTGCATGCGCCTGCTCGAGCGTGGTGAGCTGCCGCCGAGCATGCGCGCCGACACCGCCGAACCGGCCTAGCGGGGGAGATCCGCGCGAGATGGAAGTCGAGATCCGCCGCCGCGTTCGCATCCCCGGCGCCATGAAGTTGGCGCGGTGTCGCAAGTGCCCGGAGCTCGGACCGCGCCTGCTCTTTTTCAGCGGCGGCACGGCGCTGCGCCCCCTGAGCCGCCGCCTGATCGACTACACCCACAACTCGATCCATCTCATCACGCCCTTCGATTCGGGCGGCAGCTCGGCCGCATTGCGCGAGGCGTTTCGCATGCCGGCGATCGGAGACGTGCGCAATCGCCTGATGGCGCTCGCCGATCAGAGCCTCCACGGCAACCCGGCCGTCTTCGCCCTCTTCTCGCATCGCCTGCCCAAACGGGCCGCGCGCACGGCGCTCGAAGAGGAACTCGACCGCCTGACGCGCGGGCGCCATCCGCTGGTTGCACGGATCCCCGATCCGCTGCGCAAGATCATCCGCAATCATCTGCAGCGCTTCCGCGAGGCGATGCCGGCGCAGTTCGACCTGCGCGGCGCGAGCATTGGCAATCTGATCCTCGCGGCCGGGTATCTGGAGAATCGGCGCCATCTCGATCCGGTGATCTACATCTTCTCCAGGCTCGTCCAAGTCCGGGGCATCGTGCGTCCGGTGACCAACCGCCACCTGCACCTGGTCGCCGAGCTGGCCAACGGCCGGCTGCTGCGCGGCCAGCACCGCTTCGCGGGCGAGGGGCGGCAGCGTTTGCCGGCCCGCATCCGGCGCATCTTGCTGACCGAACGCCTCTACGATCCCCGGCCGATGCGTCCCACCATCCGGCAGAAGATCGAAGCGCGGATCGCCAGCGCCGATCTGATCTGCTACCCGATGGGCAGTTTCTTCTCCAGCGTCATCGCCAACCTCCTGCCGCGCGGCGTGGGACGGGCGATCGCGGCGAATCCGGTGCCCAAGATCTTCGTGCCCAACCTGGGTCGCGATCCGGAGCTGACCGGTCTGAGCGTGGCCGATCAGGTCGAGGTGCTGCTGGACACGCTGCGCGCGGATGACCCGCGCCGATTGCGGGACGAGCAGCTACTCCAGTTCCTCCTCCTCGATCCGCGCAGCGGGCGCTACCGGCGCGGCATCGATACCGCCCGCATCGAGAAGCGCGGCGTGCGCATCCTGCGCCTCCCGCTGGTCACGCCGCACAGCGACCCGCTGATCGACGAGTCGCTTCTGCTGCCGATCCTGATCTCGCTGGCCTGAAACGACCGACTTCTCCGGCGTTTCCAGTCCCGCTTGCCTGAACGGCGCCGCGGGTTCTAGAATCGAACGTACCGGGACGGTCCCGGCAGAAGGAGATTCACCATGAAGAGCACGAAAGTGTCAGTCAAGCAGGAGCTATCGATCGAGAAAGCCGCCGAATACCTTTCGCAGCTGAGTGACAGCCTCAAGGAGCGCAAGATCGTCGTCGCGCAGGGAGAGGAGTTCGTCACCCTGAACCCGCCCGATACGGTGCATGTGAAAGTCTCGGCGAAGACCAAGGAGCACAAGCAGGAGTTCAGCATGGAGCTCGTCTGGGCTCCCGGGGACAGCGAGGAGCAGCCGGTCCTGCGCATCGGTAGCGAGGAGCCGCACGCGCAGGAGACGCCCGCCGCTGCGCCCGAGGATCCTCTGGAGAGCGAGCTGTAGGGAGCAGGCCCGCCGACGGAAATTCCTATGGCTAGGCCGCGAAGACATAGTAGAGGATGCGTCGCCCGCCGCGCAGCGAAGCGCTCAGATTGCCGCTGACCTCGCTGCGTCCCGCCTGGCGCACGCGCCGGGTGACGGGAGCCTCTCGAACGCGGAGTCCCTGCTGTGCGGTTTTCAGCTGCATCTCGATCGTCCCGCCGAAGTCGGGATCACGCATCCGCAGCCCGGTCAGCGCAGCGCCGCGGATGGCGCGAACCGGTTCCAGGTCCGTGTCCCGCACTCCCAGAACCAGAGACGAGCGTACAAGTCAGCGCGTTGCCGAAGCGCTAGGGCGGGGCGTCGCGCATCGCGCACAGGCAAGCGCTGCTCTCGATGCACGCTGCCTCCGACATGGCGCGCCCATGCTCTGCGGATGGACGCGGCATCGGGCGCATCCTACCGCAGGGGCCCGTATGACTGTATCCGCAGTGGCGCAACTACGGTGCGTCTCCCGCCCGCGGGAGGGTGCGCGCGGGGGCGGAAGTCGCTACACTAGAGCTAGGCGAGAGGGGATGCTGGCCGCCTGGGAGCAATGCATGTATCAGAGCCGATCGAGTGGGCGCCGCTGCCGCTGGCCCCTCGCCCGCGGCGCGTGTTCACGCCGGCTTTCCTTGCCCTCCGTCACGACTGTGGTGCGGCTCGCGGTCGCTTGC
>WJJG01000033.1 GCA_014729815.1 Candidatus Eiseniibacteriota bacterium
ACGCTCCCGGGTACCAGACGCTCGCGGGCGAAGACGGAATCGCGCTCATCGAAGCGCTCCTCCTCACGGCTCTCGCCGGGTTGGCGCCCGTGTCGATCTTCGCTGGGGCGATCTGCGGCCATCCGATTCCTCCTGCCTGCGCCCACCGGGGTCCCCGCGCCGCGCATCCTCCGAAGGCTCGCGGTGCCCGGTCCAGTGACTCGCGCCGCTCGCCCCACCGACACACATGCCGCGCTCGACGCCTCGCGACCAGGATATCGGCATCCCAGCCAGAGTCCTAGGACGCAGCTGGGGCGGCCGCGGGTCCGAGGCGTGGGACAACGGGTCTCCGATGCGGCAAGCTCCTTGTGGGAAACCACCTGCCACGCGAGAGCTTTCCGGCCACGGGCGCCGCCGTCCACAGTTGACTGCCCCCGGCCCAGGTTCTAGCGTCTCGGCAGCGGGTCGCGCGGATCCGCGTCCACTCGTGAGCATGGAGGAATCCCATGAACCGACGAGCATCCTGGGCGATGGCCGTGGTCTGCCTGCTCGGTATGGCGGGTGCAGGGCCGAGTCTGGCGCAACTCGAGATCAACATCGAGGGACTCGAGGAGGAGAACCTCGAGGACTACCTCGACCCGCTCAACACCGGACTGGGCACGACACTCAACTCGGCCGTCTTCCGTACCGGATACGTGCCGACCGAGGGCTTCAACTTCTCGATCGGGCTGTTGGCGATGGCCGTCGGCTTCGATGATGCGGACCGCACCTACGTGCCGACCCTGCCGGAGAGCTACTCGGGCGTGACCGCCTCGGAGGTTCCGACCGTGATCGGCGATCCGGCTGGCTCGACGATCTCGGGACCCGGGGGGCTGCAGAAGGCCTATCCGGGGGGCTTCGATCTGGAAGGCATCGAGATGGCCACGCCACAGGTGGCGGTCGGCTCGATCTTCGGTACGCGCGGAGTCGTGCGCTACATGGCCGGTGAGCTGGGTGACACGGATCTCGGGGATCTCAGCTATCTCGGATACGGCGCCCAGCACTCGATCAGCCAGTGGCTCCCGGACCTGCCGGTGGACCTGGCCGCCGGGATCTTCGTTCACAGCTTCGAGTCAGGCGACGAGGTGGTCAAGATCAGTTCCACGCACGTCAATCTGACTGCCAGCAAGCAGTTCGGTGTCCTGCAGCCCTACGTTGGCGTGGGATACGACGCGACGACGACGGATGTGAAAGTCGAGGACGAGGTCGATCCCGAGGATTCGGTGGAGATCTCGCTCGAGAGCGACAACGTCTTCCATCTGACACTGGGCGCCATGGCGCGGCTCTCCGCCGTGGGGGTCTTCTTCGAGTTCAACGCCGCGGCCGGGACCGGGTTCGCCCTGGGCCTGGATATCGGCCTGTAGGGAGGTGAGACGATGCACATGCGAACACGCTTCGGTCTTGGCGCGCTGCGGCGCGGCACCCTGCTCTCCAAGCTCGCCTTCCTCCTCGGCCTGCTCGCGCTGCTCCCGGGAGCGAAGTGCCCGACCATCCCGGAGATGGAGGATGTCGAGGTCACGGTCGTCGCCGAGGACATGATCGAGCTGGTCTTCGAGGCCGACGGAACCGTGAACGTCGACAGCAGCGTGGAAACCCTGGACATCGATCAGATCCGCGAAAGCCTGCTCGATGCCGGCTTCGATCTGACGATGATCGATGACGCGGTGATCACCGACGTCCTCTACGGCGTGGTGGCCTTCAACGAGATGGACAACAACCCGCCGCGCTGGATCCGGGGCAACTCGGTGACCGTGTCCTGGGAACACACACCGGGTGGGGAGTCGGACGCGGCGATCCTGTTCCAGGATGTGGATGTGGAGGTCTATCCGCTGCTCGGCCTGCTCGTGCCGGCCCCGTTCGAACCGGGCGGGATCGACTTCCTCAACGATCTGCTCATCGAGATCCTCGATGACATCCGGGCGCCCGACCTGGCGACCGAGTTCCGGGTGCAGGGCAGCTCCGAGGGGGTCTCCGAGCCGATCGGCCGTGACACCGACTTCGACTGGCGCATCCAGATCCATTTCCAGATCGTCGGTCGCGCACCGGTCGAGGTGCCGCAGATCTGACGATTCGAAATCGAGCGAGGTGGGATCGACCGGAAGGGGCGGCGGGCGCTGCCGCGGAGCGGATTCTATCGTCGCTACGGGACGGATCGGATTCCGTCGTAGCCAAGGGGTGGGTCGGGTTCCGTCGCCACCCAAGGGAGTGATCGGGGCCGGGCGTGACGATCACGGGCAACCGCATGCGGAGCCTGCAGCGGCGCTGGGTGCCGCTGATCTACCTGCTGCCCTTGGCGTACCTGCTGTGGCCGCTACTCTGGAAGCCGCTCGACCGGCACTTCTACGATCTCTTCCACGCGCAGCGCACCGTTGCGCCGTGGCAAGAGGTGATCGTGGTCGGCATCGACCGCGAGAGTCGCGATCGCGCCCTCGAGCCGCCGGTCTACCCGCTGGCGCGCCACATCGGCGAGCATGCGTGGCTGGTCGGCACGCTGACGCGTGCGGGCGCCGGGGCGATCGTGCTCGACTTCGATCTGGGGAGCGAGCAGTTCGCCCGCCCGCCGATTCCCCTGGTCGACAGCCTGCGGACCTCGGGGATCGTCTATCTAGTGCGGTCGGTCGAAGAGATCACGACACGCTCGGCGAGCGGGAAGAAGGAGCACCTGCTGCAAGCCCGCATGCCGCATCCGAGTCTCGCCGCCGCGGCGCGCGGCACCCTGATCTCCGACCTGCGACCCGATCCCGACGGGGTGCTGCGGCGCTTCTTCCACGATCCCCGCCTCGATGCGTTCGATCTCTTGACCGTGTCCGAAGGTCTGGCCCACCGTCGACTCCCCCA
>WJJG01000268.1 GCA_014729815.1 Candidatus Eiseniibacteriota bacterium
GAGGGGAGATACGCCGGCGATGAGGGGCTTGCGGGCCTGATCAGGCGAGAGGAGGGCGCTGGGAGGGTTGGTTTGGGGCGCGCAACCCCTGAGGTCTGATCGCCGGGAGCACCGAAAGCGGGTTGGATTTTCCTATGCGCTCGGCAGCCTGCGCTCGGTCGTCCTCGCGGCGGGTCCCAACCCGGTCGTGCTGGGGAGTTCATCGCACGCGGGGATCGCCGGCGGACAGGGCGCGGTCTGCATCCGCTTCGCGTTGCCCCACTCGCAGGAAGCGACGTTGCGCCTCTACGATTCGGCGGGACGTCTGGTGCGGACGCTGCTCCGCGAACGGCTGCAGCCCGGTACGCACGACGTGACCTGGGACGGACGCGACGCGCGCGGGCGGGGTGTCTCCGCCGGCAGCTACTACTATCAGCTGACCACCGGCGCGGAGGCTGTCACCGGACGGCTGGCGATCGTACGCTAGAGCGAGACGGCCGCGCAGCGGCACTCGCGGACTTCGGGTGGGGGCAGGGAGCTCACGCCGCAGGGGCCGGACGCAGGTCCGGCCCCACCCGTCTCATCCGGAGATCGCGCTTCCGATCGGACGGGGGCTGCCCAATCACTGCCGGGGGTCCCGCGGCCGTCAGCGAAACGCCCGCTCGACCGTCTCTATGAGAGGATTCATGTCGAGTTGGGGCTCGCGGACGCTACCGCATGGGTACGACTGCAGATGGCGCAGCGGTCTTGGCAGGTTCGACGGGTCGAGCCCCGCGGGGCGGAAGCTCACCAGCTCGCCATCGAGACCAGGTGGTTCTCCGTTGAGGCGGGCCTCCAACAGCCGTTCCTGGTAGAAGAAGCGCCATTCGTAGGAGACATATCGCTTCGTGGTGTGGCGATAGTCACTGCAGACGACGATGAGACACCTGGCGCTGTCGAGCGCTCCATCAATGACCGGCCAGAACTCCGACTCACGGATCGAGTGCTTGCTGAAGAAGATCTTCCTGTCGATTCGGCTACTCAGGTGGTCGGCCACGCGTTCGGCGAAGGGCTCGTCCTCAGACGCGAAGGAGATGAAGACGTCCCAAGGTTGGCGAGGTGCCTTGGCGGCGGGCACTCGACGGATGAGCCGCGCGGTCACCGGACACAGGTCGAACCTGAAGGCGGCCTGCCGCCACATATTGACGCAGTCCCCGGGGTCCATGTCCCTCAATCGGCCCACACTCTCCAGGAACCTCTCAACGACGGCTTCTGTCTGCTCCCCCGGCCATTCCTCCCCGTCGTAGAAGACGATCTCGGGCACGAAGTGTCGTGTACCCCGCCGGAGTTCCTCTGCCACGCTTTGCACTGGAAACAGGCCCACGGGGCGGTTGATCACCTGTCCCTGGATCAACTCCCCGTCGAGGAGGACTGCCTCCCCGTCGATACTCAAACGCGCGATGCGATCAACCTCGATTCCGAAGTCCAGGGCGTTGACGTTGAGAAAGCAGTTCCGCGTAATCACGGGAGGCTCATCCCCGAAGCACACCTCCAGCGAATCGGGCCCGTCAGACCACTTGAGGGGAATCTGCCAGTCCTCCGGATCGGGCGGATTGGGGATCTGGAAGCGCTCCAGCCACAGCCGCCGCGCTACGGCAAAGTCGGGATGGTCGAGCGGCTTGCCGGCATCTGATGCGAAGATGTACCAGCGCGGCCCGCTACTCGGCTTGAACACGATGAGTTCCTCACGGAGTTCTCGCTCGGCACTGATCAGAGGATTGAGGAGCTCGTCGTGTGAGTCGCAACCGCCATTGGCGATGTTCCAGCCGATCGGGTGGATGTCGCGATAGAAGAGACAGAAGTAGTCCCTTTGCTTCCGGTGCACGATCGGTAGCGTGCCGCCGCTGCCGTAGCGCAGTGGGAAGTCCGCGTGGGCGTGATGGTACTCCGACTGCGTTCCGTCAACGAGCACGGCGTCCAGCTGGCGCTGATAGTCGGTGGCCCGTTCTGCGAAATCAGGGATGCGACCATGGATTTGCGACTTCACGAAGCGCGACCAGATCGTCGGAGTCTGCTCATCGAAGCGAATGGTGAGCCGCGTCCCGCTGGCGTGCCGACGGAGACGGAAGTCGGTGATCAGGGGCTGGAGGAACTGGTGCTGGGCGAAGCGGTAAGGCTGCACCAGCTCGGACCGGAATCCATCCATCGCCGAGTCCTCCGCAACCCCGTAGTGACTGGAAGATCACTCGTCTCGGTGACCTGCCGTCCGATCAGCCGGCGACAGGCACACGCGGATTCTACTCGCCTCGCCGAGCGGCAGCCAGTCCCAAGCACGCTACCACGGCCACCACTTCCGCTTCGCGCTCCGGTAGTCCACCGCGCAGGCATCGCAGTGCTCCTCCCAGCGGCCGTCCTTCCTCTGGTTCAGCCCGTCATCGTAGTGCACGCCGTCCCGGAGCGCATGCGCATAGGAAAATCCAACCCGCTTTCGGTGCTCCCGGTGATCAGACTTGGGAGGTTGCGCGCCCCAAGCCACCCCCTCGGACGCTCTCCTCTCGCCCAGTCAAGCCTGCAATCCCCTCACCGCCGGCACATCGCCCCTCCACC
>WJJG01000269.1 GCA_014729815.1 Candidatus Eiseniibacteriota bacterium
ACGCAACGCAAGCTAGGGGAGATCGGGATCACGCGCGATATTCCTGCCTTCCTGGCGCGCAACCAGATCGGCCCCGACGCGCTCGATCCCGACTTCGACGCCGAGCGTTGGCGGGCAGCGCTGCGCGGGCGCCGGGGAGGCATCAAGGCCGCGCTGATGAACCAGGAGATGGTGGCCGGCATCGGGAACGTCTACGCGGACGAGATCCTCTTGCGGGCCGGGATCCACCCGCAGGCGAAGGTCGCGAAGCTCGGCAAGCGCTCGCAGGAGGCGATCCACCGGGCGATGCGCACGATCCTCGAGGCGGCCATCTCCGCGCGCGTGCGCCCCGGCGAGTTTCCGTCCTACTTCATCCTGCCGCATCGTGAAGAGGGCGCCGCGTGCCCGCGATGCGGACGGACGCTCGAGACGATCCAGGTCTCCGGGCGCACGACCTACTACTGCCCGCGGGACCAGCGCCGCCGAACCTGATAGGGGCACCCGCTTCGCTCCGGCGACCTCCACCCGGATGGCGCCTCCTCCGACGGCTGCGGGCTGGATGGGGGGGCGCTGATCGGCTAGTGTGCCGGCCGGGAGGACCGTTCGATGCCCCAACCGGTGCCGCATCTGGTGATCACGCCCGCGCACAACGAAGAAGTGCATCTGTCTGGTCTGATCGTCGCGATGGTGCGGCAGACGGTGCCGCCTGCCGAATGGATCATCGTTGATGACGCCTCGACCGATCGAACAGCAGCGCTCGTCGACGCGGCGGCGGCAGAGCATCCCTGGATCCGTCGCCTCGTCCCCCCGCACGCCACGCGGCGCGCGGTGGGAGGCAAGGTGGCGCGCCTCTTCCTGCACGGATTCTCACGGGCGAACCATGGCGAGTGGTGCTTTGTCTCGAAGATCGATGCCGATCTCTCGCTGCCCGACGACTATTTCGAGCAGGTCTTCGGCCGCTTCGCGCAGGATCAGCGCCTGGGCATCGCGGGCGGCTCCTGCTGGGAGCGGCGCGGAGAACGTCTGGTCCTCGAACGGGTGTCCACCGAGCACACGCGGGGGGCCCTCAAGAGCTACCGGCGCGAATGCTGGGAAGCGATCGGCGGCATCCGCCCTGTCGATGGCTGGGATGGGATCGACAATGTCATGGCGCAGATGCACGGCTGGCGCACACGCAGCTTCGAGGAGATCCGCGCCATCCATCGTCGGCCGACCGGCGCGTTTCGGGGTGTGCTGCGCGGGCGCTACACGGCCGGGCGATTCGCGGCCTTCATGGGCTACCTGCCGCTGTTCATGCTGGGGCGTGTACTGCGCCGCACGCTCGACCGCCCGCTGCTGATCGGCGGACTGGCGATGGGCTGGGGCTACCTGCACCACCGCCTCCAACGGGCGGCCCGCTTCGACGAGCCGCGGGTGATCGCCTTCCTCCGGCAGCGCCAGCGCGAGCGGATTGGATTGGCGCGCAGGCGCGCGAGGGGGTGACCGAAACGCTTTCCCTCTGCCCTCGGCTGCGGTCCGAGAGCATGCAAGAGGCCTGCGCGGCCAGCAAAACGGCTTCGCATGGTTCCCGAGTGCGGCGAGCGCGGGGGCCGTCCGACAGGGACGGCGCCCGAGAATCATCCTTTGCGAAATCACGCCAACGCAGCTAGTTCCCCGCAACCGGCTCCATGCGAATGCAGTCGGGGACCGGGCAGACCAGCGAACAGAGATTGCAGCCCACGCATTTCGCATCATCGACCCGTGGACGCCGCTGCGCCAGATCCGCTCCTGCGGGCGGGGACGGCGGCGCATGCGCGGACGACGACGCGGGCGCGGACGACGACGCGCCGGCCGGCACGTCGCCCATCTCCGGCGGGTGGATCGCCTGGTGCCCGCCGTCGCGGCAAGCGATCACACAGCGGCGACAGTCGATGCAGCGCTCGGGGTCGATGCGTGCGCGCACCCGGTAGGAGAGATCGAGCTCGGTCCAGGGGACGAAGTTGGGCACGGCCTTGCCGATGAAGTCGCCGCACGAGGCGAATCCCTTCTCCTCCATCCAGCCGCTCAGCCCCTCGATCATCTCCTGCACGATGCCGAAGCCGCCCAGCATCACCGCGGTGCAGACCTGCACGCTGGTGGCGCCGAGCAGCATGAACTCGGCGCAGTCGCACCAACTGCTCGCGCCGCCGATCCCCGAGATCGGGAGCTCGATCTGCGGATCGCGCGCCAGCGCGGCCACCATCTGCAGCGCGACCGGCTTGACCACGCCGCCGGCCAGTCCTCCATGGCTCGACCGGCCGCCGACGATCGGATAGGGCACGCAGCGATCGAGGTCGACGCCGGCGATACTCTGAATGGTGTTGATCAGCGCCAGGCCGTCGGCCCCGGCGCGCATCGCGGCGCGGCCGGGCGGAACGATGTCGGCCACATTGGGCGTGAGCTTGACGATCACCGGCTTGCGCGTGGCCTCTTTCACCCAGCCGGTGATCGTGGCGATCGCGCCCTCGTCCTGCCCGACCGCCGAGCCCTGGCCGCGCTCACACAGTCCGTGCGGGCAGCTGAAGTTCAGCTCGAAGCCGTCGGCGCCGGCCTCCTCGCACTGGCGCAGCAGTTCGATCCACTGCGCGCGAGCGCCGGTGCTGACCGATGCGATCAGAGGGTGGTTCGGATAGAGGCGCTTGATCTCGGCGATTTCCGCCAGGTTCTCAGCCAGCGGGCGATCGGAGATCAGCTCGAGATTGCTGATGCCCACGAGCTGCCCTTCGCGCCCGCGAATGCCGGCCAGACGCGAGGAGACGTTGACGATCTCATCGCGTTCGTGCGGGATCGTCTTCCATACGGCGCCGCCCCAACCATGATCGAAGGCGCGCGCGACCTGCTCGCCACGGTTGCTCGGCGGTCCCGAAGCCAGCCAGAACGGATTCGGCGATTGGATGCCTGCGAACGAGATCGAGAGATCGGGCATTGGCGCATTCCCTCCCATGGCCAGCGGCGCATGTGGCCGCCATCCTAGCAGCGCGTCGGGGAGCGTCCAAGCCGGCGAACGCGGATGGCGGGGAGCGCGGCTACGAAGGGCGCCCGGGGCGTGGGGGTGTGTGCCCAGTGCATAGCGACGTGCGCCCAGGGCGTGGCGGCGCGCGTCCGCGCCGCGTGGTCCGCGCCGAGAGCGGGTCTTGGATGGGCCGCGGCTGCGCGCTATAGTCGCTGGCTCGCATCGCGGGTTCCCAGCGCTCGGGCGGCAGCGAAGGAGGATGCGATGTCCAGAATCGTCAAGTGCGGGCTGATCCAGGCGGCCAACGCGCTCGATCCGGAGCGGCCGGTGGCCGAAGTGCGTGAGGCGATGATCGCCAAGCATCTGCCGCTCATCGAGCGGGCCGGCGAGGCGGGCGTGCAGATCCTCTGCCTGCAGGAGCTCTTCAACGGCCCCTACTTCCCCCCCAGCGAGGATGAGAAGTGGTACGCGCTGGCCGAGCCGATCCCCGACGGTCCCACGATTCGGCAGCTCCAGCCTTTGGCCCGCAAGCACGAGATGGTGCTGATCGCTCCGATCGCCGAGCGCGCGATGGCCGGCGTCTACTACAACAGCGCGGCCGTGCTGGACGCCGACGGCGGCTACTTGGGTTGCTATCGCAAGAGTCACCTGCCGCACGTGGCCGGCTTCTGGGAGAAGTTCTTCTTCAAACCGGGCAACCTCGGCTATCCAGTCTTCGAGAGCGCCTACGCGCGCGTGGGCGTCTACCTCTGCTACGACCGGCACTTCCCCGAGGGAGCGCGCCTGCTGGGGCTGGGGGGCGCCGAGATCGTCTTCAATCCCTCGGCCACGGTCGAGGGCCTCTCGCGTCATCTCTGGAAGCTCGAACAGCCGGCGCACGCGGTGGCCAACGGCTATTTCATGGGCAACATCAATCGCGTCGGCGTCGAGGCGCCCTGGAGGATCGGTCGCTTCTACGGCAACAGCTACTTCTGCGATCCGCGCGGACAGGTGATCGCCGAGGCCGGGGAGGACGCCGACGAGCTGCTGGTAGCCGAGTTGGATCTGGATCAGATCGAGGAGGTGCGCCACCGGTGGCAGTTCTTCCGCGATCGACGCCCGGAGAC
>WJJG01000270.1 GCA_014729815.1 Candidatus Eiseniibacteriota bacterium
GCCATAATCGCGCAGAACGGCGAGCTCCCCGGCGAGCTGAAGTCCCCCGGCGCCCCCGGGACAGTAGCAGCGCGCCAGCGGTGCCGGCGCGGCGGGATCGGAGATGTCGAAGACGATCAGGCCGTTGGCATATCCGCAGAAAGCCAGCTCGCCGTCGGCCTGCACACCGCTAGCGCCGCTCCAGAGGACCGAGGAGAGGTAGTCGAGCGGCTGTGCGTCCGCCGGCGGGGCCTCCGCCGCGAAGCCGAGCAGAAGCAAGCCGATTATCATGACCAGCGGCGCGCCCCAGCCAGGGCCATAGTGCCAGCGAGCATCGAGCGATGAACCGTCGGTCCGGTGGGTCGACATGCGTCACCTCCACGGAATCGCGATCGTCACTACAATGGTAGTCGATTCGCGCCGCTCGAGCCAGCAGGCGCCGGCGCGACCACGCACCGCTGCCCCCCCTCCTTGACCGCGCCCGGCCCGCATCGCATGCTCTGGCGCAACATCCGGCGCGGCGCAGGCTGCGGCCCCGTCTCTCCTACTGAGCGCGTGCCGCTTCGTACTCGGGGGACCCACAGGCATGTTTGGCTTCTTCAAGCGCCGCCGGCGCAAAGAGATCCGTCAGCAGCCCTTTCCGCCCGAGTGGCTCGAGATCCTCGAGGGCAACTTCCCCTTCTACGCGCGCCTCTCGCCCGAGGATCAGCGTGAGCTGCGCGGACTGATCCAGGTCTTCCTCGCCGAGAAGACGTTCGAGGGCTGCGGGGGGCTCGCGCTGACCGATGAGATCCGCGTGACGATCGCCGCGCAAGCCTGCCTGCTGCTGTTGCATCGCAAGCACGACGACTACCCGCGCCTGGTCACCATCCTGGTCTACCCGAGCGCCTACGTCGCCAGGCATGCCCGACCGGGCCCGGGTGGGACGGTCATCGAGGGGCCTTCGGCTCGTCTGGGGGAGAGCTGGTCGCGCGGCGTGGTCGTGCTGGCCTGGGATAGCGTACGACGCGGAGCGGCGGATATCCGCGATGGCCACAACGTCGTCTTCCATGAGTTCGCGCACGAACTGGATCGCGAGGATGGTCAGGCCGAGGGCGCCCCGGTGCTTCCGCGGCGCAGCATGTACGTCGCCTGGGCGCGGGTGCTGGGAGAGGAATACGAGAAGCTTCAGAAGGCCGCCCGCCGGGGGCGACGCTCCGTGCTGAGCCACTACGGCGCCACCAACCCGGCCGAGTTCTTCGCCGTGGCCACCGAAGCCTTCTTCGAAAAGTCGCGTACGCTGCGGCGCAAGCATCCCGAGTTGTACGAGGAGCTCAAGGAGTTCTACCGGCAGGATCCAGCGGCGCTGCCGCGGGACTGAGCACGCGCGGCCCGGGGCCGGGCTGCTGCGCGGTTGCGAACGCACCGCCCACAGCCGGCGACTGCGCCCTGTCAACCGGCTACTTCGTCCCCGCCGCTCTGGCGGCTCGCACCTCCCGTACCATCTCCTCGATCGCCTCGCGCACGAGATGCGGCGCGTCGCGATGCAGATGATGCGCGCTCTGCTCGGCGAGGATGAACTCCCCGCGCACCGAGCGGGTGGCGATCTTCCGGCTCTGCTCGATCCAGTAGCGCTGGTACGCCTCGGCGATCTGGCCGAAGAGCGGGTTGGGTACGCCCGAGGCGATCACCGTCAGCGGGATGTCGCCGAACGTCTCGATCGCCGCCACCTGTGCGGCGCTGCGTCCGGTCATCTCGCGGTGCTCCGAGGCGATGGTCCGCAGGAAGCGCGACTGCGCCTGCCCGGCCGAGTCGGACGACTGGGCCAGCCGATCGGCCTGCGCCTGCCACTCGTTCGTCATGCGCGCGAGCATCTCGCGCAGGCGCGGGTAGCTCTCGCCGCGCAACCAGCCAAGCGGCGGCGGATCGAGGAGCACCAGCCCGGCCACCTCGTCCGGATGTCGCGCGGCGTAGACCTGCACGTGCAGCCCGCCGAGTGAGTGACCGACCAGCAGGTAGGGCGGCGGCAGGGCCGCGCCTCGCAGAAGTGCATGCAGCTCATCGGCGACGGTTCCCGCATCGCGCGGGAAGGGCCCCGCCTCGCTCTCGCCGTAGCCGGCTCGATCGTAGGTACAGATGCGGCTGACCTCCGCAAGCTCCCGCCGCAGAGCGGCCCACTGCTCTCCGCTGCTGCCCACGCCCACATCGACGATGATCGGCGGTTGGCCCTCGCCCTCGCAGTGGATGTGCAGGCGATGCGTGCCGACATCGATCCAGGCATCTCCAGCGGGCGGTGTGCTGCCCTGGCAGGCCAGCGACAGCAGCGGCAACGCGAATAGGAGCAGGCTTCGTTGCGACATCTCCCTGCCCTCCATCTGAGGCGACGGACAGGCCGGCGACGAGGAGGCGTCCGGCTGCATGTACGCGGATGGCGGCGGAACGTTCGCCGGGACCCGGCTGTGCCGGTGGATCCGGAGCGAAGGGGCGTCATGGAAGACGAGGCTCACGGGGCAAGCCCACGGAAGCAACCGGCGAAGGGATGGGGGATCGGTCCGCCTGCGCGGGCGTCAGCCTCGCAGGTAGGGACAGATCAGCTTCGACCCGGTCCGGCCCAGCAGGAACTCGCAGACCAGACAGCCCAAGACCAGCGCCAGGCCGAGGTAGATCAGCGGCGAGCCGAATCCTCCCAGCAGCGCCAGCGCCGCCAGAGCGGCGGAGAGCAGCAGCAAGAGCAGGCCCACGATCATCTTGCGCACCAGCAGCGGCGTGCGCAGTCGCCGGTAGCGCGTGCGGCCGTCTAGCAGTCCGGTGGCCATCGAGGCCAGTACGGTCAAGGGAAAGAGGATCGCCAGCAACCGCGCACTGTCTTCGAGCTGCGCGGCGAGCGGGCCACGCAGGAGCACCTTGCCGAGAAGCGCCAGCAGGATCAGGACCGCCAGCGACTGGGGCAGGTGCACCGAGATCGGATGCAGATCGAGCGCCAGGATGCGCTTGCGCAACGGAGAGATCCGCTCTGCGTGCTCCTCGAAGACCTTGCGGGGCAGCCCGCAGGCGGGACAAACCTCTCCGAGGTGGCCCTCCTCGACCACGAACCCGCACGCGCGGCAGCGCAGCAGCTTGGCCATGGCCCTAGCGCTCCCACTGCGGGGCGAAGCCCGGGTCGATCAGCCGCTCTCCGCGCCGGAGACCGTGGATCTGCAGCATCTCGTCCTCCTCCAACTCGAAATCGAAGACGTCGAAGTTGCTGCGCAGATGCTGCGGATCGGCCGCCTTCGGGATGGCCGCCACCCGCTCCTGCTGCAGCAGCCAGCGCAGGGTGACCTGGATCGGGTCCTTGTCGTACTTGCGTCCGATCTGCTGCAGCCGCGGCTCCTCGAGGACCTTCGCCCGTGCGATCGGCGCGTAGGCGGTCAGCATGAGATCGTGCTCCTGGCAGATGTCCAGCAGTTCCAACTGCCCCAGATAGGGATGGTACTCTACCTGATCGCAGGCCACCGGTCCCACCGCAATCGCCCCGCGCAACAGATCCGGCGGGAAGTTGCTCACCCCGATCAGGTGGATCACTCCCTCCTGTGCGAGCCGCTCCATGGCAGAGATCGGTTCCTTCAGGGGCAGCGAGAAGTTCGGCCAGTGGATCAGCACCAGATCCAGATAGTCGGTGCGCAGCGCTTCGCAGCTCGCCGCGACGCTCTGGCGCAGATCCTGCGCGTGCAGATCCTCCCACCAGACCTTGGTCGTCAGGAAGAGCTCGGAGCGGGGGACGGCAGCCTCCGCGATCGCCGCGCCCACCTCCCGCTCGTTCTCGTAGCGGCGTGCGGTATCGATGTGACGATAGCCGATCTCGAGCGCCGCGGCGATCGCCCGGCGCGCCTCAGTGCCGGTCAGGCGCCAGGTTCCGAGGCCCAGGGCGGGCACCGTGCGCCCGCGCAGCTCGATCTGTTCCATCCTCTATCCTCCGTTGCGACGCGAACCGAGTGAGCACGCAGGATCCTCCCTGCTCGGCGGTGTGCTACTCCGGCGCAACCAGATTCTGCGGCTCGCCGTCGAGGAATGCGCGGATGTTCTCGCAGGTGGTTCGCAGGATGCAGGTCGTCGCCTCGCGGGTGTTGAACGCGCTGTGCGGGGTGACGATGACGTTGCGCAGCCGCAGCGCGACGTGATCGGCGAGCAGCGTCTGCAGATCGTGTTCCTCATGGAAGAGCGAGCGCAGCAGCTCGGCCTCCTCACGCACCGTCGGCTCTTCGGGGAGCACATCCAGGCCAACGCCGGCGATGTGGTCCTCCGCCAACGTGCGCATCATGGCCGTCATGTCCACCACCGACCCACGCGCAGTGTTGATCAGGACCGCGCCGCGCCGCATCTGCGCGAACTGCTCCGCGCCGATCATATGATGGGTCTGCTCGTTCCCCGGCACATGCAGCGAGACCACATCCGCCTTGCGCAGGAGCTCCTCGAGGGAGACGTAGCCGAAGCCGAGTTCCCGGGCCAGCGCCTCGTCGGGCTGCACGTCGTGCGCCAGCAGCGACATCTCGAACCCCTTGCCGATCTGCAGGACGTGTCGGCCGATCGCCCCGGTGCCGATCACCCCCAGCGTGCGTCCCCGCAGGTCGAAGCCGGTGAGGCCCTCCTGCGAGAAGTCCCCCTTGCGCGTGCGGTCGATGGCCTCATCGAGCCGATGGCTGATCGTCAGCAGCAGACCGAAGACATGTTCGGCGACCGTGTGAGAGGCGTAGTCGGGGACGTTGCTGACGAGGATCCCCTTCTCGTCGCAGTAGCCGCGATCGATGTGATCGACGCCGGTCGAGCGGGTGGCGATGAGCTTCAGCTCGGGGAGCTGTGAGAGCACGTCGCCCTCGAGCTGCGAGTAGATGAAGGTCGAGACGATCTGGCTGTCCGCATGCTCGCCGGCGTTCGCGGCGGTGAGCGGACCCGAGACCATGGCGAGCTCGTGCTCCTTCTCGAGCTGCGCGAAGCTCTCCTGCTCCCACTTCTCGACTTCGAAGATGGTGATGCGCATGCGGGCCTCCGTAGACCGACCGGCTCGACAGTAGCCATCATGCGTCCCAGTCCCCGGGCGCCTCCATGGGGGAATCATGGAGTCGCGCTAGGGGCGATTCCCAGGTGAACGCGCTCGGGGGGGGATTCCCAAGTGAGCGTGCACGGGGGGGTTCCCAAGTGAGCGTGCACGGGGAGGATTCCCAAGCGAGAGGTCCCCCGGGGGCGTTGCCAGGGGAAGCGCCCCCCAAACGATTCCCAGATGCCGCGTTCTGGGAAACGCCCCAGACGCGGACCCGAGATTGCCCGATGCACGCCCCGAATCCGGCGGGTAGCATGGCCCCGATGGTCAATCCCGTGCGCTACATCCATCCGCGCTCGCTGAAGCACCTGGCGAGCCATCTCGATCTTCTGACCCGCGCGAAGCTCTGGGTGCAGATCCTGATCGGGATGGCGCTGGGCATCGGCACCGGCATCCTCCTGGGCCCCTCGGTCGGTCTCCTCGCGCCGGAGACGGCCAAGGTCGTGGGCGGCTGGCTGGCGCTGCCGGGCAAGCTCTTCCTGGCGATGATCCAGATGATCGTCATTCCGCTGATCTTCTCCTCGGTGATCCGGGGTCTGGCGGCCAGCGAAGACGTCTCTCAGCTTCGCAGCGTGGGGCTCAAGGTCGTGGGCTTCTTCGTGGTCACCACCGTGATCGGGATCGTGATCGGGCTCGGCGTCAGCGGACTGATCCGTCCCGGCGACTACATCGACCAGGAGATGATCCGCCAGGTGGTCGATGTGGAGGTGCCCGAGACCTCGGGCGAGTTCGGCGGTCTGCCGAGCTTCTCCGAAGTGCCCGAGCAGGTGATCGGCCTGCTGCCCGAGAATCCACTCGGCTCCCTGGTCCAGACCGAGATGCTGCAGATCGTGATCTTTGCCATCTTCATCGGCATCGCCCTGCTCAGCATGGCGCCCAAGCAAGCGCGACCCCTGCTCGATCTGCTCGGCTCGCTGCAGGAAGTCTGCATGACCGTCGTCCGCTGGGCGATGCTGATCGCGCCGCTGGCCGTCTTCGGGCTCCTGGCCAACCTCACCGCGACGGTGGGGTTGGAAGTACTCGTGGGCATGGCGGTCTATGTCGGCACGGTGCTCGGCGGGCTGCTGCTGCTCATGCTGGTCTACCTGCTGATCATGGCGTTCATCGGGCACTCCCCCTGGAGGTTCCTGGGATCGATCCGCGAGGTGCAGCTCCTGGCCTTCTCGACCTCGAGCTCGGCTGCGGTGATGCCGCTCTCGATCCGCACCGCCGACGAGAAGCTCGGCGTGCGTCCCTCGATCTCGCAGTTCGTGATTCCGCTCGGCGCGACGATCAACATGAACGGCACGGCCCTCTATCAGGGCGCGGCCACCGTCTTCGTAGCGCAGGTCTTCGGCGTCGAGCTCTCCCTGGCGGCTTTGGCCTTTGTGGTAGTCACCGCGGTCAGCGCCAGCATCGGCGCCCCGGCGACACCCGGCGTAGGGATCGTCATCCTGGCCACGCTGCTCGAGGGCGTGGGGATCCCGGCGGCCGGCGTGGCGCTCCTGATCGGGGTGGATCGAATCCTGGATATGTCCCGCACGGCGATCAACGTCACCGGGGATCTGACCGCCTGCGCGGTGATGGACAAATGGGTCGGCGGCAAGCTCACGGCATCCGAAGAGCGGGCCCGTGAAGAGCAGCACGAGTCGCATCGCGCGCAGACCGGCGAGGATGTGCTCGCAGAGCCGGCCGGAGAGGCTCCGGCCGAGTAGTCGCGAGGCACGCAGCGCGCCTGCGGAGGGCGGCACCGCGAAACGCGCCTGCGGGCGGCGGCACCGCGAAACGCGCCTGCGGGCGGCGCCGCTGGGGCGGCGGCTAGCGAACGACAGTCAGGCCATGCGCCCGCGTGATCGTTCCGGCGCGCAGCACCGCGAAGTAGACCCCGGGCGAGACCGGTGCGCCCGTCTCCCGTTCCAACCGCCACTCGACCTGATGCGCTCCGGCGTCCAAGTGCCCCGCGAACAGATGCGCGACCGTACGGCCGGTGGCATCACAGACGTCGAGGCGCAGATCGGCGGCCTCGGGGATGCGGAATCCGATCCGCGCGGCGCCCGCCGCCGCGGTCAGTGGCTGGGGACCGCGCGCGTAGAGCTGCCAACCGGCGCCCGGTCCCGCGCCGTTCCGCCCGTGTTCCTCCGGCGCCGAGGACGTCGGATCGGGGATCCAGGCCGCCCCGCCGGTCGAATGGTAGTTGGGGTACGGCTGCGTGAAGGGCACCCACTCTCCGCCCGGTCCCTGCGAGAGATCGTAGGCGAAGAGCGGGATGTCGTCGTCGCCGCGCGTGGCGGTCAGATAGACGGTATGATTGCCCACGGCCATCCCGCGGCCCTGACCGTTGCTGGCCGGGATGCGACCGGCCAGCTGCAGCATCTCGCCACTATCGATATCGATCGAGTAGAGCCCCGTCTCGCCGTACTCGGTGTAGCCGTAGAAGAGGTCGTCGACCGGATTGTAGTCGAGCGCGAAGCAGCGGTAGCTGGTGCCGGTGTAGACGTCCAGAACCAGCGTGGCATCGCCGGTGGCCGGATCGATCGCGTAGATCCCCTTCGGGTCGGCGTAGTTGGAGTAGCCGTAGAGCGTCCCGCGTCCATACGCCAGCGCCGAGAGATCCACTTCGCTGGTGCACACGTACTGCGGCATCGTCTCGAGCGTGGCGGTGTAGATGTCGGTCGTAAAGGCACCGTTGCACAGGTACAAGTCGCCTTCGGGCGTGGCTGCGGCGCCACTGACTTCGAAGAGGTAGTGATTGTCCCAGCTCACGTCGGGGAACCCCGCGAGATCGGAGGAGCGCGTCGGCACGCCCGCGGACTCGATGCCCACGAAGAGACGCTGGGCCTGCGGTGCGCCGAGCGGCAGGAAGAGGGCCGCCAACAAGAAGAGGGACAACGAGCTGCAGAGGAAACGTCTGGGCTGCCGCATGGGTAGACCTCCCGCGAGTAGGATCTTCGAACTGCCTGCTCCGATCGGGATTCTAGCACAAATGCGACGATGATGCGGCTACTCGGCACTCGCGGCCGTGCAGCGCCGCTCGATCTCTCGCGCGGCTTGTGCAAGCGCACGATCCCCCGCGGCAAGCTGGCGGGCCTTCCGCGCCAACTGCGCGCCCTCGATGAAGCGCCGCTGCGCCAGGCGCACGCGCGCGAGCTCCAGCCAGATCTCGGCCCGGAAGGGCTGGATGCGGGAGGCGCGCTCGAGCAGCTCGGCGGCACGATTGAGGTCCTCCACCGCACGCGCCGCGCGGGCTTCGCGCAGCAGCGCGGCCACGGCGGGGTGCGTCGCCGCGGGGGCCGGCGCTGCAGGGGCAGCCTGCGTACGCACGGGAACCGGCGGGCCGGGTGCCGGCGGTGCCGGGGTCGACGGATGCACCGCCGCCGAGTCGGCAGCGGCGGTCGTGGGGCGGTCGGCCAGCTCGGTGCTGTCGGCCGCTGCGGGGGGCGCCGGCGCAACCGCAGGCTCCACTGTAGGAGGGTGGGGTGCGCGGCTGCAGCCTCCCAGGGAAGTCAGCAGGATCGCGCAGGCAACCAGCGCCAGCCCGGCGCCCCGGGTCAAGCTGCTCCTCAGCGCCAGTGCGGCGCACCGGGTCAAGCTGCTCCTCAGCGCCAGTGCGGCGCACCGAGTCGTGCCGCTCCCCAGCGCCAGCGCAGCGCGCGCGAGCGCGCGCGCCGTCGCGTTCGGGATTCTCCCTGGCACTGCCCGCACTCCCTTCATCACGCGCCCGGCGAGACGGCGGCATCCGATTCCGAAAGCTCCCGTTCTCGCGCGCCGAGCGCGGAGAACGTCGCCAGGGACGTCCCCCGAGGCGCTCGGCCCCTCGCACTTCACAGAAGTCGTGCGACCCCATCTAACGCCGCGGATCGCAGCGCGGCAACCAGGCGATGCTCGCATCCTCCGGCACCGGGGTGGCCACGGCTGCGCCGCACCCGAGACGCGTGAGCAGTCCGCTGTAGTAGTCGATCCAGACCTGCGTCCAGCCCTCCGGCGGCGGGGGCGCGTAGCTGGTAGTCGCGATCGTCGCGAACAGCTCCGCCCAGACCGCCAGCGCGCCGGAGGCCCCGCTCAAGCCCACCGGCGCATGGTCGTCCCGCCCGATCCAGACCACGCCCAGGCGATCTCCCGAGAAGCCGGCGAACCAGCTATCGCGCAGCTCGTTCGTCGTGCCGGTCTTGCCGGCGACCTCGAGCCACTCGGGGAGCTGCGCCCGCACGCGGTGGCCGGTGCCGTAGTGCATCGCCATCACCAGCGCGGCGTTGATCTGAAAGACCGCCGCGTGCCGGGCGACCTGCGTCAGGCGGGGCGGATAGCGGCTGAGGGGCGCCGACCCGCTGACGCGCACCGCGTGCAGCACGCCCAGAGGCGCATGGAAGCCGCCGCTGGCCAAGCTGCTGTAGACCTGCGCGACTTCGAGCGGTGAGAGGCTCACGCCGCCCAGCAGCAGCGACTCGTACGCGGGCACTTCGCGCGTGAGCCCCAGCGCGCGCAGCTTCTCCGCCACGCGGGCCACACCCACGTCCAGGCCCACACGCACGGCGGCCAGATTGCGCGAGTCGCCCAGGGCGCGCATCAGCGGCATCTCACCATGGTAGGCGCCGTCGTAGTTCCCCGGCGTCCAGTGTCGCCCCCCCGCCAGGCGCACCGTCAGTGGGCGATCGACCACGCGACTGGTCAGGGTGTAGTCGCCCGATTCGAGCGCCGTGAGATAGACGATCGGCTTGATCAGCGAGCCGACATTGCGGCGCGCATCGAGTGCGCGATTGAAGCCGGCGAACTGCGCGACTCGGCCGCCCACCAGCGCCAGGATCTTCGCATCGGCCACCGAGCAGACGACCAAAGCGCCCTCGAGCGTATCGCCGCGTGTCCGCTCGAACTGGTGCAGGCGGTGCGCGAGGATCCGCTCCGCCCGATTCTGGACCAGTGGATCGAGCGTCGTGAATACTTCCAGGCTTCCGCGCGCCAGGCGCTCGGGGGTGTACTGGCGTCCGAGCTGCCGTCGCACGAGCTTCATGAAGGCCGGGTAGCGCAGCGCTTCCCGCGGCGCATGGTCGGCCAGCTCCAGCGGCCTCTCCTGCGCCTCGACCGCTTCGTCCAGATCGATCCGCTCGCCGCGCACCAGATCGGCGAGCACGGCGTTGCGCCGCTGGCGCGCCTGCTGCGGATGGGCACGCGGATCGTAGAGCGACGGGCCGCGCACGAGGCCCACCAGCAGCGCGATCTCGTGCAGTTCGAGACGGTCCAGAGGGCGGCCGAAGTAGAAGCGGCTCGCCAGTCCGAAGCCATGGATGGCCCGCTCCCCGTCCTGCCCGAGATAGACCTCGTTGATGTAGGTGACCAGGATCTGCTCCTTCTCGTAGCGCCGCTCGAGCAGGAGCGCGGCGATCGCTTCGCGCAGCTTGCGCGGGAACGTCCGCCGCCGATCGCGCAGGAGGTTCTTGACGAGCTGTTGGGTCAGCGTGCTGCCGCCCTGGCGCAGCTCCCGCTCGCGCAGGTTCACCGTCGCGGCGCGCAGGATGGCGCGCAGATCGACGCCGGGATGATCGTAGAAGCCGGCATCCTCGACCTCGAGCAGCGCGGTGGTGAGCAGCGGCGGGATCTCATTGGGATCGAGCAGGATGCGATCTTCGAGTTCGCCGGGCTGGATGCGACCCAGGCGCAGCGGATCGAGGCGCAGGATCGGCAGCGGCGTGCGTGCATCGTCATCGAGCAGCGTCGTCACGCGCCCCTCGGTCAGATGCAGGTAGGCGTGTTGGGCCGGCTGCGGTCCGTCGGAGAAGAGGAACGGACGGCTGACCAGTTCGATCTCGCCCTTCCAGCGCGAGTACGTGCCGCTCTCGCCGACCTCGGCCACTTCCTCGTAGCCGAGTTGCCGCAGGTGCAGCTCGAGCTCGTCGGCCGTGATGGCGGCATCCTCGTACAACTCGAGGGGACGGGCGTAGACGTGCGTGGGCGCCGTCCAGTTGCGCAGCTCGAAAAGCCGCTGGATCTGGCGGTCGAGCCGCGCGATCTCCACGGCGGGTGCGACCAGTACGATCGCCAGGAGCGATAGCAGCGCCGTGCGCCCCAGGCGGCGTCGTACTGGCCGGCGACTAGGGCGCGCCATTATGTTCGGAAAGTTCGAGCGCACGGTAGACGGCCTCTTCGCCGAGCAGGAAGACGTGATCCGCAACGGCGAGCTCTCGTAGCGGCGGTGGGGGCGCGTGTCCGCCGGTGGCATCCCAGAATACCCACCGCACGCCGCGCGCCCGCAGCCGCTCGAGCTGCTCGCGCGTGACGGCATCGGGAAGTACGTGGATCTCGCGCCGATCCAGCGGCTGGGAGAGGATCCCAAAGAGCAGCGGGGTGACCGGCGCGACGTAGTGGCTGCGAGCGATCCGCTCGGCGGCGAAGAGCGTGTCGAAGCCGGGCTCTTGATCGATCCGATCGAACTGCATCTCGGTCGCCGAGTGGTAGGCGGCGCCCGCCTCCTCGTCGCGCCGCCCGTGCGCCCGCTCCCAGGCCAGCGTGCGTTGGCCCTCCCAGACGACCAGGGCGACGATCGCCAGTGCGCCCAGCAGGCCGAGCAGCTGCAGCAGGGGCGCGCGCGAGGCCGAGGTCATCCGTTGCAGCAGATACGCCAGCGCGGGCAATCCCAGAATCGTGAGCCACAGCGTGTAGCGCGCCCACCAGAGCGCCGGCTGCAGCATCAGCAAGGCGACGGTCAACGCCAGCGCGAAGAAGAACGGACGGCGGGTCGCCGATGGGCCCCGTGCAAGCAGGAGCACGGTCAGCAGCAAGATGGCGGGCAGGGCCGCCAAGATCCAGACGTAGCCCATACCCCCGATCGAATCGAACCCGTGGATCGGCGCGTCGGTCTGCAGCCAGGCGACCAGCGGGCGCAGCAGGGGGGGATGGGCCGCCAGCCAGTCGGGCATCGTTCCGGCCGGCACGACGTAGTTGATCCCCTCGGCCACGATCCAGTCGCCGATGCGCAGCTCGATCGGATGGATCGGATTGCCGGCCTCCAGGAGTCCGCGCAGCGGCCAGTAGGCCCCCACCAACAGCATCACCACGCCGCCCAGCGCGAGGCGTGGCAGCCATCGGCTCCAGCTCTGTGGGCCGTGGCGCAGGCGCATCCCGATCAGGGTCGCGAGAAGGAGCACCGGGGCGAAGGCGATCCCGCTGCCCTTGCCGCCGAGCACCAGTCCGACCGCAGCGCCCCAAGCCAGGGCCGTCCCCAGTCCCGCGCGCCGCTCGGCAGCCAGGACGGCGCAGAGCCCCACGGCGGCCATCACGCAGGCGGCGAAGGCCACATCGATGTAGTTGGTCGCGCTCTGGCCGATCAGCGTCGGCGCGCCGATCATCAGCGCTCCGGCCAAGTAGGGCCACAGCCCCCGCGCGCCGAGCTGACGGGAGAAGACGACCAGTGCCAGGAAGCCGATCGGCCAATACCAGAGGTTCCCGGCATCGAGCAGGCGATCGGTCTGGAGCAGGCGCTGCAGAAAGAAGGTGTGCGCCTCGATCGCCATCGGGAAGTTGACGTACGGCACGTCCGGGATCGAATCGATCCAGGCGATCCGTCCCATCTGCGCCCAGGCGTGCATGGCCGGGATGTGGTAGTAGAGGCCATCCCAGTCGTAGGTCGGCCGCAGGTAGGCGAGCTCGGCGAGACGGTAGCCCGCATACAGCAGCCAGCCCAGCGCGACCGCTCCGGCCAGCAGGGCGACGAAGTGCGAGAAGCGAGTGGGGCGCGGGGGCGCCGGTGCGGCCTGGGGGGCCTGGGGGGTCGGCCCAGCCGTCGCGGGCGCGGGCCCGCGCGCGGCATCCCACCCCGTCGACCGTGCGGCGTGCGCATGCGCGTACTCGCACCAGACGCGGTAGGCGACCAGTCCTGCGAGCAGCACCGAAACCAGCACGAAGAGGGAAGCTGTAGCCTGGGTGAGCGCGATACCGATGGCACCCGACCCGAGGGCCAAGATCTGGATCGCGCCGAAGAGGGCCACCAGGCCTGCGAGGAGGGCGAGAGGCGTGCGGCGACCGTTCATCGCGGGACCTACCAGCGCCGGGTGAAGCTGAGCTCGAAGCCGGTGACCTCATAGAAGGAGGTTTCGCCGTAGGTCGTACGGAAGCCGATTCCGATCTGCGGCGTCATCCAGTAGGAGAAGCCGAGCTGGTACTCCTCGCTGTCGTAGTTGACCAGGAAGTCGGTCGGCCCGACCTGCAGGTAGGAGACGTCGCCCAGCTCCACGCCGGCGCCCACGTAGAAGCGCTCCCAGACGAAGTAGGTCAGGCCGAAGCCGACCGTGCGCGAGATCGTATCGCCGGGGTGTCCGATGTCGTAGCGCCAGTGGGCTTCCACGATCCAGTGGGGGAACCAGCGCTCGAGCGCCACCCCGTAGCCGTCGCGGTAGTTCTCGGCCTTGCTCTGCTCGCGCGTGTAGCCGAGGCGTAGCAGGGTGCCGAAGATCGGCTGGGCCAGCGAGGCATCGAAACGGTACTCCGAGGCGATGTAGTCGCCGGTGCCCGAGCCGATGCCCAGCGTCAGGTTCGTTTCGCCCCACAGGAACTTGGTGAAGGAGACGCCGCCATCGAGGCTCGAATCCCCGAAGCGGGATGCCGAACCGACCTCGATGCGCCAGCGCCAATCGTAGGGCCGCTCGATCGTGTAGCGCGCGAACATGTAGTGGGCGTCGCCGTAGCCTCGCGTGAACTCGCTGTAGCCCACGCCGCCTTCGATCGCCTGCTCCAGGGGGGGCTGCGCCTCGGCCGCCGCATCCCCGTCCGTCTGGGCCCCGGCCGGCGGCGCGAGCGGCGCGATGCCCACC
>WJJG01000271.1 GCA_014729815.1 Candidatus Eiseniibacteriota bacterium
CACGCCATGGGGAAGATATGTCAGATCGAGGCTTCAGGTCCAGCCGAGAGTCCGCAGGATGTGCTCACGGAGGTCTTGCGGCGGGGCGCCAAGCGGCTCCTGGCAGAAGCGCTCGAGGTTGAGATCGAGGAGTTCCTGGGTGTAGCCTGCCACTTTGTCCTGACCTCCCTTGGCAGATTGCGTAATCCGATGGATTCAGCTTTTCCCGGCAGTGCAGCCTGACTTGCTCCGATTCTCGGATGGATTGCGAAGCGTGACGGTTTCGGGTTTGTCGAGCAGTCCTCCGTGAGCGAAGCGCCGCGTGGAGCCCGCTCCACGTGGCGGTCGCTCGCGAGCATGGGTATGCTTCGATCAGAACGGCAGGTCGTCCTCTCCTCCTGTGGTTTCGAGCTGCCCGTGCGTCTCTGCTTCATCACAGATGCGATCGGTTCGAAGCGTTCCGCCTGGCTTCGCAGTCGGCGGCAAAGGAGGTGGTTTCTCTGGGCCGCTGTCGGGCTGGCTCATAGCATCTCCCTGCTGGCGGTCACCACGTCATCGAGCTCGACGATGTCCTTGGCCTGGGCGGCGGCCGTGAACATGGCCGAGAGCGCCAGGTTGCCGATCGCGCGCGGGACGCCGCCGGACTGGACGAAGAGCTGCAAGGCCGCCTCATCAGTGAACAGCCGCTGGCGCCGGCCGGCCAGGCGCAGGTGGTGCTCGAGGTAGCCGCGGGTATGGGTCTCATCCATGGTGGGCATGCGGTAGCGCATGGCCACCCGTTGGCGGAAGGGCAGATGGACGCGCAGGGCGAGCTTGGCCAGGAGCTGCGGCTGGCCGGCCAGGATCAGGAGCAACGGGTCGGTGGAGTCCATCTCGAAGTTCAGGAGGATGCGCAGCTCGTCGAAGAGGGCCGAGCGTAGGAGATCGGCCTCGTCGAGGATGACCACGGGCTGCTGGCCCTGAGCAGTGAGCTGGGCGATGCCGTGCTGGATCTCGTGGAAGAGGAGACTTTTCGACCGCACCTCCTGACCCCCCAGGGCGCGGTTGAGCTGGCCGTAGGCGTCGAGCACGGTCACGGTGGCCAGCGGCAGGTAGACGCAGCGGTAGTGCTCGGTGTTGAGGGAGTCAACGAAGCGGCGCAAGGCGACCGTCTTGCCGGTGCCGGGCTCGCCGGTCAGGAGCAGGATGCCGCGCGCGGCCTTGGCCATCTCGAGGCGGGCGGCGAGTTCGTCGAGGCCGGGCCAGGTGTAGAGGTCGCGGGTGGCGATGTGCTTGTCGAACGGGCGACGTTGGAGGCCGAAGCGGGCTTCGATCATGACGGGTTCTCCTTGGTCTGCGGCTGCGCGTCACGCTTGGCGAGCAGTTCGGCATAGGAGAGTTCCACGCGCTGGGCGTGGAAGCGGGCGTTCTCGGCCAGATCGACCGGGTGGATGGGGCCGAGCGGCGCATCGTCGCGATAGAGGATGAGCTCCTCGGGGTGGCCCACGGGGAAGCGCAGGTCGACGCGGGCGCCGATGAACTCGGGCGGCACCTCGTAGAAGACGCCGCCGACCTTGACGGTGGCGTCGTTGCGCACGCACCTGGTCAGGCGGCCCATGAAGGCGTGGTCGATCTCCTGGGGCGACAGACGCTGGATGAGGGTGCGCTCGGCACCGGCGAGATAGCGATCGAGAGGCTTGCCGTCGATGCCGCCATGGCGGCGCAGATGATAGTCCTCGCGCAGCCAGTGTTCGAAGCGTTCGTTGAGCGCATCGATCGAAGCGAGGTCCTCCTCGGTCAGCCGGGGCAGGCAACGCATGCGGACGGTGCGAAAGAAGCGCTCGACTTTCCCGCGTGAGGGCGAGTCGAAGGGCTCGGAATGCAGCAGGGCGCATCCGATACGGCCGCAGGCTTCGGCCAGATGGTGGGCGGTGAAGGCGGGGCCATTGTCGCAGTAGAAGCGCTTGGGGATGCCATAGGTCGCGATGGCGTCGCGCAGGAGATGGAGCAGGTCGGCGGTCTCCTCGTTGAAGGCGAAGCGGCCGCCCACGATCACACGGCTGTGATCGTCGAGGATGGCGCCGAGGATGGCCTTGCGCTTGCCCCCGGGGGTCTTGATGCGCGGGCCGTGCATGAAGTCGGACACCCAGAGATCATTGGGATGCGGCATCTCGTACTTGGCGCGGGCCTTGCCCGGGCCGCGCACGGGCGTATCCAGCCCCCGGGCCTTCAGGAAGCGCCGCAGCGTGGCCTCACAGACCCGGCCGCCGGCGGGCAGGACGCCGTCTTGGTGCAGAATCTCGTGGAAGAGCTTGACCGAGAGGGCCCGATGCTGGACGCGGTGGCGGGCGATGGCCTCGGCGGTGTCGTCGTCGATGCAGCGGAAGGTGCCCTTGTCGATCCGGGTCTTCGGCAGGAGGGCCTCGAGACCCCCCTGGCGGTAGGTCTTCAGCCAGGCACGCAGGGTGGCGACGCTGAAGCGGCGAAGCGAGCCGTCGGGCAGGGCGTGCTGGCGGGCGGCGCTGCGGGCGAGCAGCTGGGCGACGACTTCGCCGGCCAGCGGCCGGGCGGCTTCGCTGATCAGGCCATAGCGGAAGACGGCCCAGTCGCGCGGCGTGGGTCTTGGGGGGCGAGTCTGGTCTTGGATCATCAGGTCCTCCTTCATGAGGGTTCTGCTGGGGGTGGTCCCCGGCGCCGATGGGGCCACCATGTGCCCCGGCGCAGGCGAATCGAAGGCGGATCGGGTGGTGGCGCGGGTGCGTGACGACCCGGAACCGGTCGCGCAGAGCAGCGGCGTGAGAAGCCAGGGCGGCGCACACAGGCAGGATCGAGCACCCCATGGCCGGAGACCGCGCGGAAAGCGAGCTGAAGATCGCCCGTGAGATCGCGCCTGAGTCGCTCGAGCTGATCGTCGGTCGCGTGCACATCGGACCAGGCCCAGCCGAGGCGTGGACCCAGCCAGCTGAAGGCCGAGCCGACCAGACGCGAGGTCACCAGCTTGGCCCACCGCCGCACGGTGCGCTCGGAGATCGGTTCCTCGCCTGAACCCGCCGCCGCGGCCCACTCAAGGGCCGGACCGATGCCCTCACCTAGACTGCAGATCACGGTCTGGAGCACGGATCCGACGGTGGAGCGACCCCGCCAGAGATCCGCAGGGACAATCGAGGCCGTACTGCCCTCACAGAATAGGACCCGGCAGATGGGCAGACGCACGAAGATCTCGCCGGTCGTTAGGTCGTTGACCCACTTGCGATAACGCCAGGCATGCATGCGAGCACACCCGGCCGATCCACACCGAGGGCACTTCAGACCGGCAGCCTCGGCCAGGACGGGGATCGAGAAATCCCCGCTGGCGATCGCGGAAAGGTAGCGACGCAGACCCGATGTGAGTATAGAGTTGATCTCGGTTCGCTGGCCGCGAGGCTTGGCAACGCGCAAGCGGCCATGCGTCTCCGTTGCGGGTTAGAGCTACGTGGAACTTCTCGTTCCAGAAAGCTCAGCCCGCAACGTCTTTTTTCGGAAGAGAATCTGACTGAAGAGGTCAGCTATAGCCTAGGAGAGAGTGGAACGTTACAGCGAAGAGCCGATTCGTTTCAGCTCATCGATTCTCCCGCCGTACCTGCGGCGATCGAAGAGCATCGAGGAGTTGCTTCCGTGGCTGTACCTGAAGGGGGTCTCGACGGGGGACTTCAGCGAGGCCCTGAGCTCGCTACTAG
>WJJG01000272.1 GCA_014729815.1 Candidatus Eiseniibacteriota bacterium
AGCGTGCCCGAGGAGCAGGCCGAGCCGGTCGAGCAGGCGATCCCCTCGAGGTCGAGATTCATCAGCATCGACTCCCCCTCGAGAAAGGCCACGCCGACGTTGAGCGTATTCGGCAGTCGCCGCTCGTGATCGCCGTTGATCCGCACGTGCGGGATGCGCTCGAGGACCGCACCTTCGAGTCGGTCGCGCAGCTCGGACTCGCGGGCGGCGATCTGCGTCAGATCGCGCCGGGCGAGCTCGGCGGCCTGGCCGAACCCCACGATGCCGGCCACGTTCTCGGTACCGGGTCGGATGCCGCGCTCCTGGTGACCCCCGAAGATCTGGGTGGTCAGCTTCACCCCGCGCCGAACGAAGAGCGCCCCGACGCCCTTGGGACCGTAGATCTTGTGCGCCGAGAGCGACAGCAGGTCGACGCCCAGCTCGGCGACGTCGATCGGAAGGCGACCGGCGGCCTGCACTGCATCCGTATGGACCAGGACGTCCCGCTCGCGGGCGAGCGCGGCGATCTCGCGAATCGGCTCGATCGTGCCGACCTCGTTGTTGGCCAGCATGATCGAGACCAGCCCGGTGTCCGGGCGGATCGCCTCGGCAACGCGCCGCGGGTCGACGCGTCCATCCTCATCGACCGAGACGAAGGTCACCGCGTCCCCTCGCTTCTCGAGGAACTGGCAGACATTCAGCACCGCGGGATGCTCGATCGCCGAGGTCACGATGTGCGGGCGGCGCCCTCCCTCGGCCAAACGATCGAGCGTACCCCGAAGGGCCAGGTTGTCGGCTTCAGTGCCGCCGCTGGTGAAGACGATCTCCCGCTCGCGCGCGCCGATCAGTGCGGCCACCTGGGCGCGGGCCCGCTCCACGGCCTCCCGCGCCGGTCGCCCGAAGCTGTGCACGCTCGAGGCATTGCCGAAGCGCTCGCGCAGGAAGGGCTCCATGGCGGCAAAGACATCGGCGTGGACCGGCGTGGTTGCGTTGTGATCCAGGTAGACGCGCATCATCGGCCGCCCCTCTCCGGCTGGTTCTCCGTCTGATCGGCCTGCTTGCGCACCAGGTCGGCCTGCTCGCGCACCAAATCGGCCAGCGACACGGTGCGCAGCCGCTCTTCGATCATCGCCCCCAACTCCTCCCATAACTGGCGGGTGGGGCAGACATCATAGCGCTCGCAGCGGGCGCCGCGCTCCTCACAGTCGACCAGCACCATCGGCCCTTCCAGCGCGATCACCACGTCGGCGGCGGTGATCTCCGCCGGCGCCCGGGCCAGGCTGTAGCCGCCCTGACTGCCCCGCAGACTGTGAACGAAGCCGGCGCCGCGCAGCGTGGTGAGCAGCGAATGCAGGTATTTGCGGGGGATGCCCTGGCTGGCCGAGATGGCGCTCATGAACAGCGGCCCCTGGCCGTAGTAGCACGCCAGCTCGACCATCGCCCGCAACCCGTATCTGCCGCGTGTGGTCAGTCTCATGATCCGTCTTCGTCCTTATAGTCCACTCAAACGGTAGACAATGCTACCGAGCGCCGGGTTCCACTGTCAAGCCCCACTTTGCTCACAGCCGCGCAACTTGCAGCCTGGGAAACGGCTTAGCAGTCCTTCCGATCGGCACTCGACGGGACCAGCGTGCGCGAGAGCTCGATCTCGTCGCGCAGGGGAATCCCACCCAGACCGATCTCGGGAATCTCGGGCTTGACCCGGCGCGTGCGGTCGATCGCCCCCGGATAGAGCGCCGAGAGCCGGTACCCGCGCTTCTGGTAGAAGGCCAGCGCCGCGAGGTTGTCGTTGCTGGTGATCAGACAGATGCGCCGGCAGCCGCTGCGGGCGGCCTGCGTCTCGGCGGTCCGAAGCAGGGCCGTGCCGATGCCGCGGCTCTCCTCGAGGCTGTTGAGCGAGACGATCTCGCACTCCCCATCAGCGATGCGATAGGTGCACAGGCCGGTGCGGCGGTCGCCGAGCATGGCGATCCAGGCCGCGAGACGCCGTCCGTCGTGCCTGCGGCCGCGCGTGTGAATCACAGGGGATCCCCACCAGCGGGTCAGCATCTCCGCGATCCAAGCCTCGTCTCCCGGGAGGCGGGCACGGATGACGATCGACTCTTCCAACGCCAGCTCGCTACTCCTCGGTCCGCAGCAGCGCACGATGGCCTGCGGTCGCCGGACGCCGCACGCAGCGCCCATCGCCCGCTTCGCGTGACGGATCGCACCGGCGGGCGGGAAGCGTTCCCACACGCCGCGGGACCCTCACCGAATGCGCCCCCCGATGCGTCCCCGAATCTGATGCGCCTTGCCGTTCGGTCCCGGCCAACGCCCCGACGATCATGATATCGAAGAACTCTTCGCGCGATACGCGCAGATCGAGGATCTCGGCGAAGCTGCCGTCACGGAAGTCGATGCGTGCATCCCAATGGCCCGGATCGAGCGTCCAGAGGGCGAACTCACCCGGGCGCAACACCCCCCGAGCAGATCCTCCCCCCAATTCGGCGCGGAAGGCGGCGCCAGGTATACGGCATCGACTGTCGCGGCGGTCTCGTTGCTCACCCCGAGGCAGCCGGCGTCGGCCAATACGGTGATGCGGTGGGTCGCGTCCGGCTCGGCCCAGACCGATCCCCCCTGCGGGAATGCGGTCCATCCCTCGAACCGGTAGTCGACGCGTTGCTCATCGGGTCCCCAGACCAGGAAACGGTCGAACGAGACGCTGATCCCCATGACCTCGCCCGACTCCAGATCGGCGCTGCGTGCGTTGAGGGTGCCGGTGGCGGGCCACTGGGTCCCGTTCTGCAGCTCGACCTCTCCCTGCTCGCTGCAGCCGATCTGTAGGCACGCCAGGAGGAGTACGACGATTGCGGGAAGGCCGGTCGGACAGGCTCTCATGGCGGGGACCCCTTTTCGGGCGAATCCGCAGATCGGCGGATGCGCCCGTCTCAACCGTGCGCCCATTACCGCATACTTGTTGCGATCGGTTGGGGTTCCCCCAAACCGGCCGGCGCGGCCGGGCAGGCACGGGAAGCAGCTCTCGGGAGACAGCTCTCGTGAGGCAACCTCTGCCCGCCCGGCCGGGCTTGACCAGGGGCCCTCCCACAGGGATAATTGCAGAGGTCCGAGTGGGATTCCGCGCGAGTGATCGTAGGCGAACCGGCAACGTCTGAAAGGCAACCTGCGCGGCAGTCTGATTGCGTCCCCTGGCACCCGTAGCGGAGCATCCAACACGTTGTTCACCCATGTCGATGGGGGGAGGATCGTGCCATGCAGTTCGTACGTGCATCCGTGCTCTTGACCGTGGCCCTCTTGATCGCCGGGCCTGCACTGGCCGTGGACGAGAACTTCGATATGCTCGATGACGCCATTGCCCTTCCGGATGGCGTCTACCTGCCCGACGCAACGATCGCCGTCGTGAACGCCGATGACAGCGCGGCGAACTACCAGGATCGACTGATCACCGCGGGCTACACATCGACCCTGATCCCGGTCAGTTCGGACTACAGCGTGCTGAGCCAGTACGACATGGTGCTGCTACCGGTCTCGCATGCCGTACCCGCCCACTACTACACGCTCGACGCGCTGGCGGGGGACTACCACTCCTACGTGTCCGAGGGCGGCAAGCTCTGGATCGGCCAGCCCAATCCCTACCAGATGCCGGACAACACCGCCGAGATCACCTGGGCGCCGTACGATCTGACGGTCAATACATCGTACACGCTCGACGACTGCCCCTCGATCATCGTGGATCCCGACCACTGCATTGCCCAGGGCGTCTCAGGCTCGGACCTGCCGATGGCGGGCGATGCCGTGAGGGAGATGGGCCCCGAGTGGCACGTGGTTGCCGAGGGACCTTCGACGGGTCTCCCGGCGGTCTTTATTGCCTGCTACGGCAGCGGCGCCTGCCTGGTGGAGTTGGGGCATCCCTCCCCCAACGCTCTGTGCCCCTACACCGACGCCGGCTTCTACAACATGATCTTCTGCCTGGTCGAGGAGGATCCGTCACCGGCGGACCCGACCACCTGGGGCAGCATCAAGTCGGCATTCGAATAGTCCG
>WJJG01000034.1 GCA_014729815.1 Candidatus Eiseniibacteriota bacterium
GCCAAGGAGGAGGGCCAAGCGGGCATTCCGAGCGGTGCCGAGGGCGCGCCCTAGGGAATCCCGCGCGACCGCGGCGGCCGGCCGGTGGCCGCGCGCGGGGGCCGCGCACGGGGACGGTGCGTCCCGAGACCCGGCGGGGTGCCGGGTCCCCTCGGATGGAACGCGTCTACAGGAGGCCATCGGTGGCAGCCACGCAGCGAGAGCGAGCTCTCCGGCGCGCCGGCCGCGCCCACGTGCGCGCCCTGCGCGACTTCGGCGCGCGGGAGCTGGGCTTGGAGTTCGCCGGTTCCTTCGAGCGCTTCGCCTCTCGCCACGGTTCGGCCAACTGGCTCTACGCCGTGCGGCGCGATCGCCTCGCCAGCGCCCTGCCCGAGCATGCCACCTTCCGCTTCAGCTGGAGCCGGGCAGCGGCGCGGCGCTGGGAGCGCCGGCATCGCGCCCGCGGGGATCACACCTATCTCTACAGCGCCGAGGCCCATGGTGGCGGCGGCTGTCCGATCACACCGAGCCTCTTGGCGGCTGCGCCGGCGCGGCGCGCGTACGTCGTTCTGCACGAGGCCTGGCACACTACACTGCGCCTGCGGGACGTGCGCATGCCGTACGACCTCGAGGAGGCCAGCGGGCGGGTGGTGGGCGTGGTCGGGGCGCTCGCGTTCGCACGCGCGCACGGCGATGCAGAGGCCATCGCCGAGGCGCGGGCGCAGCTGCACGACTGGGGACGCTTCGCGGCCTTCGTCAACCGCACGACCCGGCGACTACAGCGTCTCTACCGCGAGCGACCGGCGCCCGGCGCGCGCCGGCGCTGCTTCGCCGCGATCCGCGCCGAGACCCGTGCGCTGCGCGCGCAGTTCCACTCGGCGTGGGAGCGGGAGGAGCTGACGCGAACCATGAACAACGCCTTCTTTTTCCGCTACGCGGACTACACGCGACACTACCCCCTGGCGCTGCGCGCCTACCGCCAGCGCGGGAGCCTGCGGCGCGCGATGCGGCTCTACGAGCGCGTGGGGCGCGAGGGGGCGCTCCGCGAGCTGCGTCGCCGGCTGGCGGTCGGCTGAGCGTTCCGGATCATTGGAGGAGCAGGAGCTGCTTGGTCGTGGCGCGACCGTCGCGGCTGAGCTGGTAGAAGTAGATCCCGCTGGTTTGCCGTTCTCCGGCATCGTTGCGCCCGTCCCACAGGATCGAGTACCGCCCGGTCGGCAGGCGTGCGTCGATCAGTTGCCGTACGCGATGTCCCTGGACGGCATGGATCGTCAGGCGCACGGCGGTCTCCTCGGCGAGCTGAAAGGAGATCGTCGAGAGCGGCTCGAGTGCCCCCGGGATCGATGGAGCGCGGTCGGTCTCGATCTGACTCGCCCCGGCGGGAGGCGTTGCCGGGCCGGAAAGGGGCGTGGCAGGCGCAGGTGTCACCACGCCCGCGCGCCCCGCCGTGCCGGACGTCGTCGACCAGGGCTGCAGGGAGGGGTCGGCCGGGGCGTCGAGATCCCAGACGTAGAGCATGCCACGCAGCTCGGTGGCCACGACCAGTTCGCTGTCCCCATCGCCGTCGAGATCGGCGATCGAGGGTGCACCGCGGACGATCTCGTCGCCCGGGAAGAGAATCGGGTAGCCGAGGAGCTGCCGCCCCCCGGCGTGCAAGGCCCAGAGCCAGGTCTGGCTCTCGGCGTTCGTTGAGAGGGCCGTGAGCAGGACGTCGGTTGCGCCGTCGCCATCGACGTCGGCCAGCAGGGGAGTTGCATTGACGGTTTCGGCGCGGAGACGCACCGGCCAGCCCGAGATCGCCCGCCCCGTGGCACCGTCCAAGGCAACCGCCGCCGCATCGCCGCCGATCGTGGCGACCACGACCTCCGCCACCCCGTCGCCGGTCAGGTCTCCCAAGGCGACACCGGCATTGACCGTGGCGCGCAACTCGCGTGGCCACCCCGGAAGCGGAAGGCCGTCGGCCGCCAGCGCGGTCACCGTGGCTGCGCCCTCGAAGCCGTGCTCGGTCGCGAAGACCACATCGATCCGCTCGTCGCCGTCGATGTCGCCGAGCGCCACGTCGCCATAGCCGGCGCGCGCGCGGTGGGGCGTATCGACGGGCCAGCCCGGCAGGAGCCGGCCGGCCAGATCCCAGGCGTAGACCCGGTAGGCATTGGTGGCGACGACGATCTCCCGGCGCCCGTCGCCGTCGAGATCCCCCAGGGCCGGCGAGGCGAAGATCCCGGCCGGATTGCGGGGCAAGGCGGCGCTCGTGAGACGCTTGGGCCAGCCGGCGAGCAGCTCCCCGTTGCCATTCAGCAGGCGGATCGTGCCGTCGGCCGCCGCGGTGCAGACTTCGCTGTGACCATCGCCATCGCAGTCGGCCACGGCCGCTGCTCCAAAGATGCCGGCTCCCGGCGGACGCCCGGTCACCGGCGCCGCCGTCGGGTCGGAGAGCACGCGCCGGCCGCCGGGCGGGATCGGCCAGCCCTCGAGCGGCTGTCCATCGTGGTGCCAGGCGTAGAGCCACCCTGAGGTGCCCCCGAGGACGATCTCCCGATCCCCATCGCCGTCGAGATCACCGGTGGCGGGAGGGGCGAAGAACTCGTCGTCGAGCATCAATGGCCAGCCGTCGGGCTCCCGCCCGTCGGGGCGCACCAGATGCACGACGCCGGCCAGGGTGGCGGCGACGATCGCGCACGTTCCGTCCCCCGTGAGATCGGCCAGAGCGGGACTGCCGGCCACCGGCGCGTCGAGTTCCCGTGGGAAGCCTGTTTGATCGGTCAGGATGGTCTGCGGGTAGCGGGAGAGCTCCGGCGTGGTCAGCTGCAGATCCTCACGCGCCATGCCCCCCAGGGGCGCCGCCGAGCTTCCCAGAATCGCGGGCAGCACGAAGTGCCCGAGCACGAAGTTCTGGATGTAGTCGACCACGATCAAGCGTCCGCGCTCATCGCGCAGCAGCTCGGAGCTGCGCGCGGTGCCGGGGCGCACCGGCTGACCCGGGGCAATGGCCACGGTGGTCGCGGCGGCGATGGGGGCGAGGGCGCAGAGGACCGCCAGGAAAATCCCGGGGGCCCGCTGCGCGGCGCCTTGTGCTCCGATTCTCCGGCGCTGCATCGCTTGGCGTCTCTGGCTCCCTCGATCGGTTGCCGCCGTCCCCGGAGGTTCAACCGCGCGCGGACGGCAGCCCCCCGCGCACACGGCGCACTGGCAGCGGCCCGCGCTCTATGCGGGCGTCCGCACCAGCTCCTGCAGGAAGCGTCGCGCCTCCGCGGCCACATCCGCTCGCGCCACGCTGCGCTGATTCCCGGGTCCCGCGCGGAGGGTCACGCGGTCCTCGCGCAGCTCGTCGGGACCCAGAATGGCGAGCAGCGGGATCTGCTTGCTGCTGGCATAGGCGATCTGCTGCCGGAGCCCCTTCGTTCTGCGCAGGGGGAACTCCGTGCAGATCCCCGCGCGGCGCAGCTCCGCGGCCAGCCGCAGCGCGGGGATGCGCGAGGCGTCATCGAAGATGGTTACCAGCACCTCGCTCACCGCCCGCGAGGTCGGCAGCATATCGAACTCCTGCATCACATCCAGGATCCGCTCCAGGCCGATCGAGGTGCCCGTGGCGGCCAGAGGCTGCCCGGAGAAGCGGCCGATCAGGTCGTCATAGCGGCCGCCACCCGTTAGGCTGCCGATCGGCGGTGTCTCGACGAAGGTCTCGAAGACCGGCCCGGTGTAGTAGTCGAGTCCCCGCGCCAGGTTCAGATCGAACAGATACCGATCCTGCGGCAGCCCCATCGCGGCCAGCGCATCGAGCAGCTCGCGCATCTCGGCGATGCCGGCGGGGCCGTTGCGGGTGTCGGCCAGCGTCCTCTCGAGCCGCGTGAGCTGCGCGGACGCCTCTCCGGTCTCCGTTAGTTGTCCGAGGAGCCTTGCGGCGACCTCCTGCGGGACCTCGCGGCGCGCCAGCTCCTCGCGCACGCCGGAGAGGCCGATCTTCTCCAGCTTGTCGATGCTCACACAGATGTCGGTGAAGCGCTCCGCGCCGCCCGCCCACTCAACGAGCCCATCGAGGATCTTGCGATGACCGATCCGCGTGCGGAAGTCGGTGAAGCCGAGTTCGAGGAGCGCCTCGATGGCCACGGTAATGATCTCGGCATCCGCGAGCATCGACTCGCTGCCCGCCACATCGACGTCGCACTGGTAGAACTCGCGGTAGCGACCGCGCTGGGGCTTCTCCGCGCGCCAGACGCGCTGGATCTGGTAGCGCTTGAAGGGGCGCGGCAGGTTGGGATGCATGGCCAGGAAGCGCGAGAAGGGCACCGTGAGGTCGTAGGGGAGCGCGTAGTCAACGACCTCGTCGTAGTCGGTCACCGTCACCTGGGAGACGCGTCCCAGGCGCAGATCCTCGAGGGCGGTTCCCCGGCGCAGCACCTTGAAGAGCAGCTGCTCGCCCTCCTCCCCGAGCTTGCCCTTGAGGGTCTCGAGCAGCTCCAGCGCCGGGGTCTCGATCGGTTCGTAGCCGAAGCGCTCGAAGACCGCCCGGATTCGTCCGATGACCCATTCGCGCTGCCGCTTCTCCGAGGGCAGGAAGTCGCGCATCCCGGGTGGGGTGCGCAGGGTTCTGCGACTCATCGCCTTGCTTCTCCCCGACCGCCGGCCGATGCGGCTCGGCGCTGATCCTGCAACACACTGCTAGGAAATGAATTGCGCGCCCAGCGCGCGCATTCCGACATTCCCGCCCCCGCGCTGCGCCACGCCGGGCGGCGGCGTCGGATCTGCCCGGCAGTGTACCGGTCCGCCTCGGGGCGTGCTACCGTTTCGGGCGGAGGCCCCTGCGGGACCTTCGCGGCGATGCGACGGGTTTTCGGCGCGGGTGAAGCGACCGGCAAAGGAGTAGTCGATGCAGTCCTGTGCGAGCGGAGTCGTCACTCGGACCGACGGAAGCCGCGCCGAGGTGGAGGTGCGACGACAGGAAGCCTGCTCGCACTGCTCCTCGGCCGATCTGTGCCAGGGGCTCGGATCGCGCGGGACGCTGCGCGTCTCGGTCGAGAATCCGGCCGGGGCCCGGGTCGGTCAACGCGTGGAGATCACCACGCAACGCGCCCTCAGCATCCAGGCGGCCTTCTTCGTCTACCTCGTCCCCGCGCTCTTCTTCGTGCTGGGGGTCTACCTGGGTGCGGAACTGCTGCATTGGCCCGAGTGGGCCAGCGGGCTGCTAGGCCTCGGCGCACTGGCGGTGGCCTATTTGATCGCGCGGAGCTTCGAGCGCATCGTGGGGCGCAAGCCGGAGTATCGTCTGACGATCGCGCGCGTCATCAAGGAGCCGCACTCCTCGGCGGCCGAGGGCTCCTAGGCGTCGGGCGGTGCTGCGTCGGATCGACCGGGCGGCTCATCGAGACTGACGCGCTGGCGATCCTCCTCGCTGACCCCATGCCAGTGACATCCCACGCGCGTGCATAGGTAGAGATCGAACTCCAGGCGCACCGCCGAGACGTGCACGCGTGCGATCGGCGCCTGGCACCATTCACATTCCAGGTCGCGGTGGACGATCGATGTGTCGCAACGCGGACAGCGCAGATCGCGGATCTCCGTTCCGGGCTCGAGGTCGACGGTCGACTCCTTGTCGAAGACGTTGAACCGCGGGGAGAGGCGCAGCACCCCTTCCAGTCCGCGGGCGCTGACGATGAAGAGATGTACGCGCCGCTCCTCGAGCAGGTCCGCCTGGCAGTGCGGGCAGTAGATGTGCAGGAAGGTCCCGGTCGGCAGGAAGCGGTGTCCCACGCCCTCTCGTGAGACCCGCGGGGCCTCATCCCGGGCGCCCCTCTCATCGGTGCTCACGATCCGTTTCCTCCCTCCGTGTCATCGCCTGCGGCGCCTCGCGCCCGCACCGCGATCGGCGCCGGAGGTGCTGCGCCGCAGCACTCGGGCTACAGGTCGCAACGCAGACAGCGTCGCGCTTCGTTGCAGGCGGTCTCTTCGGCCAGTCCCAGCTCGACCTCCTCGAAGGAGCGCGCACGCTCTCCGGCCGGTAGCTGCGGCATGTCGGGCTGCTTCAGCTTTTCGTCTTCCTCGGTGACTTCCATGCGGTCGACTACCAGATGCGGCTTGGGCCACCAGTACCCGGTGTAGGGCTTGCCGCGCAGGTAGCAGTCGATCGAGACCGCCGCGCGATGTCCCGAGGCGATCGCCTCGACCACTGTGGAGGGTCCCGAGACGGCGTCGCCGCCGGCGAAAAAGCCAGGCACGTTGGTCTCGAGTGTGCGCTCGTGCACCACGAAGGAGTTCCAGCGGCTGATCTCGAAGTCGACATCCCCGTTCAGGAAGCCGAGATCCGGCTCCTGGCTGATCGCCGGGATGATGCAGTCGCATTCGATGACGAACTCCGAGCCCTCGATCGGGACCGGACGCCGCCGGCCACTCGAGTCGGGCTCGCCCAGTTCATTCTTGATGCACTGCATGCCGACCAGCTTGCCGTCCTTGCCCAGGATCTGGGCCGGGGCGGTCAGGTAGTCGATCTGTACCCCTTCGTCGAGGGTGGCCTCGATCTCGTGCGGACTGGCCGGCATCTGCTCACGCAGGCGCCGGTAGACGATGTGCACTTCTTCGGCGCCCAGGCGCAGACAGGTGCGCGCCGCGTCGATGGCCGAGTTGCCGCCGCCGATGACGCAGACCTTCTTGCCCGGCAACGATCGATCGCCCAGCGCCACGCGTCGCAGGAAGGCGACCGCATCGACGAATCCCTCGTACTCCTCCTCTCCCGGAATGCGCAGCTTGAGTCCTTTGTGTGCGCCCACGCCCAGGAAGAAGGCGCGGTATCCCTCGCGCTTGAGCTGGTCGAAGGTCACGTCGCGCCCCACGCGCACGCCGGTGCGGATCTCGACGCCCAGGCGCTCGATCGCCGCGATCTCCTCGGCGAGCACGTCGCGGGGCAGGCGATAGGCCGGAATGCCGACCCACATCATGCCACCGAGCTGATCGAGCTCCTCGAAGATCGTGACCGGGTATCCCTCTTCCGCCAGATCGCGAGCCACGCTCAGTCCCGCGGGGCCGCCGCCGACGATCGCCACGCGATCCTCCGGGAAGCGCACCTTGGCCGGCTGCACCTGCTGGAGGCGGTCGCGGAAGCGATCCGCCGGGAAACGCTTCAGCCAGCAGATCCGGATCGGCTTGTCGACCTCCCCGCGCCGGCAGTTGTACTCACACGGATGCGGGCAGACGCGCCCCAGCGACATCGGGAAGGGGTTCTCGCGATGGATGATCTCGAGCGCCTTCTCATGCTGCTGCTGCGCGATCAGGGCGATGTAGGTGGCGGCATCCTGGCCCATCGGACAGGCGGCCTGACAGGGTGGGGGGCTGAGGCGCTTGCAGGTGCCGGTGAGGCAGTGGTGTTCGTGGATGTGCGCTTCATACTCGTTCATGAAGTAGCGCAGCGTGGTCAGGACCGGATTGGGAGCGGTCTGCCCCAGTCCGCAGAGCGAGGCGTTGCTGATCATCTCGCTCAGGTCGCGGAGCTGTTGGATGTGCTCCGGCTTTCCGCGGCCCTGGGTGATCTCGTCCAGGATCCGCAGGAGCTGCTGGGTGCCCTCGCGGCAGGGCGTGCACTTGCCGCACGATTCGTCGGCCGTGAACTCGAGGAAGAACTTGGCGATATCGACCATGCAGCTGGTCGCATCCATCACCACCATACCGCCCGACCCGACGATCGCTCCGGTCTTGATCACCGACTCGTAGTCGACCGGGGTGTCGATCAGGCTCTCGGGAAGACAACCGCCCGAGGGGCCACCGATCTGCACGGCCTTGAGCCGCCGGCTCTCGGGGATCCCGCCGCCGATGTCGTAGACGATCGAGCGCAGCGGCGTGCCCATCGGCACCTCGATCAGCCCGATGTTGTTCACGCGCCCAGTGAGGGCGAAGACCTTGGTGCCCTTGCTCTTCTCGGTGCCCAGCGAGGCGAACCAGTCGCCGCCCCGGTAGATGATCTGCGGGATATTGGCGTAGGTCTCGACGTTGTTCAGCACCGAGGGCTTGCCCCACAGACCCTTGTTGGCCGGAAAGGGCGGACGGGGCCGCGGCATACCGCGCTGCCCCTCGATCGACCGCATCAGGGCGGTCTCCTCGCCGCAGACGAAGGCCCCGGCGCCGAAGTAGAGCTCGATGTCCATATCGTAGCCGGAGCCCAGGATGTCCTTGCCGAGGAGCCCGTACTCCCGCGCCTGATCGATGGCGCGCTGCAGGCGCTTGATCGCCAGCGGGTACTCGGCGCGCACGTAGATGTAACCCTTGTGGGCGCCGATCGCCTTTGCACCGATGATCATCCCCTCGAGCACGACATGCGGGTCGCTCTCGAGGATCGAGCGGTCCATGAAGGCGCCCGGATCGCCCTCGTCGCCATTGCAGAGGATGTACTTGGGGCTGCCCTGCGCGGCATGGCAGAACTGCCACTTCAGACCGGTGGGAAAGCCGCCGCCCCCGCGGCCGCGCAAACCGGACTTCTTGACCTCCTCGATGATCTGCTCGGGCGTCATCTCGGTCAGCGCCTTGCCCGCGCCCAGATAGCCATCGCGGGCGATGTAGTCGTCGATCTCGTCGGGGTCGATCAGTCCGCGGTTGCGCAGCGCGACGAGCACCTGATGACTGAAGAAGTTGATGTCCTTGATCTTGGGGATCAGGGCTTCCGTCTCGGGCGTCTCGAAGAGGTGCTTCTTGACGATGCGGCCCTTCAGGAGATACTCCTCGACGAAGAAGGGCACATCATCGACGGTCAGCTTCTGGTAGAAGACCCCATCGGGGTAGGCGACCATCAGCGGGCCGACCGCGCAGAAGCCGTTGCAGCCAGTCGTGGCGACGTAGACCTCATCCTCGAGACCTTGCTTCTTGATCTCGTCGATCAGTGCGTCGCGCACATCCAACGAGCCGCTGGCCACGCAACTCGTTCCGGCGCAGAGTAGCAGGTGAACGCGATACTTCTTGTCCATAGCCTCGATCTGTCCCCATTCGCCCGTTCCGCTCACGACGGAACCGGGGTTCCGGAAGCCCCGTGCTTCGCAGTCCCTTCCGCGCTAGTGCGTCGTCTCGCTGCCCATCGAGAGCGCGTATTCGGCGACCGGCCGCCCCTCGATGACATGCTCTTGGAAGATGCGTTGCACCTTCTCCTCGTCGAGCTTGATGTACTTGACCGGCGCGGCGTCGCGCACCTCGATCGTGGCCATCGGCTCGTGGTTGCAGAGCCCGGCGCAGCCCGAGGTCGTCAGGATCACGTCGTTGGCCCCGCTCTCCTCGAGCGCCGCGCGAAAGGCCCCCAGGACCTTGCGCGCCCCGGCGGCGATGCCACAGGTGCCCATGTGCACGGTGACCTTGACGCGATACTCGCCATCGCGCAGATTGACCGTGCCCTTGGTTGACTCCTTGATGCGCTTCAGATCCTCGATCTTCAGCTTAGCCATCGTTCCTGCCTCCGTCCTCTTCCTGGTCCGCGGCGGCATCGCTCGCGACGCCGCGCGCGATCGTCTCACGAATCAGTCGCAGTACGTCTGGCGCGGTCAGGGGCGTCTGGCCCAGCTCCGCGCGCAGCTCCCGCGTATCGATCACCGTTGGCTCGTCCCCGAAGTCGGCCGTGAAGAGGAAGTCGACCTCGGGGTTCCCGAGCAACAAGGTGACCATCGTCTCGGCGATGTCGCCCAACGGCCGGCGATCGATGTGGCTGTCCTGGAAGGTAGCGTGCACGCGCGTGCCGCGTCCCGGCTGCGACTCGAGCGCCAACGTTCCGCCGGCTTCCTGTGCGGACTGCTCCAGCAGGGGCAGGCCCATGCCCACGCGGCGCGTCGTGCGCGTGGTTACGAACGGGTCGCGCACGCGGGCCGCCATCTCCGGATCCATGCCGCGGCCGTTGTCGGCGATGATGATCTCGAGCAGGTCGCGCGACTGATCGCGGCGGATGGTGATCTCCACGAGCGTGGCGCCCGCGGCGGTCGCATTCTCGACGACATCCAGGATGTGCAGCGACAAGTCTTCCATCCCAACCGCCCGACGGCTCCCTGATCGAGTTCGTGACCGGCTCCCCTCTACCCGACGCCCGGCGCCACCACGCCGCGACCCTCGCGCGCGCGCAGGGCCATCTGCAACTCCTCGAAACTCGGCGCACCCAGACGCAAGCGTACCGGATGCAGGCCGATCTCATCCAGATCGTGCGCGTCGGAGGCCGGCAGCATCGGGTAGTCGGCGTACTCCGGAAACCGCGCACGGCCCGCTGTCAGATCGGTGCGCGGGCTGATCTCGAGCGCATCCAGCCCCGCATCGGGCGGAATGAAGCCCAACTGTCCCACCAGGCTGAATCCCTGGCGGTCGATGTGGGCGGCGATCGCCAGTCCGCCGCGCGCGTGGACCTCCGCCACCAGCTCGCCGATCTCCAGCGTCGTGGCGGTCGAGAGCAGCCGCCTGGGTTGGTCCTCGACCTCGTCGAATTCGTTGGCCACGACCTGCAGTCCGAACAGCTCCTCGTCGTTCTCGCCGGGCAGCAGGCGCGCGTAGACCAGCGCCTGCATCGACTCGGCCGCCTCCAACGTGGGGAAGAGCGCCACGATGTGCGCCTCTTCGGCGCTGGTGATCTCCATCCCCGCCAGGACGCACACAGTATCGCCGGCCGCCGCGCGCTGCGTCGCGGCTACGTTCTCGGCGCTGTTGTGATCGGTGATGGCGATCATTTCCAGATTGCGGCTCCGTGCGATCCTGGCGATTCGCCGCGGTGTCATGTCGAGCGTCGCGCAGGGCGAGAGGCAGGTATGGATGTGCAGATCCGCTGTCATCTCACGCAGCACGTCCGTTCCCGCTCCTTCGCACGTAGCGCCCGCACGCGTTCTAGCTCCCCGACAGCCCCATGCCGAACAGTTTGCCGGCCAGCTCGAAGGCGCCCAGTGAACTGATCAGCAGCGGGATCTCCTCCTCCTCGGCCTTGCGCATCGTGGCTTCGTCCGGCTCGCGGTTCTTGACCAACACGATGCCGGCCAGTGACTTCATGACCGCGACGGCCACGATGTTCTGATGCACTTGCAGGGTGATCCAGAGAGCCCCCTCACTGGCATGTCCCATGACATCGCTGAGCAGGTCGCTGGCGTAGGCGCCGGTGACCTCGCGATCCAGATGGTCTGCGCCCGCGCGTACCTCCAGGTCCAGCGCGGCGACGATTTCACTGAGCTTCATCCGCTTCCCCCGTGAAGATGCGCATCTTGAGTGTCGTACCGCGGCCCGGGTGCGAGTCGATCTCCAGCTTGTCGGCGCACTTCTTGATATTGGGCAGACCCATTCCCGCACCGAATCCCAGGTCGCGAACCCACGGCTCGGCCGTCGACCAGCCTGGCCGCAAGGCCTCCTCGACGTCGCTGATCCCGGGCCCTCGATCGCGCACGCGCAGGATCACCTCGTGCGGCGAGATGCGGTACTCCATCGTGCCGCCGTCGGTATAGATGACGACATTCATCTCGGCTTCGTAGGACGCGATCGCCAGGCGATGGATGATGTCCGGCCGAATGCCGAGGCGCTTGAGGTTGCGCTTCATGCGGGTCGAGGCCGAACCGGCGCGATCGAAATCCTTGCCCGGGACGTTGTAGGTCAGATAGATCTCTTTGTAGTCGGCCAGTAGATCTTCAAAGATGTGGCTGACACGATAGGCGCGGATCTCCTCTTCCTTGAACTCCCGCTCCAGCTTGCGCAGCACGCCCTCGATGATCCCGCCCTTGGTGAGGATGCCGACCATCCGTCCGCTGGCGCGCTCGACGATCGGGAAGCGGCCGAAGCCGGATTCGTCGAAGCGCCGCAGCGCATGCACCAGCGGCTGATCGGCGTGGAGGCACTCCGGATCACGGGTCATCTGCTCGTGGACCGCACAGTCCGGCTCGCGGCTCGAGAGCCAGCGAATCAGGTCCTCGATGCTGGCCAGTCCCACCAGCTCGTCGCCGTCGACCACCGGCACGCCGGAGATGCTGTGCTCGCGCAGGATCTCGCGCAGTTCGCTCATCGTCGCGTCCGAGGCGATGGTCACGACATCGGTCCGCATGACCTGCTCGATCTTCAGCTCGTAGAGCAGCTCCTGCGTTTTTCCGTAGCGCGGTTCCATGCGTCGCGGATCTCTCCGATCTCTCCGGTGCCGGCCGCTCGCCTAGGAGCGGGAGGAGTCGGTGGAGGGCTGCGCGCTGCGCAGGCCCTGGGCGTAGAGCTTGCCGCAGGACTCGAAGAGACTGGCCGGCGTCGTGAGCAGCACGATCTCTTCCTCCTGGGCGATCTCGATCATCTTCTCGTCGACCGCGCGCCCGCGGACGATGACGACGGCCTTGATCCCGAAGACCGCCGAGGTGCGCATGACCTGCGAATTGTTCAGCCGGGTCAGCAGCAGTTCGGGAACGTCGACCCGCGCGAGGATGTCACTCATCAGATCGCTGGCGGCGGCCGTCTGCACCTCTTCCGCCAACTGGCTATCGGTGCCGAAGGCGAGATCGGCTCCCAGCAGCTCGACGACTTCCTTGAGTTTCATGCGTACCCCTATGCTTCCGTCATTGCCCCGCGGTAGTTCTCGATGATCTCGACGAGCTCGTCGGGCTCAACCGAACCGTGGGTGTTTTCGTTGACGACCACGACCGGGGCCAGGCCGCAGGCGCCCACGCAGCGCACCGCTTCGACCGAATACTCGCGATCGGGTGTCGTTTCGCCGACGTTGATCTTCAGATGCCGCAGCAGAATCTCGAGCAGCTTGCCGGACCCCTTGACGAAGCAGGCTGTGCCCAGGCAGACGCGCACGATAAACCGCCCGCGCGGCACCATCGTGAAGAAGGAGTAGAAGGAGACCACGCCGAAGACGTCCGCGGCAGGCACGTTCAATCCCCAGGCGATGTAGTTCTGCACCGATACCGGAAGGAAGCCGAGCATCTCCTGCACCTTCTGCAGCACCGGAATCAGCCCGCCCCGCGTGTCGCGATACTGGGCCAGGACCGCATCGATCTCCTCGCGCGTGTCGAGCTTCTCCTCCTCTTTCAGGAAGGCCACAAACGCGCGCGTGACCTCCTCGGTGTTGCTCGGCGGTACGCGCGTCCCCAGGCCGCCACTGCGGGGCAGCGTCTCGAGCAGGCCGTCGCACAGCTCCAGCAGCGTGCGATGATGGTAGTTGAAGGTCGACCAGGCCGCGCGGCAGAGCATCGGTTGGGCGCCCGCGAGACGGGGCGTCCCCTGGGCCTCGCCCGTCTCCACCGGCCATTGGAGCCCGTCCCTGGCGATCCGCGCGTAGCGGATGCCGGCCAATGGCGGGACGACCTGTGTGATCTCCTCGTCCCAGATCTGCTGCGCGGTGCGCTCGGGCCACGACTGCCCCAGGCGCTGGGCGAGCTTCTGGTAGATCCAGATCGATGGGCGTGCCGCCCCGGCCGGCTCGGACACGCGGCGCGCGCGGCTGACCCGCCGCTCGCAGTTGGTGAAGGTGCCGTCCTCTTCCGACCACGCGGCGCAGGGCAGCACCACATCGGCGTAGGCCAGGGTCTCGTTGGCCACGAACTCCTCGACTACCACGAAGTCGGCCTTCTCGAGCGCCGCGCGCACGCCCGGCACCAGCGGGTCGGCCAGTGCGGGGTCCTCACCGGCGCAGTAGAGCAGGCGGATTTCGCCGCCGAGCCCCTGGAGGATCTCGCCGGCCGTCTTGCCGGGCGTCGCGCTGAGCGATGCCTCCCAGGCCTGTGCTACGGCGCCGCGGGCCGCCTCATCGCCCACGGGCCGATATCCGGGCAGCAGTTCCGGGTGCACACCCAGGTCGCAAGCGCCCTGCGAGTTGTTCAGATCGCTCAGGCAGCCGAGCCCGCCGCCCGCCCGATCGAGATTGCCCAGCACGTGCTGCAGGTTGTGGTAGGTCTGCGCCCAGGCGCACACCTTCGCACCGTAGAGCAGCATCAGGGGATCCTCGCCGGCCAGGATCTCGAGCACCGCATCGAGCTGCTCGGCTCCCACGCCGGTCAGCTCCTGCACCTTCTCGCGCGGAAACTCGTCGACCGCCGCGCGAATCGCCTCGGCGTCTTGGCTCGGCCGCCGCTCGAGAAGTTCGCGGATCAGTCCCGCGACGAGCACGTTCTCGGTGCCCTCGCGCGCCTGGAGGAAGTGGGTCGCGAAGCTGGCGATCTTGGTGCGTTGCGAATCGATGACGATCAGCTCGGCGCCCGCCTTGGCGGCGCGCTTCAGAGACGTGCCGGCGACCGGATTCTCCTCGGTAACGTCCGATCCGATCAGGAGGATCCTCCGCGCGTGCTCCAGGTCGGCCAGTGACTGGCTCAGCCCGCTGGCGGCGAAGGGCGCGGCGAGGTTGTTCGTCCCCACCGCCGTGCGGAAGAGCTTCTGCAGCAGGTAGAGCGACTCGTTGGTCGCCTTGGCTCCCGAGAGTGCGGCGATCGCATCGGCGCCGTGGGCTTCCCGCGTGCTCTGGATCTGCCTGGCCACGCGATCGAGCGCCTCGTCCCAGCTGGCGTTGCGCAGCTTGCCGTCTTCGCGGATCTGCGGGTGGGTGAGGCGCTTCTCCGAGGAGACGAAGTCGAAACCGAACCGTCCTTTCACGCACAGGCGACCCCGATTCGGCTCCGCGTCGGGTACGCCCGTGACCTTCATCACCCGGTCGTCCTTGATGTGCAGATCCAGCTGGCAGCCGACGCTACAGTAGGGGCAGGTCGTGCGCACGTGCCGTGCCTCCCAGGGGCGGATCTGGAAGCGGCTCTTCTTCTCGACCAGGGCGCCCACCGGGCAGGACTGGAGGCACTCGCCGCAGAAGACGCAGTCGGAGCGTTCGTAGGTGTCGTCGCCCATGGCGACGATCTTGGCCTTCGCGCCGCGGAAGCCGTGCGAGATGGCGTTGTTGACCTGGATTTCGTTGCAGGCCTGCACGCAGCGACCGCACAGGATGCAGCGGGAGAAGTCGCGCACGATCAGCGGGCTGGCCATCTCGAGCGGATAGGGATCTCGCGAGCGCTGGAAGAGGCTGCTGTCGGCCTGGTACTTGTATGCCAGCGACTGCAACTGACAGTCCCCGTAGACCTCGCAGAGTTCCTCGCTGCCATCGTACTCCTGGACCTCGTGCTGGAAGGTCGACCACTCCCCGCCGCCCTTGCGCTGCACGGCGCAGTTGTGGTTCCCGCTGGCGAGGAGCAATCCAAGGATGCCGCGACGGGCCTTGACGATCTTCTGCGAGTGGGTGTGTACGACCATCCCTTTGGCCGCCGGGGTCGTGCAGGCCGCGGCGAAGGCACGCGCCTTCTCGACCTCGACGACGCAGATACGGCAGGCTCCGGTGGGCGGAGCGCCGGGCAGATGGCAGAGCGTGGGGATGAAGATCGCGTTGCGGCGTGCCACATCGAGGATCGTTTCGCCGGGCGTGAACTCGACTTCGCGCCCATCGATGGTGATGATGTTCTCCGTGCTCATAACGGCGTCTCGGTGCTCCTCTGCGGCGCGCGGCGGTGACGCGCCGCCGCTAGAACAACGCTTTCTCCTCCTGGACGTCCTTGCGGTAGCAGATCAGTCCGCAGGCCAGGCAGCGCTGCGACTCGCGGCGCGCGGCCTCCTCATCGAGACCGGGAACCTCCTCTTCGGCGGTCCAGTCGTTCTCGGTCCCCGCGGTGGGGTGGGGCAGGGGCGCGCGCTCGCGATGGCTGGTGGCGACGTGATGGACCGCGTCGACGTCGAGGACTGTGTCGGCCTCCACCACGGGATGCGGGGGCGAGGCGATCGCTTCGCCGGCAAAGAACTGCTGGATGCCCCGCACGATGCGGCGGCCCGAGAGGATCGACTTGATCACGGCCTCCGAATCGCTGACGCGTCCCGGTTCGGGCGGCGTGAAGATGCCCATCTCCCCGCCGCCGGGCAGCGTGCGGAAGGTCTCGATCGTGCGCCAGCGCCCATCCCAGGCGGGCGGCTCATCCGTCTCCGCGGGGCCCTCGCCGGCCGTAGCGGGCGCCTGGGATTGCGGCTGCGCCTCCGCCTGCGGCGCTTCCTCGATCGGCTCGTGCGCGATGACCAGTTCCGGCAGGCGCCCGGCGGCCAGCACCAGCGTATCGAGCGGCGCGCTCTCGCGCTCCGGCTCGAGACCGGCGATCGCATCCACCTCTTCGTAGTCGATGCGGGTCAGCTTCTCGCGCACGCCGCGGAGGCCCCGCACGCGCGTACGCCACTTGACGGTGATTCCCTCGGCGGCCAGCTCGCGCCGGTAGTCGCGCAGCTCGCTGGGCAGGTCGTCCGCCGGCCGGTGTGTCACGAGCGTGACCGTCTCGGTGCCCTCGGCGCGCGCCGCCCGCGCCAACTCGAGGCCCTTGAGTCCACCGTCGATGATCACCAGATGACGCCCCCCCTCGAGCGGGCGCTCGCGGGCCTGCGCGTCGAGCAGGTCGAACATCAGCCGCACGCCCGCCAGCGGCTGCTCGTCGGCGCCGGGACGCAGGATCTTCCGGCTGTCGAAGCCGCCGATCGTCAGCGCGACGGCCTCGAAGCCTTCCTCGAGGAGGCCGCTGATCGAGAAGTCGCGTCCCAGCACCTGGGCAGTGCGCGCCTCGACGCCCATATCGAGAATGCCCGCGATTTCGTGATCGAGCACCTCACGCGGCAGACGATCGGCGGTGATCACGTAGCGCAGGATGCCGCCCAGCTCGGGCATGGCCTCGAAGATCGTGGGGTCGTGTCCCAGGCGCGCCAGATAGTAGGCCGCCGTGAGGCCCTCCGACCCGCCGCCGATGACCGCCGTGCGCTTGCCACTGGAGGCGGCCTTGTAGGGCTGGATGTGCTGCCCGGTGCCCATCTCGTACTCGGACACGAAGCGCTTGAGCGGATTGATCGCCACCGGCTCGTCGGCCAGGATGCGGCGGCATTCCAGCTCGCAGGGCGCCGGGCAGATGCGACCGCAGATCAGCGGGAGCGGGCACTTCTCCTTGATGACGCGCACGGCCTCGGCGTAGTCGCCGTTGCGGATCGCGCGGATGTAGCCGGGGATGTTGATCCCGGTCGGACAGGTGCGCTGGCAGGGCGCGGTGCACTCGTCGGTCGAATACTCGTGCACGATCCGATGCGTCGAGGAGGTCAGCGTGATGATGTCCTTGGGACACTCGCGCACGCAGGTGCCGCAGGCCACGCACTTCTGCGGATCGACGATCGGCAGATTGTCCGCGCCCATGCGGATGGCGTCGAAGGGGCAGACCTTGGCGCAGGTGCCCAGTCCGATGCAACCGATCGGACAGAGCTTGCTGCCGCCGTAGAGCAGCGCCGCCGCGCGGCAGTCGCGGGCGCCATTGTAGGTGTAGATCGGATCGGCGTCCCCGACACCGTAGGTGCAACTCGTCCAGGCGATCTGCGGCTCCTTGGCCTCCACGCTGACGCCCATCACCGCAGCGACCATCTGGGCGGTCTCGAAGCCGCCGGCCACGCAGATGCTGGCCTCGGCCTTGCCCGAGACGATCGCCTCGGCCGCCGCCGCGCAGCCGGCGTAGCCGCAGCCGCCGCAGTTGGCGCCGGGCAGGGCGTCCATCACCTCGATGATGCGCGGGTCTTCCCAGACGTAGAAGACCCGCGAAGCGATCGCCAGGATGATCGCCATGGTCAAGCCCAGCAGCAGCAGGAAGAGTGTGGCTTCTAGCATTGCACCGATCCCATCTCGCGGCGCTGCGCGCGCCGACTAGCTCTGCGTCAACGCCTTCAGCGAGTTGTCGACCCCCAGGAAGCCCAGGAAGGCCAGGGCCATCAGGCCGGCGGTGATCAGCCCGATCGCCGTGCCGCGCAGCGGCGCGGGCACGTCGGCGGCTTCCAGGCGTTCCCGGATGCCGGCCATCAGAACCAATGCCAGGGCGAAGCCGGCCGAGGAGGCGATCGCGAAGATGACCGACTCGACGAAGTTGTATTCGTTGCGGATGGCCAGCACGGCCACACCGAAGACGGCGCAGTTGGTCGTGATCAGCGGCAGGAAGATGCCCAGGGCCTGGTAGAGGGCCGGCATCGCCTTGCGCAGGAACATCTCGACGAACTGCACCAGCGAGGCGATCACCAGGATGAAGGCCAGTGTCTGCAAGTACCCGATCCCCAGCGGGTCGAGAGCGTACTTCTGCACCAGCCAGGTGATCGCAGTGGCCAGCGTCATGACGAAGACCACCGCCAGGCCCATGCCGACTGCGGTGTCCATGCGCTTCGAGACGCCCAGGAAGGGACAGTTCCCGAGGTATTGCAGCAGCAGGATGTTCTTGATCAGCAGCGCCGTGATGACGAGGATCAGGATCTCCATCTTCCGTCTCCTAGCTCGCCCGGGTGCCCGAGATGGCGTTCATCGCACCCAGCATCAGACCCAAACAGACGAAGGCGCCGGGAGCCTCGACCATGAAGGTGAAGGGCTCGAAGGACGACCACATCAGCGGCATGTCGAACCAGGTGCCGTTGCCCAGGATCTCGCGGATGCTGCCCAGCACAGTCAACGAGAGCGTGAATCCGAGGCCGACACCGAGTCCATCGAGGGTCGAACGGAAGACGCCGTTGCGCGAGGCGAAGGCTTCCGCGCGCCCCAGGATGATGCAGTTGACCACAATCAAGGGGATGAAGAGCCCCAGCGTCGTGTAGATCGAATAGAAGTAGGCCTGCGTGACCAGCTCGACGATCACCACGAAGGTGGCGATGATCACGATGAAGCTGGCAATGCGCACCTTGCGTGGGATCACGCGCCGCAGGGCCGAGACGATGATGTTCGAGAGCGTCAACACGAAGATGACGCAGAGCCCCATGCCGAGCCCCCCCTCGGCCGACTTGGTGACCGCCAGGACCGGACACAGGCCCAGCACCATCCGGAAGGGGGGCAGCTCGTCCCAGAGGCCCCTGGTGAAGTCGCGCATGTAACTCATTGCACCCGTTCCTCTTGGCACCCGCTAGGGCGTGAGTACCTGCTGCTTGACTTCGTCGTAGAGCGCGGCGGCCTTCTGCAATCCTTCGGCCGCCGCGCGGCTCGAATAGGTCGCCCCGGTGACCGACTCGATGTCGCCCCCATCGGGTTCGATCGCATGCTGGCCCTCGATCGCGCGGCCATCGAACTGCTTGGTGAACTGCTCTTCGGTGACCTTCGAGCCGATGCCGGGCGTCTCCTTGTGCATCACCACGCGCAGGCCGGTGATCTCGTCGGACGTGACGTCGAAACCGGCTATGACCTCGACGTCGCCGCCGAAGCCGACGCCGGACGTCTGATACGCGATGGCCCACGGATCGCCGCCGCGCTTGCCGACGAAGACGGTCAGCTCGCGGTCATCGACGCGCACGTCGCGCCGATCGGCGATCAGGTCGTTCTCCGAGCCTTCCAGCACCCCCTCGACGGCCGGGCCCTGCACGTTGACCAGGATCTGTCTCTCGATCTGGTCGGCCGTCATGCTGCGCACGCCCGAGAGCAGCAGCGCGCACGCTGCACAGATCAGGGTCAGGACGATCAGCATCCGCGGAATCTCGCTCATGACGCCGCACCCTCTTCAGTGGCTGGAGGATTCAGGGCGGAGGGAACCGCCGCGCGGGGTGCGTGCCGCTGCTTGACGGTCAGTTGATCGAGCAGCGGCACGCAGAGGTTCATCAGCAGAATCGCAAAGACGACGCCGTCGGCGTAGTTGCTCCAGGCGCGTAGCAGGATCGCCAACAGGCCGCAAGCGAAGCCGAAGATCAGCTGCGGCCAGCGATTCACCGGGGAGCTGGACGGATCGGTGGCCAGGAAGAAGGCGCCGATCATCAGGTTGCCGGTCAGGAGATGGAAGAGCGGACTGGCGTGGAGCTCGCCGTTGGCCAACCAGAAGATGCCGGAGGTGACGAAGCTTCCCAGCAGGAAGGCCAGCGGAATCCGCCAAGGCGCGAATCCGCGCAGCACCAGGTAGAGCCCGCCGATCAGCAGCCAGACCATCCCCACGGCACCGATCCCCCCCGTCTGTTGCCCGAGGAAGAGCTGGCCGAGGGGGAATTGCCCCAGCGCCGTAGCGCCCTTGGCCCGCAGCACCGCCAGGGGGAACTCGAGCGGATAGCCCAGCTGGTAGTTGATCAGCGCCAGATCGAAGTCCAGATGCCCGGCCCAGGGCGTCGTGATGCGCAGCGCCGCGTAGCCGACCAGCACCGGATTGAGTGGGTTGGCGCCCAGGCCGCCGAAACACTCCTTGCCGACGACGATTCCGAGCACATTGCCGATCAGGATCATGTGCCAGGGGGTGCTGGCGGGGAGGATCAGGGCCAGCAGCAGGCCCGAGAGCGCCGCGGTGCCGTCGGCCAGCGAGTCGGGCTTGCGCACCAGCTTGCGAAACCCCCATTCGGCCAGCATCGCGCAGGCGATCGACAGGGAGATCACGCGCACGGCATCGAGGCCGTACTGGGTGATGCCCCAAACGGCGGCTGGCACGAGCGCCAACATCGTATGGTAGGCGATCGTGGTCTTGCGCGCGCCGCTGTGCCAATGGGGGCCCGGAGATACGATCAGGTCCGCGGGTTTCATGCTTGCTCCATCGCCTCCTCGCGCTCCTTCCGCAAAACGCTCTTCGCCTGCCGGAAGTACTGCACCAGTGGGCGCCGCGCGGGACAGACGTAGGCGCAAAGGCCGCACTCGATGCAGTTGTCGACGACCAGTTCGCGGCACTTCTCGTAGAAGCCGTACTCGGCATAGCGGCCGAGCAGGTTGACCTGCAGATCCACCGGGCAGACGGCGTTGCAAAGACCGCAATTGGTGCACGCCGAATCATGATAGGGCGTCACCGCCTCAGCGGGCTGCACGAGCAGGGCATCCGTCCCGGCGGTGACCGGCTGCTCGAGCGAGTAGGCCGCATCGCCGCACAGCGGACCGCCCAGGATCAGCTTGCCGCCCACCGGGGCCGGGATTTCGAGGTGTGCCAGCAGATCGGCGATCGGCGTACCGATGCGCACGCGCAGGTTTCGCCGCTGATCCGTGCCGGCCACCGAGACGGTCACGATCTTCTCGACGTGTGCGCGGCCTTGCGCCAGACAAGGGGCCAGGGCCACCAGACGCTCGAGCGGCATGACCAGGGTGTTGCCCAGCACGCGCGAGCCATCCAGACGCAACGCCCAGCCCGCGCCCAGCGTGCGGGCCAGCATCTCCGGCGACCCCTGCGGGTGGTTCGGGGGCACCGCGCGCACCCAGGCGGCCGCCCCGGGGGTGCCCTTCGCCTGCTCGACCAGCGGCTCGGGCACGGCCAATACGGCGC
>WJJG01000273.1 GCA_014729815.1 Candidatus Eiseniibacteriota bacterium
GACTGGATCAGAGATGGGAGTGCGGCAATGGGCAAGGTGATTGCGGTGGCCAACCAGAAGGGAGGCGTCGGGAAGACCACCACTGCGGTCAATCTCTCGGCTTCTCTCGCACGGCTCGGGTACCGCGTCCTGCTTGTAGATCTAGATCCGCAATCCAATGCTACATCGGGTCTTGGGATGTCAGTGCAGGACTCCGCCTCCTGTCTCTACGAGGTCCTGCTGGGTAGCACGGACATTCGACAGGCGGTCTACTCCACCGAGCTGCAAGATCTCGAACTCGTTCCATCCGCTACGCGGCTCTTCGGGGCCGAGATCGAGATGGTATCCTTCGAGCGGCGAGAGCACCTGCTGAGACGTAGACTGGGTCCCGTGATTCCACGCTACAACTACGTGGTGATCGACTGTCCCCCTTCGCTCGGGCTGCTAACCATCAATGCGCTGAGCGCGGCACATTCCGTTCTCATCCCCATGCAGTGCGAATATTATGCGTTAGAGGGACTTAGCCAGTTGCTCAGAAGCATCCAGATGGTACAGCAGTCGCTCAATCCGCGGCTGGCCATCGAGGGCGTCCTTCTGACGATGTATGACGGTCGACTCACGCTTTCGCAGCAAGTCTCCGAAGAAGCCCGCAACTTCTTCGGGGACAGGGTATTCACGACTATGATCCCCAGAAATGTGCGGCTCAGCGAAGCGCCGAGCTTCGGGAAGCCGGCGGTTCTATATGATCCAAGTTGTTCGGGTTCAGAGAGTTACATGAATCTGGCGAAGGAAGTGGCAAGCCATGGCACGGAAAGCACTCGGCAGAGGTTTGAGAGCGCTCATTCCTGACGGGAACGACGAGGGGTCGGTGTCGGGCGGCGCGGAAGATGCCGCGATCGCGGACGAGCGGCCGGGGGGCCCAGATCGGGATCCGAACGGAGGGGACGCAGGCGCTCCGGGCGCGGGCGATGCAATGCGGCCGCGCGAGGCGCTGCGGTATCTTCCGATCCACTCGATCGTTCCCAACACCCGGCAGCCAAGGACCGATTGGGACTCCAGGCAGCTGGACCAGCTCTCGCAAAGCATTAGAGAAAAGGGACTTCTGGAGCCGATTATCGTCCGCCCCAAGGGGCCCCGCTTCGAGATCGTGGCGGGAGAGCGGCGCTGGCGGGCATGCAAGCTGGCCGGCTGGACGGAGCTCCCCGCAATCGTTCGCCCCCTGGAGGACCGCGCGAGTCTCGAGACCGCGCTGATCGAGAATCTCCAGCGCGATGACCTCAACCCGGTGGATGAAGCGCGTGCGTATCAGACGCTGATGAGTGAGTTCGGCCTGACGCACGACGAAGTGGCCCAGCGCGTGTCCAAGGACAGATCTACGATCACGAATCTTGTTCGAATACTTAGACTTCCGCAATCCGTACTGGGGCATGTTTCACGTGGAACAATCAGCCTGGGGCACGCACGAGCCCTGATGGGCGTTCCCGAGGATATGCGGGAAACGGTTGCGGAGCGGATTCTGGACGAGTCCTGGTCGGTCAGAGATACGGAGCAGTGGGCCTCGAAGGTTGCCCAGCGCCGCGGGCGTAAGGGCAGCCGGCGGGCACGAGGGCCCCGCAAGGACCAACATATCCTGCATATCGAGGATCTCCTCGTCCGTCACTTCGGTACGGAGGTGCACCTGCGGCTCGCAAGGAAGGGGGGTCGTCTGGAGATTCGATATGCCGACGATGACGAGCTCAGCAGGATCCTCGAGATGCTGGGGATCGTGGTCACATAGCCATGCGGCGCCTGTCTGCGGACGGGCCGGGAAGGATGTCGCTCGATGAGTTTCCTGGGCTTCGGCCGCAGGGATCGGAAGGGCTCGACCGGGTCAGGGGCCGGGTCACAGCGCAGCCCACGAGGCGACGCCCGGCACTTCACCGTGACGGTTACCTCCGGCGCCGGGACGCGCCCAAGGCAACTCCGCGTCTCGGTCGCCACGGCGCGCCTGGTGGCGCTGCTCGCAGTCGCGGGTCTGATTGGAATCGCTGTGCTGGTCTCCACCTACGGGACGATGACCCGGGCGGCGCTCCGGACGCGGGCAGTGGAGGCCGAGAATCATCGGCTGCGAGGCCAGTTGGCGAGATTGGTGCAGCTCGAGGAGCGGCTCGAGCAGATGGACCGCTCTCGACGCTCTTTGCTGGGTGTCGCCGGCGTCGCGCTGTCGGATTCAGTCCTGCTGCCGGCTTCGGCACCGATCGAAGAAGGTACCGTGACCGGTGCCGCCTATCGACACGCACGGCCCGATACGACCCTTGCCGAGACGGAGCTCGATGCGCTGGGGGAGCTCGCCTGGGAGATTCCGCTAGAGGGCCCGCTGACCAGAGAGTTCGGCCCGGTTGGGGCCGGTCAATTCCACACCGGAATCGATATCGCCGGCGAGACGGGAGCAAAGGTCCGGGCCGCCGCCGAAGGCGTGGTCTCCTTCGCCGGCGAGGATGAGACCTTCGGCGTGGTCCTGGTCATCGCCCACACGGCGCGCGTCTCCACGATGTATGGGCACAACTCGCGGTTGCTCGCGCGCGTGGGGGACTTCGTCTTCGCTGGGCAAGATGTGGCAGAGGTCGGGAGTACGGGACAGAGTTCTGCCCCGCATCTCCACTTGGAACTGCATTGGGATGGGGCGGCGATCGACCCGACGCTCGTCTTTCGCCAGCTCGAAACGGCGTTGTAGCGCTGTCGCCAGCGGCTTCGGTGGACTCGGCGGGCCCGGCGGACCCGCAGCCGGATGGCCGGGGCTGAGATGCCGCGGGAAATCCAGCATCTGGGGATCCGCATTCGTAGGGGGAGCCGGCCGTACGGAGATCGCGGACATATCTTCTCGGGGGGAACCATGTTTGGGAAGACAGAGCAGGAAGGCAATCCGATCCGTCGCGGCGACGCCAGAAACGAGCAGTCGCTCCTGCAGAGAGGCGTCAAGCTGCAGGGCGAGATCGAGGCCGCGGGGGATCTCCGCATCGAAGGTCGCATTCTGGGGATCCTCGACGTCTCCGGGTCGGCGATCATCGGACCGGATGCCGAAGCCAAGGGTCTGCTGAAGGGCAGGGAGGTCGTGATCCACGGCGCCGTGGAGGGCACGGTCGTGGCGGAGCAACGCCTCCATCTCGCGGGCGGAGCCAAGGTCAAAGCGGATATCTATTGCGAAAGCTTGATGATCGACGAGGGGGTGCTCTTTCAGGGGCGCTCCCACATGGGGCAGCAGATACCGGACGTCGAGAAGCTTCGCAGCCAGATGTTCTCGGATCTTGCCGCCGAGGGGGCGCGGGGCGTCGAGCGGGCGACCCGGGGCGGCACCGCGGACCCCGGCCCTCCCGGGGGTCCACCCACGGAGGCGTCCACCGGGCCGAGGGAGAGAGCGGATGCAAATAAGTTGCATACAGCACATCCCGGGTCCAGTGAGAGCCACCGCAGACAGTCAGCGCCCTCTCCGTCCGCCCAGCGGCCGGGGGCCGGCGCAACGGGGCCAGGCGCAACCCCGGCCCGCTCTCCTCGGGGGACGGGGCAGGAAGCGAGTGGTACCAAAAGAGCACCCGGCACGAATCCTACGAGGACCGACGGCTCCACGAAGCCGGGGGGCAACCAGGCGCGGGCACGCGAGGCGACGACTCCCCGGCCAGACCGCGAGAAGAGCTAGCGATCCTCGCCTCGGAGCCCAAGGCGGACGGATCGCGTGCGCATGAACCGTGTGTGCCCACTGTTGATAACTCCGCACACCCACAACGCTCTGCAATAGAGTGGATTGAGTACGACATCCGACTGCGTTGAGCCGGTTGTCCACCGGGTGTGGACACTTGGCCTGTGTATGGATGTCGAGAACTCCGCCCCTGCTTCGACCCAGCCGCGTCTGGACGCCGTGCGCCGGGAAGCCACGTCCCACTTGGGTGTGGTGCGTTGCCGCGGAGCGCGGCGATGCAGCGCGTCCATGGTGCGCCGCCGCGGACCGCGGCCTCGGAGAGCAGCTCCGGAACGAACGCTTCGACCGCAGACTCGCAGCGAAGAGCTGGGCCGAAGTCGGGTCGGGAGAATCGGACGTTGCGCGTAGCCGGGCTCCTGCCGGCAGAGGCGCTGCGCGGCGGCCGCGGGGTCGCCGAGAGATCGATCTCCCGCCCCGGCCCACGGTCGGGGAGTGTGGGGCACTGGCTCGAGGGCGCATTCCTCAGCCTAGAGCCTTGGGGCCGCAGTCTTTTCGTTGACACCCTTTTGCGGAACTCCATAGACTACGAGAGATCGTCTCCGCACGCGCGGTGAGGGGCATCTCCGCGCGCGTGGGCCTTTTCCGGGGCCCGCGGGCTCCAACAAGAACGAGGAACCAACGATGCGAATCGCTCCGGCGCTCACCCTGGCAATCCTGTGTGGCTGTGTCGGCCTCCTCTTCTGGGCCGGATGCTCGGAGGAGAAACCCGAGGATGTCGATGCCACTGCCCCGTCGGTGGCGATCCGCTTCCCGCTCTCCTTCGACCGCGAGGGTGCCGAGGTGCGCGATAGCACCGAGATCGTGGTAGAGGCCACGGACAACGCCGATGTCGAGCAGGTCGAGATCTTCTATCACATCCAGGGCGATACGACGACCAAGCGCATCGCGCTCCTCGAGGAGCCGGACAGCACCGGAGCCTATCGCACGCTCTGGCGGACGGCCCAGATTCCCAACGGCAGCGACTGCCTCCTGCGCGCCCAGGCCACAGACCCCGTAGGCAACGTGGGCGTATCCGAAGAGGTGCGCGTGCTGGTGATCAATTTGAGCGACATCGGACCGCCGGATGTCGCCCTGCTGATCACGCCGTCGGAGGGGACGGTGTTGACCGACTTCTGCTTCGATGCCTCCCTGACGACCGACGACCTCGCCGACCCGGTCGATCTCCTCGTGCGCTGGGACTTCGAGGGGGACGGCATCTGGGATCGCGATACCACCGAGGGCTTGAACATCACCGACATCGTCTGCCATCGCTACTCGGTGCCCGATACCTATTCGGTGGTGCTCGAGGTCTACAATCAGTACTACAGCATCCCGTTCGATCTGCCCGGTATGTTGCCGCGCCCACGCCGCGTGATCGTCAAGCCGGCATTCGGAGATCCGCGTCCGCCCGAGGGACAGGAGCTCGTACGCGTGCAGGGCGGGACCTATCCGATCGGCGCGCTCTCCTGTGCGCCCGGGGATAGCTGCGACATCGTCGATCAAGACGAGACCGTCGACGACACCCTGATGGTGCGGCTCTCCAACGACATCTTCATCGACAAGTACGAGGTTACCAACCGGCTCTATATCGACTTCCTCAATGCGGCCACCGACAGCAACTTCGTCTACTACGACTTCGTGACCAGCGAGGTGCGCAAGGTGTCCAACGATCGCCTGGTCCTGCGACTGTCGGACGACTATACGCGCGTGAAGTTCCAGTTCGCCGATAGCACGTATTGGGCCGATGAGCTCTACTACGACCATCCCGTCACCGGGGTGACCTGGTACGGCGCGCGCGAATACGCGGCCTTCTACGGGCTGCGCCTGCC
>WJJG01000274.1 GCA_014729815.1 Candidatus Eiseniibacteriota bacterium
AGTGCTGGCGATGGTCGGCGGCCATGTCTTCGAGAATGTGCCCTACTGGCCGGCGTGCGGGCAGAACGACGTGGTCATGGAGGTCTGTGTCAACGGCGCCTTCACGGTCGGGTGCTGGGCGGACTTCTCCGATGAGGACTGTCAGTACTATGTCGGACGCGACCTCGACGGTCCGGCCGGTCGCCCCTGGACGAAGGTCGCGCCCGGAATCGGCTTTCCGACCGGCTGGCAGGATCCGAACATCATGTGGGACCATACGCGCTCCCTGACGATCGGCGCCTACTTCAGCGAGGGCGGAACACCGATCACCGCGCCCAGCTGGGGGCGCATCAAACAGCTCCTGCGCTAGTCGACTCCGCGTGTTTCCGGGCCTGGTGCTCCTCAGGCCGCGGACGCGGCCATCGCCGCTCGGCGAGCGCGTCCCCGGGGGGGCATCGGCGTCCTGCCGCGCGCGGCGGATGGACCCGCCGGTACCGCGACGGCGCGCAGCTTGCCGGTCGCCAGGCGGCATGCTAGCTTCGCGCGCGCATGACCGATCCCGCGCGAATGCCCAGCGAGACCTCCGCGGATGGCGCGCGGTCCCGCCCGTCGCGTGCCGGCGCGTTCTGGCCGCCGGTACTCTTCGTGCTGGTCCTGCTTCTCCTGCGATCGATCTTCCTTCTGGGCGCCTGCGACCCGTCCCAGGAACGTGTCGTCGAGACGCTGGCGGAGGCGCAGGCCGTAGCCGATGCGGTGCCCGGCGCGCCGTGGCCGAGTGGGCCGGAAAGACCCCTCTATGATCGTGAGGAGCTCTACTGCGGTACCGCGGCCGAAGCGATCCGCATGGAGCTCGGGGTGCCGCTCCCGCTCTATCGCTTCATGTCGTACGGCGGCGGGAGCCTCCTGACGGCCCTACTCGCCGTGCCACTCTACGAGATCGGGGGCGCCCACTACCTGACCTTCAAGATCCTGGGCCTGCTGGTGACGCTCGTGGGGGGACTCTTCTGGTTCCTGACCGTGCGGAGTTGGCTGGGAGAGCGAGCCGGTCGGTGGTTCGCCCTGCTCTATCTCTTCGGCCCCCCCTTGCTCGTGCGCACGGCCCTGATCGCCAAGGGAGATCATCCCGAGGCGATGGCGATTCTGGGCGTGGTGGCCTACCTGGCCACCCGCGCGGCGCGGAGCGCGCCGCATCGCATCACGACCGGCTGGGCTGCCGCGAGCGGCCTGGTGGCGGGCCTCGCGGTATGGGTCACCTACTCGATCGTGCCGGGCTTGGTGGGCTTCGGTCTGGCCGCCTGGCTTCGATCGCGCCTGCGTCCGCTGCGCCTCTGGGCTGCCTTCTTGGCGGGACTGGCTCTGGGGCTCGTGCCATGGGTCCTCTGGGTGGTGCGGGTGCCCGATGCATTGGAGCTGTACGGCGAGGGGCTGGGCGCCGCCGCCGCAGCGGGCGAAGCGCTGGCGCGCTTGCGGCTCTTGCTGCAGCGCGGATGGATGGCCGGCTATGAGCTGCCCGGTGCGGGACTGCGCGCGATGGCCGGCTACGTCTGGCTGACGATGGTTCTGATCGGTTGGGTGGTACTGGTGCGGCGACGGCGCGAGCCGTCCGCGCTGCTGCTCCTGAGCGGTACGGCAGTCATGCTAGTGGCATTCCTGCTCGGCGCGCCGGATGCGAGCTCGCGCTACCTCTTGCCCCTCTATCCACTCCTGCTCATCGCGGTGCTGCATGTGGCGATCGGGAATCGCCGGCGCGCGGGCGCGTGGCGGCGGCGCGTGGCAGGCGGCGCGCTGTTGCTCCTCGCCGCGGCCGGCTAGCTCTCGCAGCTCGGCGCAGTCCGCGACTCGCGCTTCCCGCTCTGGGGCGTGCCGCTGCGGGGCACGGACTGGCCGCTGCTGGGCGCCGTCTCGGGCATGAAGATCGGATCGCAGCAGATCGCCACCTTTCCGCCCGATGTGCAGCGGCACTTCTGGGTCGGCTTCGGGCGCCGGGCGCATGCGACGCTGGAGCGGGACGCTTGGCCAGCGGCGGCGGCCGTCGCCGGCGGTGACCATGAAGCGAGGGTGTGGGAGGGGATCGGGATCGGTCTGCTCGAGGGGCTGCAGTTCCACGAGGCGCCCCGGATCCTGCGCGAGTTGGCGCGTCCCGCACGAGAGGCCCTGCGGCGGGGGCTGGCGGGTGAGTCCCAGGTCTTCTTCGTCCCGGCGGCATTGGGCATGAATCCCCCCCGGCTCGGACGCTTCGTGCGCAGTTTCGCCGAGGAGGATCGGGCGGTCTTCCAGCGCGAGCTGGCCAAGGTAGTGGGGATGCTCGTCACGCAGGGCATCGCCGTGGAGAAGTGGAGTGGAGCGCAGGCGCGCGCGGTCGCCGGTCCCGCGCAGACGGCCTACGGCGCGGGCTGGGCGCTGTATCGCCAGGTGCGCCGGGGTCGCGCGAGCGGCTGCGTGCTGGGGGAACGGCTGCGTCTCTGGTCTCCGCCCGAGGGCAGCTGGCCGGGGGGCTTGCGGGATGCGGCCCGGCGGGGCGAGGCGCCGCTGGAGTTCTGGCAAGGCCTGGCCGCGGCCTATCGGTGGGATCTGGAGACGCGCAGCCCGGCGTGGCTGCTGGGCGATGGTTCGGGCCCCCGGGCGCTGGTCGCCGAGCTGCACGCCTTCTGCGAGCCGCTCGATGCGGCCGAGGCCGCCTGCTTCTACGAGGCCGCCGGGGCAGCCGCGCGACGGGCCCTGCGGGCGCCGGGGACACGCTCCGTATCGCGCGGCGCCTGGCGCTGGCGCGAGGCGGTTCCACCCCATTTCCAGGAAGCCTTCGCCGCCGGGCTAGGCTCGTTCGCGGATCTGACCGAGGTGATCGATCGCGCGCCGTAGGTGGGGGATGACGATCGAGCCGCCGACGACCAGTGCGATCTCAAGCGCTTCCGTGATCTCCTCATCGGTCACACCCTCCTCGGTGCAGCGCAGCATGTGGTAGAGGATGCAGTCGTCGCATCGCAGCACCGTCGAGGTCGCCAGGCCGAGCAGCTCCTTGGTCCGCGCATCGAGTGCCCCGTCCTTGTAGACTTGATGGTCCAGGGCGAAGAAGCGTCGCATCCCCAGCGTCCCCCTCGAAAGCACGTGCTGGTTGAGACGCTCGCGCTCCTCTCGGAATCGCCGGATCCTGTCCGTCATGCCGTCGCCCTCCTGACTGCGTGGATCGAATGACCGCAATCGAACATCGGAACAGTCTAGCACGCTGCGTTGGCAGGGAAGATCCTCTGCGAAACAGGTCTCGCCCGACTCCATCAATGTCGTGCGATCTCATGCCCCTGGGAATGACTTCGCGTGATTTCCGCGGCAGCGCCGTGCCGAACGCGGGGGCCCGCCGAGGGCGGCAAGGTACCGAGCGCGGGGGCCTGCGACGACGCCGGATCCGGTGCGGCTTCATGCTGCATCGCGCTCGGCGTGTCGCCTTGACGGAGACCGGCGACTGTGACAGCCTGCCAGATCGATTCCCCGAACGCGTCCGCCAGCTTCCATTGCCGGGCGAGAGAGACGCGCAGGCTGCCCGACTTCGTCCAGGATGGGAGGCATGGGTTCGAAGCCAGCCGGAACCGGGCAGCGGAAGCGCAGGATGGTCCGCGGGCGGCTGCGCGCCTGGCTTCCGTGGTTGCTCTTCGCGCTGCTGCTGGTCCCGACCGCGCTGCGCGTCGAGGGCTATCGGGAGAGGCTTTCAGAGGGCCGCTTTCCCGACTTCCGGATCTTCTACGATCAAGCCGAGCGCGCGGAACGGGGTGATCCCCTCTACCGCACCGATCGCGAGGACTTCCACCTTCCCGGGAGTCAATCCTACAAATTCCCGCCCCCCGTGGCCGCCTTGCTCTCGCTGCTCGAGGGACGCCCTGCGACCCGGCACGCCCCCCTCGGGATTGCCGTGAGTCTCGCGCTGCTGGCCGCCGCGTTCGCGCTGCTGGCGGCCGCGCACCGGCCGCCGCTCTGGCGGCTGCTTCTGGCGTTGCTCGTCACCATACACTGGGTCCCCAACTTCGAAAGCCTGGCCGCACTCGCCGTCGAGCCGCTGATACTCTTGCTCTGGGTCCTGGCATTGCTTCTGGCACGGCGCGCGCATGCCATGGGCGCGGGCGCCGCGATCGGGGCCGCGGGTGCGCTGAAGGTCTATCCCGCCGGCTTGTTGATCCATTTCCTGCTCCGGCGCCGCTGGCGCGCGCTGGGGGGCGTGCTACTGGGGGGCGCGGTGACGCTGGCTCTGGCTGGCCTGGTGCTTCCGTTACGGCATGCGGCCGACTACTTCCTGCGCGTCCTTCCGCACCTGGGGGGAATCGCGCTCTCGACCGAGAACCTCGGCCTCTTCGGGAATGCGGGGCGCCTGGCGATTGGGCTGGTTGCGGGGCGGGAGCGGATGCTGAGCGAGAGTCGCCGCTATCTGTCGATCCTGGGCGATGTGGATCTCCCCGGTGTGCGTCCGCTGGCCCTCGGGATGGCAATCGTGGTGATCGTGATCGCGCTGGGTGTCACGTTTCGGGTCTGGCGCCGCGGCGCTACGCTGCCCGCGAGCCGTTCGGCCAGTTTGGGCACGGCGTTGACGATCAGTTTCTATCTGCCCTTGCTCCCGAGCTCCTGGGCCCACTATCAGCAGCTGCTGCTCCTGCCGTTGCTCGTGGCCTTCTTCCACGCGCCCGCGCCGCACCGCGCCCCGACCATCTGGCTGCTGCTGGCCGCGGGCGCCATCCCGGGGCTGTGGATCACCGACACGCATGCGTTCTATCGAGCCGATCCGCTCCTGGCGAGCGCCCTGCGCAGCCTGATCCCCTTCTGGATCTGGTGGGCGCTGCTGCGAATCCGCGCTGTTGCGGGGCGCACGCACGACGCGACATCGAAGACGTCTGTCGGACCGGCGACCTGACTTGGATGCATCCGTAGGACCGGCCACCTGACAGCGAGCCGATTGGGCGTGCGTCGCGCCCGCGTCATCTGGTAGAGTCCGGAGCCCTGGGATACGGTCCTGCGCGGCCAGCGCGCCGCACCGCAACGGGGGAGGGTCGCAGCGATGAGCAGAGTGCAGTGGGACGAAAGCCTCTCGATCGGGATTCGCGTGATCGATGAGCAGCATCAGCGATGGATCCAGCACCTCAATGAGGTGGCCAGCGCGCTCGAATCGGAGGAAGGCGCCGCGCACATCGTCAAGACGCTCGGCTTCCTGGTCGACTACACCGAGTACCACTTCACGACCGAAGAGAAGCATATGGCTGCCCACGGCTATCCCGAGATCGAGGCCCATCGCGCCAAGCATGCCGAGCTCAAGCGGACGCTGGCCAATCTGGTGCAGGAGTTCGAGGAGGATGGCGCCACGCAGTCGCTGGCCGATGCCGTCGATACATTGCTGGGCAACTGGCTGGTGAAGCACATCCGCGAAGTCGATCAGGCCTTTGGGGACTTCCTGCAGGAGAGAGACATCGTTCTGGAGGAAGGCAACTAGCCGTTCCCTGCGTTGCGAGCAGGACCCACCCCCGGGATCGACGACCGCGGCGCGGCAGGCGTGGCCCCGTGTCCCCTGGTCGCAGGCGCGATGAGGAAAGCCCCGTGACCAAAGGTCGCGGGGCCGTATGCATGCTGCGAACGCCGCGGCCCGGCGCGCATGCGGCGAAGCGGCGATGCGTCCTCTGCCGATCCGCCCCTAGCGGCGGCGTCTCCGCGTGATGGCGGCGCCCGCCAGCCCGCCGCCGAGCAGCAGCAGCGTGGCCGGTTCGGGGACGACGTTCACGGATGTATCGGGACGCAGCAGGTGCCCAAGGAGCGAACCGTCCTGGGGCGCGTCCAGGGGATCGAAGTCCCCGGCGGAGAAGCCGGCGTTCCACGCCGTATTGCGTCCGAAGCCGCCCGCCTTGCCGTTCTTGGCGTAGAAGTCGCCCCACACCGGCGCACGATGCGAGTCGAACTCGATCGTCGTCGCAAGTTCCCAGGTGTCTTCGAAGCGAATGCCGAAGAGATCCTCCGGCATGTTGGGATTGCCCGAGCGAACCGCCTGCCAGCCTACCTCGTAGCTCTGGAAATCTCCGCTCGCATTAAAGATGTCACTGGCGGTGAACTCGACGGAGGTCTCGAGAATGAAATGGCTCGTCTCCCCGATCGGGTGGGTGAAGAGATATCGGTAGTGCCAGCTCTGGTCCGCGTTCTGCGTGACCTCCCACTCGATCGAAGTCGGGCCGTTCTCGATCCAGTTGCCAGTGCCTGTGATTCCCATGTCGCTGCTGACCAGCATGCCCACGAAGGCATTCGCGGGCAGGGCACAGACCCATACTGTGATGGCGACCCAAGCCAATCGCCGAATGGATCGCAGCGCTAGTTGGTGCTTCCTACGCATGATGCTTGCTCTCCGCTGCTGCGCGCCTGCTGCGCTTGGAATCGAATCGAAGCTTGCATCGAGTATACCACTCCCCGTGATCTTCCGATCGGAAGAAACGCAGATTGGGCGCCAGAACGTTGCCATCTGCCACGCAGTTGCGCGCAGATGGCGGGTCCGAGCCACTGGGGATGTGTGTAGGCAGTGCGAGCCCTGGGGCCAACTGATCCCTGGCGCGCGAACCGAGTGGCAGCAGTGGTCAGTCCACTTCTGAACAATCGGCGCAGATCCGGATCGGGAACGAGCGAGACCAGGGTCCCCGCGCTACGGCAGGGGGCATCAGGACGCGGGAGACCGCCAGAGAGAGAAGGAGAGAGCAGGGGGGTGTCGTGCACGTGCGGTACGAGCGCTCTAGATGCGCGTCTCCATGTCGCATCTACTGGAGCGTCCCAGGGCAGACCGGAGGTGCTACCTGCGCGGCAACGACGTCAACGGATCGAGCCGGGATGGTCACGCCGAACGCCTGCGATGCGGGCAGGAGTCACCCTGTTGCGTGGGTGGCGATCGTGACGATGCCGGTGAAGCCGTCGACCGTGATCCGCTGGCCGCTGCGAATCCGCCCGGTGGCGCCGGGGACCCCAGTGACACAAGGAAGCCCGTACTCGCGCGCGATGATCGCGCCATGGATCAGCATGCCGCCCCGCCGCTCGACGAGTCCGGCGACGAGTGGGATGACATGGGTCATTGCCGGCGAGAGCGCATCGCAGACCAGGATCTCACCGGCGACGAGCTCGCGCAGGTCCGTGGGGGTCTGCACCACGCGAGCCGGTCCCTGGGCGATTCCGGGTCCCGCCGGTTGACCGACGATCTGGCGCGGGCGAACCGCTGGCGCCTCCGTGGGCTTCATCGCATCCCGAGCCGTGCGGGGCCGGAAGGAGGCATCCCGCAGGGCACGTTCCACCTCCTGATCGGAAAAGGGCCCAGGGTCGGTCTCCCCGCGTCGGCGTAGGCGCGCCCGCCCCTCGTCGGCCGCGCGCTGCAGCTGCGCCTGGATGCGGCCGAGGTAGACGTTGTCATCGTCGCGCAGCCGGTAGCTGGCGCGCGCCAGCTCCAGTCGGGCACGGGCCTCGTCACGCTGCGCGCCGCTGAAGCGTTGCAGGAAGGCCTCCTCCATCGCGCGCGCAGGTCGTTGCGGTTGGGACGCCGCGCGTTGCGGCGCGCGCGCCAGGGCCCTCAGGAGGGGGACGGCTTCGGTTGCGCCGGATGCCGCGCCGGGCGATGCGCCATCGGGGCGCAGTTGGTACGCAAAGCGTTGCTCGAACTGCCTCCAGAGCGCGCGGAATTCGGGAGGCGTTGCGGCGAGATCGCCCCGCGCCAAGTGCTCTAGAAGCGCTTCGTCTGCGCGTGCCATCGCCGCAAGCGACTCGAGCAGCCGATTGCGCTCGAGACTCAGCAGCTCGCCTCCGACCAGCAGCTCGACGAACTCGTGGGGGTCCTCGGGACGAACGACATCATTGTAGTATTGTCCGAAGAGTCGCATCCCATGGGCGAACGGAATCAGGTCCTCCCAGTAGCACTGGCGCCACTGTTCGAGAACCTCTCTGCGGCGTTCGATCTCGGTTGCCAATGCCGGATCGTCGAGTTCCCGCAGCGGCTCTTCCGCCAAGGCCCGGGCGGCGGCCTGCATGCCCGGCAGGATCTCCTCCTCGATCCGCGTGCGCAGCGCGCGCAGATTGGCGAAGCTGCGCGTCAGGCTTCGGTACCAGGGACGACGATCTTCCGCTTGCGGGTCGGGCGTCGGTGTGACGCGCGCCGTGATCGGACGCGTCTGCAGCAAGAGCAAGCCATCGTCGGTCGACGTCCACTCGACATCCTGCGGTGTCCCATGGGTGATCTCACATCGGCGGGCCAATGCGAGGGCGTCCGCCGCCTGGCGATTGGTCAGCGGCGCCCGCCCTGCGCGCTGCGGAGAGAGGGGTGCGGCGACGGTGCCGGTATCACGCAGCAGGATCTGCTGTTCCCGAACGGCCGGTTCGTGTCGCAGCAGCGCGCCCGATTCGCGCGCGAAGATCCAACGATCGGGCGTGATCGTGCCATCGACCAGGCCCTGATTGAGGCCATGCACGGCCTCGACGATTGCCTGGTCCTCGGCCACCGGGGAAGCCGTGAAGGAGACGCCGGAGGCCTCCCCGACCACCAGCTCCTGCACGAGGACAGCCATGGCGGAACGCGTCACATCGAGCCCCAGCTCGCGACGGTAGAGCAGGGCGGCATCCGACCAGAGCGAGGCCCAGACGCGTCGAATGCGCTCGAGGGCCTCATCGGGGCCCCGCACATTGACGAACGACTCGTGCAGGCCGGCGAAGGAAGATCCCGGCGCATCCTCCCCGGGGGCCGACGAACGCACGACCAGCGGGTGATCCCCGAAGCGGCCCGATACCGCCCTCCGCAACGCGTCCGCCATCTCCAGGGGCAGGGGCGTGCGGCCGAAGAGGCTGCGAATGCGCAGGGCCGTGTCCCAGACCTCCTCCCAACGCATCTCGCTGAAGCGCTTGCGGGCCAATTCGAAGCGGATCCGCTCGGTCAGTCCGGTGGCATGCAGGTAGTCCCGATAGGCATGTGTGGTGATGCAGATGCCGGGCGGAATCGGGAGCCGCATCCGCATCATGCGCACGAGGGCCAACGTCTTCCCGCCGACGGCTGCCTCCGATTCGATGTCGATCTCGGGCAGCGTAACGATCCAGCGACTCATCGCATCACCAGCTCCGTGACCTCCTGGAAGCGGCTCACCCGGATGTAGCGCTCGACCGTGAAGGCGAGCAGGGCACAGGATGGGGCTTGGTAGAAGCGCTCGAGATGCGGCGCCTGCGCGATGAGCAGCGTACGTACCCGCCCGGCCTGGTCGCCGGCAACCTCTTGGACCTGGCCGAGAACGGTCAAGGCCTCCGCCTCCGCCACATCGGCGGCCAGATTCTGACGGCTGTCGATCAGGAGCGCCGCGCGGGGCTCACGCATGAGGTTGCGGAGCTTGCGCGTCGCGCGCAGCGTGCCAAAGAAGATCGTGCGCAGATCCTCGGCGGGAGAGATCGCAATCAGGCTCGCGTAGGGCTGTTCTCCGTCGCGGGTGGCCAGCACACCGAAGCGCTGCTCATCGAGCAGGGTGCGGATCTGCATCTGGACATGCTCGTCCGAAGGCGTTGCTGCGGGCATCCGGTTCCCCCGAAGTAACCTTGGCCGGGCGCGGGACGAGACCTGTGCTTGCATGACTCTAACGCGCATCGCACGCCCTGCCAACTCTCAAGGCTCCTCCTCCACGCAGTTGCGGGAGTGCGGGGTGTCTGGACGCCGGTGGACGGGCAGGCTATCTTCGGGTGTCCGATCCCCCAATCCGGCGCGCGTGGTTCGAGGTCGCCAGATCGGCGTGGCGTGGAGTTCCGCATCTCGTCCTGAGGGAGGCATGCTGCCATGAAGAGCGTAGGCTTGCTGGGCGCCGCCATCCTCCTGCTGCCGACGGTTGCAGGCGCACAGCAGGCGGCGCAGATCAGTGAAGCGACCGAGACCTGCCTCGGCTGCCACGAGCTGCTGCATCCGGGGATCGTCGCCGGATGGCGGGGCAGCCGGCATGCGCAGTACACGCCGGTGGAGGGGCGCGCCCGCGAGCCGCTGACGCGGCGCGTCTCGAGCGACACGATCCCCGAGGCCTGGACCGGCGTGGTCGTCGGCTGCGCCGAATGTCACACGCTGCGCGCCGATCGCCACGCCGACAGCTTCGACCACAACGGCGCCGCCGTACACCTGGTTGTCAGTCCCGCGGATTGCGCCACATGCCATGCGACGGAAGCGCGACAGTTCACCGGCAACCTCATGGCCCACGCACACAGCAATCTGGTCGACAACGCCCTCTATCAGGATCTTGCCCAGCAGCTTGTGGGACCGCCCGTCTGGAAGGATGGCGAGCTGACGTTCTCGCCCCCCACGGATGCGGCGCAGGCGCAGGCTTGTCTCTATTGCCACGGGACCCGCCTGTCAGTCACCGGTGTCGAGCAGCGGGAGACCGACCTCGGTGAGATGCGCTTTCCGGTCATCGACGGCTGGCCGAACCAGGGGACCGGTCGCGTGAATCTGGACGGCAGCCTGGGGTGTTGCTCGGCCTGCCACACGCGACACGGATTCGCCATCGAGGTTGCCCGGCAACCGTATACCTGCAAGCAGTGTCACGTCGGACCCGACGTGCCGGTCTTCAAGGTCTACTCGGCCAGCAAGCACGGCAACATCTTCTCGAGCCAGAAGCATGCATGGGATTTCACCGCGGTCCCCTGGGCAGTGGGGGAGGATTTCGAGGCGCCCACCTGCGCGGCCTGTCACGTGAGTCTGCTGGTGGATCCCGGTGGCGCGGTGGTCTCAGAGCGCACGCACCAGATGAACGATCGCCTCGCCAAGCGGATCTTCGGACTCATCTATTCCCACGCCCATCCGCAGCGCCCCGAGACCCACCGGATCCGCAATCGGGACGGATTGTCGCTGCCCGCCGCCCTGGATGGCACACCGGCTGCGGAGTTCCTGATCACGGAGCAGGAGCAGAGGGAGCGGCGCGCGCGCATGCAGCGCATCTGTCTGACCTGCCACGATGCGGGCTGGGTCGACGGACACTTCGCGCGCTATGAGGCGGCGCACGAAGAAACCAACGCCGCCACGCGCACCTGCACGCAGATCCTTCAGGGCATCTGGAGCGATGGGTACGCCACCGGGCCCGGCGCGGGGGGCAGTCCGTTCGACGAAGCGGTGGAACAGATCTGGATGGACGTCTGGCTCTTCCACGCCAACTCGATCCGTTTCGCCGCGGCGATGGCCGGAGGTGGGGACTACGCCGTCTTCGCGAATGGGGTGTACGAGCTGGCCGCATCCGCCAAAGAGTTGCGTGACTGGTACGCGCTGCGCCGCCGCCTCGGGGCCGTCCTGCCGCGCGAGTGACGCGTGGCGCTGCGTATCGGCCCCGAGGGAACTTGGCTTGGGATCGAGGGTCCTCTATCATCGAGATGATGGTCGTCAAGTCACTACTCCTTTTCGGTCTGACCGCCTTCCTCTCGGCACCGCTGCTCTGTGCCGCTGGCATCGCCGTGCACTGCGAGCACGAGGAAGAGGGAGTGCACGGGGCCGACGGATCAGACCTCGATCACGATCCTTGCGATCGCAGGGTCGCGCCGCGACCGTCAGTAGACAGCTTCTTCCTGTGCGGCATGGCGGCATCTCCCGGACTGCCCGGACTCCTGGAGTCCGAGGCGGTTCTCGCACGCGCCGGCGCGTTGGCGCGTGCGGTTCCGCATCGGACGCGGAAACTGCCCTATCCACCCAGCGACCTGCCCCTCCTGGCCTGAGCCCGGATCTCCTGACAATTCCTGCCTCGATCTGATCTGTCACACCCCCGAAGTCTTGGTGCATCTCCAGCGAAGGCGCGGGTGCGGGGATCTCTCGCCCGCGCGGCCGCACGACGGCACGCATCGATGGTCGGTGTGATCGGATTTGAGGCCTTCCGATTGGATGCGCGATATGGGCCGGCTCCACGCAAGGAGGGGGACGTTGCATAGATCCGTTTCTGCATTCCGCAGCGGTGCGCGTGGGATCCGCGCGCGGGGAGCGCTGTGGGCGCTGCTTGTGCTGCTGGGGGCTACCGGAGGGTGCCATAGCTGGCGTGATCCGCTCGTGGAACGTGGAGCGCTGTCGCTGGGCTCTCCGCCAGGTCGAGCCGTGGCATCCCAACGCATGGGAGTCGATGCGACGCGGGGCGTGCAGGGAGCGTCTGGCGGGGGGATGCGCGCGCCGAGCGTCGCGCGGTTGCGCGAGTGGGCGCGTACCATGAGTCCGCCGGTGCGTGCCGCGGAAGCGCGTCTCGCCGCGGCGCGGGCGCGGGCGGGATGTGCCGGGCGGTGGGCGGATCCGGAGCTGGAGGGGCGCGTGCTCGGCCGCGACGGAGAGGTGGGCCTCGAAGCGGCGCTGCGCTTCACTCTGCCGCTCAACGGGACGACGGGGGCCAGGGGGCGAGCCGCGGCGATCGCGCTGGCGCGTGCCCGCTCCGATCTCTCGGCGACGCGCTTCGACGTCGAATGCCGGCTGGCCCTGCTTCTGTCCGGGATTCGCACGGCGCGGTCCCGGCTGCGCACGCGCGAGGAGATCGCCACGCGGGCGGAGGCGTATGCCGAGCTGGCCAAGCAAC
>WJJG01000275.1 GCA_014729815.1 Candidatus Eiseniibacteriota bacterium
CTACGGCCTGCACGTTGGCGCCTGGCGGCCGCCCGCCCGCGCCCGCCTGCGCGAGATCAAGTCCGCTCGCGAAGGTCGCGGCTTCATCCTCCTGATCGCGGATCCGGGGCAGCTCGACGACTGGGTGGCCGCGCGCCCCGGCGTTACGTGCGCGCTGATCGAGGCGGCCTGGCCGGGGCCGCTGACGCTGGTGCTTCCGGCGCGCGAGGGCGTGCCGGAGGATCTGCGCGTGCGAGGCAGCCTGGCGCTGCGCTGTCCCGCTTCGCCGCTGCTACGCGCGACGCTGCACCGGCTCCCGGGCCCGCTGCTTTCGACCAGCGCCAATCGTAGCGGAGAGCCGCCCCCGGCCCGCTATGAGCAGGTGGCGCCGGAGATCCGCGAGGCCTGCGATCTGCGGGTCGATGGGGGCCAGCTGTGTGGGGAGGGCAGCACGATCCTGCGGCCCGAGCCGGACGGCAGCCTGCGGCTGCTGCGCGCCGGTCTTTGGGATCCGGGGCCCTGGCGCCGCCTCATTCGCCCCCGCGCCGACGAGGGCGGCGCGCATCGGCGGCGGCCTGCGAACTAGGCGCGTGCGGATGATTTCCCAAACCATCATCCTAGGATCCCGAGCGCGGGGACCGTCGACGGGAACGGCGCGTCCAGGGGCGATGCGGGCCGGGTAGCGCCTCGGATGGAATGCGCCAGTCCCCCGGCGCCCGCTGGCGCGATTCCGCGCGAGGCAGCGGGGTCTCCCCTCGGTTACGGGCGGCCGGGCTCGTACGGCAACGCCCCGAGATCCTCGCCGTTCTCTCCGGCCCCGATGCAGGGGCTGGTCGGGGAGAGGTTGAGATTGTTGCGCTTCGGGTCGACGAACTGCGGATCGACTGTGATGTTCATCGCGGTGCGATCGTGCTCGTTGACATCGGTCCACCCCTCGATCGGCTCGTCCGGACAGGCGCAGTGGGAGCAACCATTCCCGAGGCTGTGACTGGAGATGCAGTTGTAGCGGATCCAGATGTCGTCCTCGATCGTGTAGTGGACCACGAAGCCGCAACCCCCGTTCTGGGTGATGATGTTGTGGTAGATGCGCAGCCCCTCTTCGCCCACCTCGACATCCGGGTGCACGTAGATCGCGGGCCGCAGGTTCTGGTAGAAGGTGTTCTGGAAAACGCGCCCGGTGGTGCCCTCGCGGTACTGGACGGCACCTCCGAAGTCGTCGTCGGTGCCGCCGTAGACCACGATGCAGTGATCGATGTCGAAGCGCGGCGGGGGCGTACCCACCGCGGCGGTGACCAGGATGTTCTCGCTGGCGGCATCGAGCGGATCGAAAAGATCCACCCAGGCGCCGTGGCCGCGGATGCAGGTGTCCTCGGTGATCGTCGCCCCGCCGTAGTAGCGCGCGTTGGGATCGAGATCGACCAGGTGGGCGAAGCTGTGCCCGTCGGCCTCGCCCGGCCCGGCCGCGGCGATCGCCGCGGCGAGCGGGATGTCGGGGGTGATCGCAAAGCTGGCGTCACTTCGGTCGGAGATGCCGCTCTGCTCATCCGTGATCTGCAGGCGATAGCCTTCCGTTTCCGCGCCGCATCCAGTCACCGTCCAGTCGTAGCTGCCGCTGTTGGGCACACCACTGGCGATCGTGCGGCAGACGCTCTCCTCGCGCAGCAGCTCGAGTGTGACCGCATCCCCACACAGTTCGTTGCTCTCCCAGCGCAGGGTGGTGGTAGCCCCGGGGATCCAATACTCGCTGCCGTTGGGTGAGATGACCACCGGCTCGCAGACCGGTACGGGGACGATCACGAAGCTCGAGTCGCTGCGATCGCTGGCGCCGGTGAGCCGGTCGCGCACCCGAATCGCATATCCGGCGGTGTCGCTGTCGCAGGCCGAGACGACCCAGTCGTAGCGGGTCTTGCCCACGGCGACCGAGTCGGCGATCACCGCGCAGGAATCGCCATCCTGGAAGAGATCCAGCCGCACGTCCGTTCCGCAATGCTCGCCCACCGACCAGAGGATGGCCACCGTGTCGGCCACCGTGTACGACTCGCCGCCGTTGGGCGCCTGCAGGCTGACGGTGCATGCTGCGACCCGTCCGCCGTCCTCGTCGTCGTCGCAGCCGCCGAACAGCGGCATCGCAAGTAGGCCCAGGAGGGCCGGGATCAACAGGGGTGTGGGGACGCGCCCGAGGACGCGGCGCTGCAGCGCGATGCGCATCTCGTTCCTCCCATCCTCATCTCCGCACTCGATCGGCGCCTCCTCCCCGCGGGGCACACGCCGGCATTTCGCCTCCGCCCTTGGGAACCGAAACGGCGGTCGGCGGGTCCGTTGACAGTATGGTGGGGCGAACCTAGAATGGCCAGCCCGAAAGGCAGTTGCAGGGGAGGAACGGCGTGCGCGTGCTGATCGTCTGCACCGGGAACCAGTGTCGCAGTCCCATGGCCGAGGGGCTCCTCCGCACCATGCTCGCCGAGGCGACGTCGGCCTCCGCGGCGTCCACGATCGAGGTCACCTCGGCCGGCACCGGCACGGCCGATGGCCATCCGGCGACCGAAGAGGCGGTGGCCGTCTGCCGCGAGGCGGGGATCGACATCGCCGCGCACCGCTCGCGCGCGGCCACGGCGGAGCTGGTCGCCTCGAGCGACCTGATCCTGGCCATGCAGGCCCACCACGTCATGGCGCTCCGCGCGTTGCGACCCGACGCTGCCGATCGGATCCAGCTGCTCGCCGCCTTCGCCGGAGAGGGGGAAGCGGTCGAGGTGCCCGATCCGATCGGGCAGGGCCTTGAGACCTATCGGCAGACCTTCTCTGCGCTGCGCGGCTTCCTGCAGCGCGCGCTGCCGCGCCTGCGGGGCCTGGCAGGCGAGGTGCGGCGCGAGAGGCGCGCACGGGAGGAGTAGCATGCAGATCGAGATCGGCAGCGACCATCGCGGCTATGCGCTCAAGCAGCGCGTGATCGCGCACCTGACCGGCGCCGGGCACGCCGTTCGCGACCACGGACCCGGCGATGCCTCGGCGTGCGACTACCCGGACTTCGCCTACGCCGCCGCGCGGGCGGTCGCCGCACAGCCGGGGAGCCTGGGCATCGTGATCTGCGGCAACGGAATCGGAGTCAGCATGGCGGCCAACAAAGTGCCCGGGATCCGGGCCGCGCTCTGTCTCAGCGAGGCGATGGCCTCGCAATCACGCCGGCACAACAACGCCAATGTGCTCGCGCTCGGGGGCGAGAGCCTGCCGGAGAGGGACAATCTGCGCATCGTCGATGTCTGGCTGGCGTCCGAATTCGAAGGGGGGCGCCATGCGCCCCGTGTGGAGAAGCTGATGCGCGGGGAGTGCCGCGGGCCGCAGCCCACCGGCCCCGCGGCGAGGCAGGGCACGGAACACTCCAGGGGGGACGCCGATGGCTGAGGAGTGCATCTTCTGCAAGATCGTCGCTGGGGAGATCCCCGCCGAGAAGGTCTATGAGGACGAGCAGGTGGTTGGCTTCCGGGACATCAAGCCGGCCGCGCCCACCCACCTGCTCTTCATCCCGAAGGAGCACATTCCGACGATCAACGATCTGACCGACGCGCACGAGGCGCTCGTCGGACGCCTGGTGCGGGCCGCGCAGCAGACGGCCGCGCGCGAGCCGCTGAGCGGCGGCTACCGCCTGGTCTTCAACTGCCTGGGGGACGCCGGTCAGGAGGTCTACCACATCCATCTGCACCTGCTCGGCGGACGCCGTCTGGGCTGGCCCCCGGGCTAGTCACGGAACCGGCGCGCGCCGAGTCGCGTTTCCGGATGCGACTGCCGCGCGCAGTCCGCCCAACCGTCCAGTCGCATGGGATCAACGCGGCGCGCCGTCCGCGCGCCGCGAACAGAGCGATGGGTCCCAGGGGAGGGGTCATGGCAGACGAAGCTCCGAGATTCGCCGATGCGGTTGCCCGATCTCGCGAAGAGGTCGCCGCCAGCGCGCCGCCCCTGCAGGCGGTCGTCGAAGAGGTGGGCCGCGTGGTGGTCGGTCGTCGCGGGCTGATCGAGCGTCTGTTGGTCGGGCTGCTGGCCGACGGCCACGTGCTGCTCGAGGGCGTGCCGGGGCTGGCCAAGACGCTCGCCGTGCGGTCGCTGGCCGGCTGCTTGCAGGCCGACTTCGCGCGGATCCAGTTCACGCCGGATCTGCTGCCGGCGGATCTGACCGGCACGGTGGTCTACGATCCGCGCGATCACAGTTTCACGCCGCGCAAGGGCCCGCTGTTCGCGAATCTGATCCTGGCCGACGAGATCAACCGCGCCCCAGCCAAGGTGCAGAGCGCGCTGCTCGAGGCGATGCAGGAGCGGCAGATCACCATCGGCGAGCAGACGCATCGCTTGCCTGAACCGTTCCTGGTGCTGGCCACCCAGAATCCGATCGAGCAGGAGGGGACCTACCCGCTGCCGGAGGCGCAGGTCGATCGCTTCCTGCTCAAAGTGCGCGTCGACTATCCGGAGCGGATGAGCGAGCAACGGGAAATGGAGCTCGGCATCCTCGAGCGCATGGGGGGGGCGGAATGGCCCGAGGTGCGCGCCTGCCTCGATCCCTCGGCGATCCTGACCGCCCGCGACGTGGTGCGGCGCATTCCGATGGCCCAGTCGGTGAAGGACTACATCCTCGACCTGGTGCTGGCCACCCGGGCGCCCGGGGAAGTCGATGCGCAGCTCTCGGAGCTTGGGGAGCTGATCGCCTACGGTGCGTCGCCGCGCGCCACGCTGGGGCTGGCCCTGGCCGGCAAGGCGAAGGCCTTCCTGGCCGGCCGCGGCTCCGTCTACGGCGAAGACGTCAAGGAGATCGCCCCCGACGTGCTGCGCCACCGCGTGTTGGTGACCTACGAGGCAGAAGCGCGCGAGGTCACCTCCGAGCAAATCGTGGCGCAGATCCTCAACCAGGTGCGTGTGCCGTAGCCATCTGCCGTCGCCCGCGCCGCGCGGCGGCGCGGGCCGGGCCCGGACGATGCCGATGAGGGACCGCAGCGAGCACCACGGCCGGGAGGCCGTTGGCGAACGATTGCCCGGCGACCTGCTGCGTCAGGTGCGTCGACTGGAGATCCACACCCGCTCGCTGGTCACCGAGCTCTTCGCCGGGGAGTACCACTCGGTCTTCAAGGGCCAGGGGATCGAGTTCGCCGAAGTGCGCGAATACGTGCCCGGCGACGACGTGCGCACCATCGACTGGAACGTGACCGCGCGCTTCGGTGCGCCGTTCATCAAGCGCTACAGCGAAGAGCGCGAACTGACCGTCTTTCTGATCGTCGATGCCAGCGGCTCGATGCAGTTCGGTAGCGGATCCGTCCGGCCGGGGAGTGGGGCGCCTCCGGCGCGCAGCAAGGCCGACCTGGCGACGCAGCTCGGCGCACTGCTGGCGCTGACGGCGATTCGCAACAAGGACAAAGTCGGGCTGCTGATCTTCAGCGACGATGTCGAGCTGCTGATTCCCCCACGGAAGACGCGCACGCACGGCCTGCGCCTGGTGCGTGAGATGCTGGCCTTTCATCCCCGCCGCCAGGGCAGCGCCCTGGGCCAAGCCTGCGAGACGGCCTACCATGCGCTGCGTCGACGCAGCGTGGTCTTCCTGCTCAGCGACTTCCGGGTTCCTCTGGAGTCCTGGTCGCAGCCCTTCGGCGCGCTGGCCCGCAAGCACGATCTGATCGCCCTCTCGATCGCCGATCCGCTCGAGTACGCCTGGCCGGAGATCGGAATCGTGGATTGGGAGGATCTCGAGGGCGGAGAGCGCGTGCTGTTCGATACGAGCCATGCGCCCTCGCGCGCGGCGCTGCAGCGCGGCGCGCGCGACTGGGAGGCGCGCGTGGGGGAGCGGCTGCGGCGCGCGGGGGTGGATCAGATCGCGCTGGAGGTCGGTCAGGATCCGGTGCCGGCCCTGATGCGCTTCTTCAAGCTGCGCGAGAGACGACGGGCGAGGGAATGAGGTACCGATTCGACACGCAGCCACGCCCCCTCGGCGGACGGGCAGTCGCGGCGCTGCTGCTCGGGGGGGCTGTCTGCATCGCCGGGGGGACGGGAGGCGGATGCCAGCCGCACTCGGGGC
>WJJG01000276.1 GCA_014729815.1 Candidatus Eiseniibacteriota bacterium
CACGTCGCGCCAGCCGGGCGACGCCGCCACGGTGGTCGCAGCGTGCGTCTCGCCCGAGCCGGACGCGCCGGCGCGCGCCGGAGACGATCCCGCGCCCAGCAGTCCGGCGGCCAACAGCAGCGCGAGAATCCCACCCACGCCCGCGCCTCCCCGGAGCGCCGCTCTGCGTGCGACCCTCGCAGGCAACCCGCGGAGCGACGCCGCAGTATGCGCAAGGTGTGGGAGTCGATTGTGTCGCATCTGCAGTAGAGTATGCTGCCGGCTGAAGCCGGTGCAATCGGAAGCTGGGAGCCGCCATGCCCTGGGATCAGATCGGACGCGTCGCGCTGACGATCCTGCTGGATCTCTTCCTCCTGGTCGGTCTGATCGCCATCCCGCTGGGACTCTCGGGAACGTTCATCCTCCTGGCCATCGCCCTGGTGGTCGCCCTGGCGACCGGCTTCAGCGCCGTGCCGCTCTGGGCCCTGCTGGTCATGGCCGCGCTGGTGGTGCTCGGTGAGATCCTCGAGCAGATCGTCGCCGGCGCGATGGTCAAGCGCTACGGCGCATCGAACTGGGGCATGGTGGCGGCGCTGATCGGGGGCATCATCGGCGCGATTCTCGGCGCGCCGCTCTTCCCGGTGCTCGGTTCATTGGTCGGCTCCTTCATCGGCGCCGCGCTCGGCGCGGTACTGGTCGAATGGTACCGCCTGCGCAAGCTGCGACCGAGCATGCCAGCGGGATGGGGCGCGGTGGTCGGCAAGGTGCTCTCCTCGTTGCTCAAGATCGCCATCGGGCTGGCGATCGCGATCTACTTGGTCGTGCGCACCCACTGATCCCTCCTCCCGCTCCTCTCCATGAGTGCGCCGGGAGCCCGCCTGCAGAGGCACCGGATCCCGCTCGCGGCAGATCACGAGATAGCGCCATGGGCCACGCAACCAACCGCGGAACGGATAGCAGGTGAGCAGCACCAGCTCGGTGGTCAAGGGATCGTTCTGCAGGCGGAGTTCGCGGGCGCGCACGATGCGCGTCTCGACGACCTCGTAGCTGCGGCATCCGGCGTGCGTTCGCAGATCGCAGCGGTCGCCGACGCGTAGGGCTTCGAGGAAGGCGCACCAGCTGTCGCGATGCCCGACCAGCACGCACTGCCCGGGGCGATTGGGCCGCGCGGTGCCATCGATGTGTCCGATGCCGAAGGCCATCGAAGTGCCGCTACCGCCACTCAGCACGAAGCGTCGCAGGTCCAGCCGGGGCACGTCGAGACGCGCGATCGGGTGCATGTCGGCCCACGACCAGGGCAGATGCGCCCGGCCATCCGCGAGATGCGCGGCGAACGCCTCGGCGATCATCCGCTCGGCCAACTGCGCCTTGGCGAGGCGCCAGAGCTGCCCACCCAGCAACGCCGCGGAGGCGCCGCAGAGCAGGAGCGCTCCAGCCAGAACCCAGCGCCGGTGACCGCGATCCGTCCTCGGCCACTTCCCGAGCACCCATCTCATGCGCTCCTCCCCGTTCTGGCGGCGACCCACAGCGCCAGGCCGCAGGCCCCCAACAGCAAACCGAGCCAGAGGTGCAATGGCCCCTTCGTGCCGCCTTGCGGGGCGCCGAGCAGGTGGGATCCGTCGGGCAGACGATTCGGCATCTGGGCTGTGCGACCGGGGGTCGCAACGCTGGGCGCCTCTTCGACCGCCACCAGGCTGGTGAAGGCGGTCACCAGATGAAAGGCGTGCGCGATCGGCACGACGGATGCGCGCACCGCCTCGCGCGAGATGCCGCGATGGAGTCCCCCCATCAGATCGCGCACGTTGGCCCGCGCCCAGCGCACCGCCACACCCGCCTCATGGGGGGCATCGGGAACCAGCGGGGCGTGCAGGGCCACCGGCCCCGCAGCGCTGCGCGCGACCAGCTCGACCGCCGCTGCGGTCGCCATCTCGCCGAGTTTCAGCGAAACGCAGAGCGGATCCCCCGCGTGCAGATCCGGAAGCGGATCGGGATAGACCTCCTGTACCCCGACGCCATGCCAACGCAGCTCGGCCTGCGTGATCAAGGGACGCGCGATGCGCGAGAGGAAGGCGTCGATCCGGTTCTCGGCTTCCGCGCGCGTGGCGACGAAGGTGCAGCTGCCGCGCCCGATCTCGGCCATGCGCTCCATCAGATGGCGGTTGGGGGCCCGACCGATCCCGACCGTGTAGAGGCGCGTCGCCCCCAGGCGGAGCTGGAGCTGCTGCAGCACCTCGTCTTCGTTGCCCACGGCCGCATCCGTGAGCAAGACGATGCGCCGCAGGCGTTCACCCCGCGACGCGTCGCAGGCATCGGTCGCCCGCAGGAGCGCCGGCAGGATCATCGTTCCGCCGTCGGCCTCGAGCCGCCGCACCCATCGGCGCGCCGCCTCGAGAGCCTGCGCATCGGAGGCCTCCTGGAAAGTGGAATGGAAGAGCTCGTGGAGATTGGAGAACTTGAGCAGATTGAAGGCATCCCCGGGCCGTAGGCGATCGAGTGCCGCAATCAGCGCTTCGCGCGCCTGCGCGATCGACGGTCCCTGCATCGATCCGGAGACGTCGATCACGAACAGCGTCTCGACCGGTAGCCCGATCCCGGCCTCTGTCTTCGGTGGCAGCAGCATCATCAGCGCGTAGCACTCGCCCGCGCGCTCCTCGGTGAAAACGCGCATCTGCGCTTCGGGACTGGTCTGCGGGCGCCAGCGGAGGAGGAAGTCTCGATCGGCGCGCAACCGGCCCGCCTGCGGGGTGATCGTCCAGCGCAGACCCTCTCGCTCGAGCCGCACGCGATGCGAGCGGCTCTCGATCCGCTCGAGCGGGAAGCCCGGATCGAGATCGATGCACAGCGTGACCCACATGCCGCGGTCGTCCGCCGAAGGCAGGAACGGCGGCAGGATCCGCGCGGCGTCGGGCACGCTGAGGCGCGGCGCCGGCGCGGGCCGCTGGCCCCGATCGGGCGCCGCATCGGATACCGCCGCCGGCGGCCTCTCGAGCGCGAGCGGCACGAAGCGCGGGGTGAAGGTGAGCGGGAAGGACAGCTGGTATTCACCGCTCTGCCAGTCGAGCTCCTGGTAGTATTCCAGACGCAAGGCGATCCGCTCCCCCGGCGCGATGTTGGCGGCGGAGGTCGTGAAGAGGTTGGGACGCTCCTGTTCCACGAGCGCTGCCTTGCGTCCCTGTCGGCGCGCACGCTGGTAGGTACGCCGCGCCTCCTCGCGTTCCTGGATCACCGAGACGATGCGGCGCTCGCCGATCTGCATCTCCATGGAATGCACCGCCGCACGCTCGGGAAGCGGGAAGACATAGACGACATCGATCACCTCGGGCGTCGGATTGTAGAAGCGCTGCACGAGCGTCCCGTGGGTCATGATGCCGGTGACTTCCAGATGCACATCGGTCTCCCCCCGGGGCAGGGGCACCAGACCGTCGGGCGTGCGGCAGAGCAGCTCGCCCGAGCCGATCGCATCCAGTTGCACCGGCCGCCCCAGGGCGCGGGCGTCGAATCCCGGGGCGATCTCCGGATTCGCCACCCCACGCGCCGCCAGAAGCATGACGAGCATCACGCCGGCCGCCAGATGCCCGCCCGCGAACCGGTGGCCGCAGGCCCACGATCTGAGCCTCGTCGCTCTCTCCGGCATGCCTGCCTCCTCCTCAGCGCCACTTGATGGGCAACGTGCGCCGCACGCGTACCAGCCCTCTGTCCTCCGAAGAGGGGGGCAAGTCGCATGCCACCCGCGGGCGAAGCTCACGGGCGCCAGGAAGCGCGGAGGACGCCCAACCCGACACAGGACCGAGCTGGGTTGTGGCCGGGATGCGACGCCGCGTCGCGGCGAGGCGACAGGCGGGACGCGGGGCAAGCCGGACGGGCGAGCGAGCGAGCGGACGAACGATCACGCGGGGACAGGCAGATCCCGGGGAGCGGACGAGCGGGTGGGGAACAGAACGTGGCGCGCGAAGCGGGCCGGCCCCGCGAGGGGACCGGCCCGCTGGGATGATCCGTCGCCTTCTGGCCGCGCCGGTCCTGGAGGGGGGCGCGCGGTGCAGGCTACCGGGCTACAACCAATGTGCGCGTGGCCCGGAAGCCCGGCGTCTCCAGACGACAGTAGTAGACACCGGCCGAGACCGGGCGTCCCCGGTCGTCGCGCACATCCCAGGGCACGTTGTGCGTCCCCGCGGCAAAGACGCCATCGGCCACCGTGCGCACGGCTCTGCCGCCGACGTCGTAGACGACGATCTCGACCGGCGCGGCCGCAGGCAGCGCGAAGCGCAGATCGGTGGCGTGGACGACCGGGACGCTGCGTCCGCCCGAGAAGGCGAAGCGCGGCGCCCCCGGATCCGAGGGATGCTCGGGCGCATCCCCGGCGCCCATGCGCGCGATGATCTCGAGATCGTCGACGCACGCCTCGACCATCGAGAGCCCGCCGGTGTCGGCGGCGGCGAACTTGAACTGCACCTCGCCGAGCTGCTCCCCGAAAGCGGCGCTGAGGTCGAAGTCCCGGCGCACCCACTGGTTCATGTCCTCTTCGTTGGTGTATTCGATCTCCACCCAGTCGCAGCCGTTGTTGCGCACCCAGGCGCCCCAGTAGTCCTGGCGCGGATTGGCGTCGCCATCGTTCGAATACCAGCGCCAGTAGGCCGCCAGCGCGCTCTCGGAGCCGGTCAGGTCGTAGACCGGTGTATAGAGCGAGGTCACACCGTGATCGACATCGTAGGCCCCCGGCGGATAGCCGGGCGGACCGTTCCCGGTGACCCAGCAGAGCACACCCGGATCGGCGGTGTGGTCGTCCTCCGGCTGCGCGCGGGTGCCGACCGGGTCCTCGCGCACCCAGATTCCGCGTTCGGCCGTATCGGTGCCTTCGAGGTTCACCACCCAGCCGCTCTCCTCTTCGAGCGGATCGAAGACGGTCGCCACGCCGAACTCGTGCAGCTCTTCGGGCGCGGCCTCCGGATGGTTGGCCGCGTTGCCCAGGAGATCCACGCCGCGCAGGTAGTAGCCCACCATGTCGCCGTAGGTCAGATTGGGGATGAAGGCATGGTAGAGATCGTCGGGTCCCATCGGATCCATCTGCAACTCGACCATCTCGCCACCGTTGAGGGAGTAGCGCACGAGCACCGAGTCGGGGTCCATCTCGGCATCCACCGACCAGACGGTGGCGATCACCTCGGCGCTGCCCTCCTCAGTCATCGTCCAGAGTGGCTCATGGTCGATCTGCACGCCGGCCAACACCTCGGGGCAGTCGAAGCCGTGATGCGTCGCCGCGTAGCAGAGATCGTCGTAGTGCGGCGTCCCATTGGTCAGGTCGCCGTCGTCGTCATCGTAGATGAAGGCCGCCAGCACCTGGTCCGGCTGCAGGGTGGGCTGCTCGAGAATCCGGCAGAAGTGCCACAGCTCGGAGGCATACAACGTCCCGGCTTCCTGGCCGTAGAGATCCTGCATGCGCGTCATGAAGTCCCAGTGGAAGCCGGCGATGACCTGTCCCGCGTAATGGATCTCCTGCCCGATCACATCGTCCGGGTAGATCAGATCATTGTCCGAGTCGCGAATCCCGCCCTCGCAGTCGCTGAGGTAGAAGCCGCGTCCGATGATCGACTCCTGGGTGATCAGGTTGGCGATGATGTCGGCGTTCCCCTCGCCCAACCCCTGGTCGCCCTGCCAGCCCAGAATGGCGTGCTGGATCCCATGGCCGTATTCGTGATGCACCACGCCCTGGATCTGACCGGTGTTGGCGCAGCCGTCGCCCGCGCGGTAGAAGTTGATCGTGCCGTCCCAGTAGGCGTTGCAGGTCGCATCGAGGCTGACGTTGCAGATCATCTGCTGCTGGATCAGCGGGAAGCCGGGGTCAATGGCGAAGATGAAGTCGTGCACGTCGTTGACCGCATCGAAGCAGTCGCGCTCGTCGCGCTGCGCCCACCAGTCGTGCATCGAGACCTGGTGCGGCTCGCCCGGCGTCACCATCGCCTCGTAGAGCGCATTGCCGCCGGCCTGATTGAGGACGCGCACATAGGGCCCCACGAGCGCCACGGTCAACTGCCGCTCATCGCTGCCTCCGTACGGAATCGTCCAGCTTCCATCGCAGGCCGTCACATCCGTGCCGACACCGTCGACCTCCACCTCCACATAGGCCAGCGGCTCGACCTCCATGCCGTTGCACCAGGTCCAGGGCTCGATCTCCGAGTCGGCGCCCCCGCTGAAGTCCGCGAAGTGGATGTCGTTGTAGCGCCAGACGATCTCCCCGCTGTGGGCATCGACATGGCTGACCCAGATGCCCAGCGGCGCGCGCGTGTGCACCCGCACGCGCCACACCAGATGGTAGTCGACGTCGCTCGCGCCGCGCGGAACCGGCAGCACCAGCAGCTCGGCAGGCGCCTCCACTCGATCCATCCGGGGATCGAACGGCAGGCCATCCCGCGCCAGCTGCGCGGCGCGCTCGGCCGAGAGCGTGGGCTGCGGATCGACATGAATCCCGGGGTAGAAGTCGGAGCCCATCGCGAAGAGGCGCCCCTCGCGGGTGAAGGTCAGATGAACCCGCCCGCCCCAGACATCGAGGCCATGATACGTCTGCTGGAAGTGGACCGCCTGCTTGCCGGGCACCTCCGACACCTGGTCGAGCCGCAGATCGCGCAGATCGGCGCGGAAAACTCCCGGATGCGCGCCCACGATCTGGCGCGCGATCTCCTCGAGCTCGACGGGGGAGGCCAGGGCCGAGGCCACCGGCGCGCCGCTGCCGTAGATGGCGTGCGGCGTGCGCGCATGGGGATTCCAGCTGTGCACCTTCCAGGTGCCGCCGAAGCGCCGCTCGAGCGCCACGCGGGCGGCTTGCGCCGTCTCGCTGGCGGGACTCTGCAGCGCGGTGCCCGGCAGCGGGATCTCGTAGGCACGTTGCGCATCGGTGGGCCGCAGCGCAGCTGCCGAGTTGCAGGCCGCCGCCAGGAGGAAGGCCACCGCCAGCAGTGCCGTACCAGATCGTAGAGCTTGCCTCATCGCGATCTCCTTTCTCGAACTCCGGATCCAGACCGCCCCCGGGGGAAGGGACCAACCATCCAACGGATTGTAGCATATGCTGGTCGGCCACAAGGATCCAGCGCGCCCGGGCGGAACGAGCGATCCCCCGCCCTGGGTGGGACGGCGATCCGCCCTCCGGGGAGAGAGCGACAATCCGCCCCGCGGGGTGGGCGGCGGCGGCCCCCAGGTCGGCAGCCCCGGGCAGGCTGTTCAGCCCACGGCCGATCTCACGGGAGCGCGCGATGCGCTGTCGCGCGCTTCCGGGATGCCCCCGATTGCCGATCTCCCGCTCGGGGCCGCCGAGGAAGTGTCCGCAACGCGCTCGGGTGAGGCGATCTAGAAGCGGTGGCTGTACATCACCTGCCAGTTCAGCTGCGCGTGTCGCGACTCGACCGGGGGAATCGACGCACCATCCCCAGGATTCTTTGCACTGGCCTCGAATCCCACGACTACGGAGAGATCCAGCGCCGCAGCGGGCCCCAGGGCGTATCCTGCCCCCAAGCTGAGATGATCTTCGACGATCGCGGGGAAGAGCGCGTTGACCAGCGCGTCGGGGACCGGGTTGTCACCATGATTGTAGCCGGCGCGCACGGTGAACGATTCGCTGGCGTCGAAGGCCACACCGAGCTGCAATACCGTCTGGTCCTCCCAATCCTGGAAGAGTACCGCATCCAGCTCCCTTCCTCCGAAGCCACCGTTTTGCGGCACGGCATCAGCACGAAAGACCATACGGAATTCCTCCATGACCCCCGACCAAGCGATGCGCCGAACGTCGGCTGCCAACAACAGGCGCGCTGCAGGACGGTAGGCCACCCCGATGCCGTAGCTGGCCGGCCACTGAAAATCCCTGACGCTCACCGTGCCCGTCAGTGGCAGGATCATGTCCGCATAGGTCCCGCTGGGCGCCTGCCCTTGGGCAATGCCGGTGTCGATGTTGACGCCCATGCTCATTGCCGCTTCATCGGCTTCCAGGTCGCCGAGGCGGGTCGTCGAGTGATAGGTCGCGCCGAGCGTCAGCTGCGGCGTGGCCGCGAAGACCAGTCCCAGCTTCCCGGCGAAGCCGGTGGCGGTGGCCTGGCCGGTGAAGTCGCTGTCATTGCTGAAGTCGAAGTAGGCGTGATGCAGCGTGGCGATGCCCTGGCCGCCGAATGGCTCATAGAGCGAGCCGAACGCCTCGGCCAGCGTGCCATCCGCCCGCCCGAACTGCTGCGCCTGCGGGTCGGCCAGATCGCGGAACTGCCCCTCGCTCATCGCCATCTGCAGGTCCATTCCCGCCCAAACGAAGTCGAGGCTGGCTCCGACGCGGAGACGATCGCTCATATCGTAGACCAGCGGCGCGATCACACGTCCCACGCTGACCTCGGAGCGGTTGATGAGTCCCGCGGTCAGTGCGGTGTTGGCGCCCATGCTCGGGTCAGCCAGCCAGGAGTCGGCCGTGTACTCGGTACCCATGCCACCCTGGGAGAAGATGCCCAGCCCGAGAGCGAGCCGACCGCGCTTGTGCGCCAATCCGAGCGCCGGCATGTAGAAGGCATCCGCCGTCGACTCGGCCTCGCGCTCCCCACCCGGGATCTCCACGAGCGCATCGACGTCGGGCCCCAGGCTCCCGAATGCGATGTCGAGGTGGGTTCCCGGACCCAGCAGCCCCAAGGTAGCTGGGTTGTTCATCACCGCCGCAGTCCGGTTGTCGTAGGCCAGGGAAGCGCCGCCCATTCCTCCGGCAATCGGGCCGTATGCTTCCAGGTTCATTCCGTTGGTGGCGTTCACCGGGGCGGCGGCAATCAGGAGTCCCCATCCTGCCAGCCACACGATCCGCGCGACGACATTCGGGAGTCTCATCTGCAGCTCCTTTCCGTCAGAGGCCCTCTCCTCCGCATCAGTCGGCATGCTGCCGCAGCTTCGAACGACGGCGTGTCGCGTTGTGCGGGGAACCGGCGATGCAGGATTCCTGCATCACAATCCGCGAATACGCATATATGAATAGCCGAATGCTAAAGGAGAATCAAGAGCGGCCTGCTCCGCGACGTGTCGCAGAAAACGGGAACCCGCCAGGACGGTGCTCTACTCGTCCTCGAGCGAGATCCGGATCGGTTCCATCATATGGACCGGTCGTCCCCGCGCGCGCAGCAGCGTCTCGAGATAGGTCCGCTCTCCCGGGGAAAGCAGAGACTCCGGATCGTGGCGCGTGAGTGGATAGCCCCCTGCCGCCCACGGATCGTTCGTCCCCTCCTCGAACGTCTCCGGTCGTCCACCGAAGAGCCCGAAGAGGCGCGGCCGCAGGAAGCCGAGGTTGAAGGACCCGATTCCGGGGCCCTGGGTGATCGCGATGCGCCGTTCGGGGGCCAGGCCCGCAGCCCGCTTGGCGAGCTGGAGACTGCACCAGAGGCCGCCGATCTCGTCGACCAGATCCAGTTCGCGCGCCCGCGTGCCGCTCCAGATCCGGCCCTGGCCAATCCGGTCGACCTCCTCGACCGGCAGGCCGCGCCCATCGGCCACCTTCTCGACGAACTGCTCATAGGAATCACGGATCAAGAACTCCATCCGCTCACGCTCCTCGGGCGTCAGGTTGCGCTCGGGCACGGTCACGCCGATCAGCGGCAGCCGCATGCCTTGCCCCACATCGGCGTGCGCGCCGCGCCAGACGCCATCCCAGGTGACGCCGAGCTTCTCGCCCAACCCGTCGTTGTAGAACCAGCCGCCGATCACGCCGATCGATCCGGTGACGCTCATCGGCGAGGAGACGATGGTGTCGGCATACATCGAGATCCAGTAGCCGCCCGAGCCGGCCACGGCGCCCTGCGAGACGATCATCGGCTTGACCTTGGCCGTCTCGCGCATCTCGCGCCCCACCAGATCGCTTGCCAGACCCGATCCGCCGGGCGAATCGGCCCGCAGGACCACCGCCCGCACGCCCGAATCCTCCCGCGCCTCCTTGATCTTCTTGGCCAGCACGCGGGCCTTGATGCCCGAATCCATCTGGGTGGGTCCGATCGCATACAGCAGCGCGATGCGCGGCGGCTCGCCCCACTCCATCGGCCCCCAGACCGGGTCGCCCAGCAGCCCGCCGAGCCAGGCCGGGCCGCTCGCAGCGGCGCGCTGCGCCTCGATGCGGCGCGCCGACTCCTTGGCATCCTCGAAGGTTCCGATCGAATCGATCAGCGACGCGGCCTGCGCCTCGCGCGGCAGCAGCATCGCCTTCTCGTCCACCGCACGGTCCCAGTCCTCGCGCGAGATCCCGCGCCCTGCTACGACCATCTCGGCCATCGACCCGTAGATGTCGTCGATCAACGTGCCGATCTGTTCGCGATCGGCTTCAGAGAGCTGTTCGCGCGAGAAGGTCTCGTAGGCGCTCTTGTACGTGAAGAAGCGCCACTCGTCGAAGCCGACACCCAGCTTCTCGAGAGTGCCCCGTAGATACGTGCGCCCGCCGGCCAAGCCCGGAACGATCACGATGCCCTCGGGATCGACCCAGATCTCGTCGGCCACGCTGGCGAGCATGTACTGCCCCTGTGTGATCTCATCCCCGTAGACCACGACGCGCTTGCCGGCCGCCTGCAATCCGGCCAGCTGTTCGCGAAGCTCCCAGAGCATCTCCCCGCCGATGCGCGCGCCCGAGAGGTTGATCACCACACCGGCCACGTCGGGGTCGGTGGCATAGCGGTCGATCCTGCGCAGCAGGCCGAAGAGGGTGCGGCGATCGTCGAAGAACTTGTAGCGCCGATAGACCATGGGGCCCTTCAGCTCGATCTCGGGATGGCTCGGCCCCGGTTCGAAGAGGCCCAGGTCGGGCCAGGGAGCGCCGGACTCGACCAGATACGTGGTGGCGCGATGCTCCTGATCGGCGTCGAGATGGCCGGCCAGGCCCGGATGGCTGCCGGGGGAGAGTCCGATGCGCAGCCCGATACTCACCTGGCCATCGTTGCGCGCCTTGGCAGCCACCGAGAGTCCGCGCAGGGGGTGGAGCTCGAGTCCGTATCCGGTGCGGATCTCCTCGAAGTCCTGGTCCCGTTCCCAGACGGCATCGGCGAAGAACGTCACGCGCGGGCCCAGGGGCCGGAGGCCGACGTCGGCCTGCACGAAGTAGTCGCGCAGACCGTCGGCATTCGCGTCGCCCCGTTCCCACGCGCCGGCGAGCCCCACCGAAACCGGACGCCAGCGAGCGATCATGCCGGCGTTCCAGCGTGCGCTGCGGGTGGTCGCGCAACTCGGACCGTCACTCCAGGCGTAGGAGAGCCCGGTGGCGAAGCCGTCGGTCCCGCCCCCGAGGCCCACGGTGTACTCCTCCCAGTGCCAGTCGTTCTCGAACGCATCGGCGTACTGGTAGCTGCGCACGCCGAAGGAGAGCCCGCGCAAGGAGACCACCCCCAGCCAGTCGCTGCGGTCGATCGCCGCGCCGGCCTCTTCGATCGGCTCGTCCCAACCGAAGAGCAGCCCGCCCTCGGGCCGCATCGGCCAAGCGGCGGGATTGAAGAAGCCGGCCGCCAGGCTCGGCGACGCCCCCGGCACACCGACGAGCATGCGGCTCTCGCTCCAGTAGTCGGGCAACGCGTTGGTGGCTTGCTCGTCCGAGGACGCCCGCGCATCGCCGGCGATCCCCACGCCCAGCAGGAACCAGAGACCGGACAGCAGGATCCCGCGACCCGCGCGGGCACTCGACCCGAAGATGCATCCCCACTCTTTCCGCATGATTCCCTCCCCCATGCGCGTCTCGGCCCATCCGACGGTCACCCTCGATGGAGGCCCCCCGGATCGTGAAGGGAAACCGCTGCACCCGGACAGGTCAAGATTAGGAGATCGTGAGCGCCAAATGCCGCCGGGAGACGAGACGGGTCACGGAATCCCG
>WJJG01000277.1 GCA_014729815.1 Candidatus Eiseniibacteriota bacterium
CGCGCCGCGGCTGACGCCGGGCGCCAAGGCGGCGCTGCTGGCACACGGCTGGCCCGGCAACGTGCGCGAGCTGAAGCTGGTCTGCGAGCGGGCCCACGCCCTGTGGAGCCAGAGTGGGGAGACGCGCATCACGCGCGAGCTGCTCTTTCCACCGGAGGTCAAGCCGCCGGCGTCCGGACCGCCGCCGGCGGCGACGACGGCTGCCGAACTCCGGCCCGCCGCTTCCGGGGGCCACGGGGAAGGCCAGCGCGGCCCACGGCTGCCGAGCGATCTGCCCACAGGGTACAGCTACGAGGCGTTTCTCGAAGCGGTCGAGCGGCATCTGATCACCCGCGCCCTGGTGCGCAGCGGGGGCAATCGCACGCTGGCCACCCGCTTCCTGGGCGGGATGCGCCGCACCACACTGATCGGCAAGATGAAGCGCCTGGGCATCTTCGAAGCGGCCAGCGGACCGGCACGATGAGGCGCGTGGGACCGGATGGAAGCCGCTCTTCGGAATCGCGTGCGGCCGATCAGCCGGGAACCTGGATGCCGATCCCGGCCTTCTGGGTCAGCCACGCGATGACGGCCCCCTCTTCCTCATTCCATGAGTCCTGGGACGTGCGGATCTCCTCGAGATCGACGGCGAAGCCCAACTCGTGCAGCTCCGCGCTGCGCACCTCGGGCGATACCTCTCGTGCGGTGCGCTTCCGGCGATCCGTCAGCCGGAGAATCGGTAGCCGCCGCGCGCTCTCTCCGGCCTGGGCCAGCGTTTCGAGGCGCAGGCGGCTGCCGATGGCCACGACGCCGGCGATGCGTTCGGCGTGCGCGTTGGCATGCGCGGCCGCCAGCGACGCGCCGTCCCCGGCACCCAGCACGAAGATCGCGCGGCGATCGACCGGAAGATCGAGCAGCAGGCGTTCGAGGACGCGGCTCAGATACGCATCGGCCTGCGCAAGACTCTCCCGAAAGGCCGGGTTGTCGCCAGTGTAGTGGAACCAGGCATACCCGACGGTTTGCGCACCGCCGAGATCGACCTCATGGGCATGCAGCCCACGCGGAAAGGCGAGGTGGGCGCGCAAGGCCACCAGACCTCGCAAGGCGTGCGCGAACTGGAACTCGGTCATGCGGGCCGGGTGCAGGCAGATGATCAGCGGGGCCGGCTCCGCGGTGCTGCGGATCACCAGGGTGGCGGGCTCGATCGTCACCGGCAGACGGAACGATGAAACCCGAGCCGAGTCCAGACCCAGACGCAGGGCATACAGCGCCGCCGAGTCTCCGTGCGAACGGTCCATCCCTGACCTCCTCACCGGAACGAGACTCGTCCCTCCTCCGCTCGCCGGCGAGCGGACACCTCCGCCTAGAGGAACGCCGGATCGCGGTACTCTCCGTAGACCTCGCGGAAGATGTCGCTGATCTCGCCGAGGGTCACATCGGACTTGACCGCCTCGACGATGACCGCCATCAGGTTCTCCTGTCCGGCGGCAGCCTGCCGCACGCGATCGAGCGCCTCACGCGCCGTGCGGGCGTTGCGACGCTCCTTCAGCTCGCGGATGTGACGGATCTGCCCTCGCTCGACGTCCATGTCGATCTTGAGCGTCGGGATCACGTCCGCTGCGGTCTCCTCGACGTAGCGGTTGATGCCGACGATCGTCCGTTCCCCGCGCTCGACCTGCTTCTGGAACTCGTAGGCCGAACGCGAGATCTCCTTCTGCGGATAGCCTTGATTGATCGCCGCCACGATGCCGCCGAGATTGTCGATCTGGCGGATGTATTTCCAGGCCTCCTCCTCGACCTGCTCGGTCAGCTTCTCGATGAAGTAGGAGCCGCCGAGCGGATCGACGACCGTGGGGACGTTCGACTCATGGGCGATGATCTGCTGGGTGCGCAGAGCGATCTTGGCCGCCTCCTCCGTGGGCAGTGCGTAGGTCTCGTCCAGCGAGTTGGTGTGCAACGATTGGGTGCCACCCAGCACGGCCGCAAGCGCTTGCAAAGCGACACGCACGACGTTGTTGTACGGCTGCTGTGCAGTCAGCGAGACGCCGGCGGTCTGCGCGTGCGTGCGCAGCCACCAGGAACGCGGGTGCTTGGCGCCAAAGCGCTCCTTCATGATCCTGGCCCACATGCGGCGCGCTGCGCGGAACTTGGCGATCTCCTCGAAGAAGTCGTTGTGCACATCGAAGAAGAAGGAGAGCCGTGGCGCGAAGGCGTCCGGTTCTAGTCCGGCCTCGATGCCCGCATCGACGTAGCCGATGCCGTCGGCCAGCGTGAAGGCCAGTTCCTGGACCGCCGTCGCGCCGGCCTCGCGGATGTGATAGCCGCTGATCGAGATCGTGTTCCACAGCGGTAGGCGTTCGCTGGCGTAGGCGATCATGTCGCGGATCAGGCGCATCGAGGGCTCGGGCGGACAGATCCACTCCTTCTGGGCAATGAACTCCTTGAGGATGTCGTTCTGCGTCGTGCCGCGCAGCTTCTCGGGCGCGACGCCCTGACGCTCGGCCATCGCGACGTAGAAGGAGAGCGCGATGATCGCCGTGGCGTTGATGGTCATCGATGTGCTGACCTGGTCGGCCGGGATGCGATCGAAGAGGCGCTCCATGTCGGCCAGGCAGGCGATCGACACCCCTTCCCGTCCCACTTCTCCAGCGCTGAGGGCATGGTCGGGGTCGTAGCCCATCAGGGTCGGCATGTCGAATGCAGTCGAGAGACCGGTCTGACCATGGTCGAGCAGGTAGTGGAAACGGCGGTTCGTGTCCGCGGGCGTTCCGAAGCCCGCGAACATGCGCATCGTCCAGAGTCGCCCCCGATACATGTTGGCATGGATACCGCGGGTGAACGGGTACGCGCCGGCAGCGACGTTGCCGTCGTCCGCGCCTTCGGACGCACGCCAATCCTCGGGTCCGTAGTTCTGCTGCAATGGGATGCCGGAGTAGGTCTCGTAGAGCGGTTCGGCCGGGACGCTCTGCGCCGATCGGGCGTCGTCAGGGGATGCGACGGGCGTCTGCCGAGCGCCCGCCCGGCATCCACGCGCGGACGTCTCCGGTCGCTTCGTGTCTGCCATCATCTCCTCCCAAATGCCCGATCGCACGGGCCGCCGCAGCCCGCAAACGGTCTTTCGACTCCGATCGCGAAGATAGCAGAGACCGCAGGTTGTTGCAAGAAAAGCGGCTACGGAGGCGGCCAGCTCGTGATCAGCTCTCGCGGCGGTCGTCGAGGAACTCGCCTTCGAGCGCCGCGATTGCCGGCTCGGTGCGGTCCTCGGGGATCATGCACGTCACCGAGGAAAGCGACGTCGAGATCACGTCGATGTTGACCCCGCGTGCCGAGAGCGCCTTGAACATGCGCCCGGCCACTCCGGGTACCTTGGACAGGTTGGAGCCGATGACGGAGATCAGGGCGACATCCTTGTCCAGCTCGATGCTCGAGGCCTGCAACTCGTCGCGCAACGCGTCGAGCGTAGTGCGCACCGCCTCATCCTCACCCGAGGAGACCGCCAGGCAGATCTCCGCTTCCCCCCGCGTGCCGCCGGTCGTGACGACGAGCTCGACGTTGAATCCCTTGGTCCCCACGATGCCGAAGATCTCGGCTGCGATGCCGGGTCGATCGGGGACGCCGCGGATCACCAGTTTGCTGACCTGACGGTTGGCTTCGACGCGCAGCGATTCCATACGCTACCTCCTCGCGCTGCCCGGTCGCGGGTTGGAAGACTCTGCGAAGGACGGTACGAAACCAGGCCTCCCAGAGCAATCGGGAAGCGCGGGCGCGCGTCAATCGGCCGCGACGGCATCGGGGGCGACCGGCGGAGGCGGGAGTGGGGGACTCTCCGGTGCCGAACGAGAGGGCGCTGCAGGCGGACGGACTGCGGTGCAACGGGGTCTTTGGACTAGTCCAATTCCGGCTCTACGGGCAGTTTTCTGCTTTCATGGTTGCATATCGATCCAGATCGGACTATCTTTGGACTGTTCCAATGAGCTCGTACGCACGAACGGGGGCGCGGCAGGAGGCGTAGCCCCGGGACGGCAAGGCGGCAAGAGGGACCGCCAGGGGGGACGGCACCGCGGTAGGAGGGACCGCCAGGGGACGGCACCGCAGCAGGCGGGGCAGCCGCGCGACCGCACCGCGGTAGGCGAGGCATTCCGCAGGAGGCGTTTCGTGAACGACACGCTCCAGATCGAGATCGATCGCGCTGGTCGCGAGCCGATCTATCGCCAGCTGGCCGAAGCGATGCGCGCCTCGATCCGGGAGCGGCGTCTGGCGGTGGGCGCGCGCCTACCCGCGACGCGACAGCTTGCCGAGCGTCTGCGCGTGCATCGCAATACTGTTGTGCAGGCCTATCAGCTTCTGGAGCGCGAGGGCTGGATCCAGTCGGCGGTGGGCGCCGGCACCTTCGTGCGCGATCCCCGAAAGGACGCGGAAGTCCCGCAGGCGCGAGGGGGCGCGTCAGCCGCGGGGACCGGCGCCGCGCAGGGGATGGAGTCCGCAGAGACGGCCACGGGCGACGCAGGGAACGAGGGGCCGTTCGCCTGGGGACCGCTGATCCAAAACGCGTCCGCGCTGCGCGACGATCCTTCGCGTTGGCTCTCGCCACGCGGGCTGAAGCTTCCGCCCGAGACGATTCGGCTGACCGGCGCGTTGGCCGACAGCCGCCGCTTTCCCCTGGGCGACTTCGCACGATGCATGCGGGCAGTGCTCTCGGAGGGGGATCCGCAGATTCTCGAGTACGGGGCGCCCGAAGGCTACGAGCCCTTGCGCGCCTGGATCGCCGACTGGTTGACCCAGGGCGGCGCGGAGAGCCTCGATCCGGCGCGGGTCTTCATCGTTAGCGGATCGCAGCAGGGTCTCGATCTGCTGGGGAAGCTCTTCCTCTCGCCAGGGGACCGCGTCCTCTGCGAGGAGCCGACCTACACAGCAGCCTTCGTTGCGCTGCGCCAGACGGGCGCACACCTGCGTACGGTGCCGATCGACGCGGAAGGGCTCGAGGTGGACGCGTTGGATGCCGCGCTAGCGGAGAAGGCGGCCAAGTTCCTCTACATGATGCCGAGCTTCCAGAACCCGACCGGGGTCAGTCTCTCGCCCGCGCGCCGGGCCGCGCTGCTGGCGTTGGCGCGCCGGCGGCGTCTGGCGATCGTCGAGGATCACTACGACTCGGATCTCTACTATTGGGGCGATCGCCCGCGTCCTCTGCTGGCCGATGATGCGCACGGGCAGGTGATCCATCTGGGCACCTTCTCGAAGATGCTCTTCCCGGGCCTGCGCCTGGGCTGGATGGTCGTACCGCGCGAGCTGGTCGGCCCGCTGCGGCAGCTGCGCTGGGCGACCGACCTCTCCTCGGCCATGCTGACCCAGCGCGCCATGGAACGCTTCTGTCGCGAGGGCCATCTGGTGCGGCACCTGCGCCGGCTGCGACGCGTCAACGGGCGGCGCCTGCGGGCCATGCTGGCGGCGTTGGAACGCGACTTCCCGCCACAGGCCCGTTGGACGAAGCCCTCGGGCGGGATGATGCTCTGGTGCGAGCTACCGGCGGTGATCGACACCGTCGAGCTCTTTCGGGCAGCGGCCCGCAGCGGCGTGCTCTTCTCGCCCGGCGTGGCCTTCTTTCCGAGTGGAGGTGGGCGGAATGCCATGCGCCTCTCCTTCAATCGCGAGAGCGAGAGCCGCATCGGCAAGGGAATCGGCATTCTGGCGGAGATGATCGCCGACCGTCTGCGCGACCGTCCCATGGCGCGGCCGGACGACGGCGACGAGGTACCCATGCTCTAGAGGACGGCCGCACGTCGCGCGGCGTCTGCCGCGCAGTGCGCAGGGAGAAGGAGGCAACCAGAATGGAAGTCGGATCGTTGCGACTCAAGACCGGTCTGGCCGAGATGCTCAAGGGCGGCGTCATCATGGATGTGACTGACGCCGAGCAGGCCAAGATCGCCGAAGAAGCCGGAGCGGTAGCGGTCATGGCGCTCGAGCGGGTGCCGGCCGACATCCGCAAGGAAGGCGGGGTGGCGCGGATGGCCGATCCACGGAAGATCCGGGAGATCCAGAAGTCCGTGTCGATTCCCGTCATGGCCAAGGTGCGCATCGGACACTTCGCCGAGGCGCAGATCCTCGAAGCCCTGGGCGTCGACTTCATCGACGAGAGCGAGGTGCTGACCCCGGCCGACGAGCGGCACCACGTCGACAAGTTCGCCTTCAAGGTGCCGTTCGTCTGCGGCTGCCGCAACTTGGGCGAGGCGCTGCGGCGCATCGCCGAGGGGGCGGCGATGATCCGCACCAAGGGGGAGGCCGGCTCCGGGGACATCATCGAGGCGGTACGTCACATGCGCGCGGTGACCGATGGGATCCGGCGCCTGATGACCCTGCGCCCCGAGCAACGGATGACGGAGGCCAAGGAGCTCGGCGCGCCGTTCGAACTCGTGCGGTGGGTGACCGAGAACGGCCGGCTGCCGGTGCCCAATTTCTCGGCCGGTGGCATCGCGACGCCTGCGGACGCGTCACTGGTGATGCAGCTCGGCGCCGAGAGCGTCTTCGTCGGCAGTGGGATCTTCAAGTCGACCGATCCGCCGCGCCGCGCCGCCGCGATCGTCAAGGCGGTGACCCACTACCAAGATGCGAATGTGCTCGCGGAGGTCTCCGAGGGGCTCGGGGAGGCCATGCGCGGGATCGACGTGGCCAAGCTGGACGAGCGGGAGCTGCTGCAGACCCGCGGCTGGTAGCGGCGCGTGAGGGGGCCGGAGCGGATGCGCCGCGGCGGCCTCCTCGCCCCGCACGGAGGAGGGCAGGCAGCGATGCGCATCGGCATCCTGGCCATCCAGGGCGACTTCGCCGCGCACGCCGAAGCGCTGCGGCGCGTGGGCGCCGCGCCGGTCGAAGTGCGCCGCGCGGATGCCCTGGAGTCGATCGACGGGCTGGTGGTTCCCGGCGGCGAGACGACGACGCTACTGCGTCTGCTGCGCGCCTTCGATCTCTGGGAGCCGCTGCTTCGGCTTCCCGAGCGCGGCTGTCCGATCTTTGGCACCTGCGCGGGTCTGATCCTCCTGGCGCGCAGGGTCACCAATCCGCAGCAGCCTGCTCTGGGCCTGCTCGATGTCGATGTGCGGCGCAATGGGTACGGCCGGCAGATCGACTCGTTCGTTGCCCGCGGAACGGTTCGCCTGCCGGAGGATCTCGAACTCCCTGGCGAGCCGCTGCCCGCGAACGATGGCGCGGAGTTCCGCCCGCGGGCCGAGCGCATCTGGACGCGCCGCAGCTTCGATGATGCGGGGTACCCGGAGCGCCCGGATGCAGCGCGGAAGAGTGCGTGTGCAGCGCTGAAGGAGCAGGACAGTGCGCGCCAGGAGCTGGCTGCTGCGCGGGGAGTGCCTCCTGAGACTCCCCCGGAATCCGCGGACTCCCTGGGCTCGGCAGACACGCCCGCAGTGGCGACCGCGTCCGGCACGCGGCCCGCAGCGGCGCGAATCGAGACCGAGTTCGTCTTCATCCGCGCGCCCGTGATCACGCGCGTGGGGGCGGACGTGGAGGTGCTCGCGCGCTGCGAAGGTCTCCCGGTACTGGTGCGGCAGGGACGTCTGCTCGGCGCCAGCTTCCATCCGGAACTGGCTGCCGACGGCCTCGTGGAGCGACTCTTCCTGGCGATGGTCGAACGGGTGCGCGCCTAGGGCGAGGAGCGGACGCATGCGCTTGAGTGCCGAGCAGATCCGCGATCGCGCGGCCCTGTTGGCCCGGCGGATGGGAGCCTGCGATCTCTGCCCGCGGCGCTGCGGGGTGGATCGCACGCGGGGGGAGCGCGGCTTCTGCGGGAGTGGCGCCCGCGCGGAGTTGGCTGTTGCCGTGGCCCACTTTGGGGAAGAGCCGCCGATCTCCGGGCGCCGTGGCGCCGGCACGCTCTTCTTCGCCGGCTGCAACCTGCGCTGCGTCTACTGCCAGAATCATCAGATCAGCCGCCTGACGATCCCGGTGCCCGAGATCGACACACAAGCGCTGGCCGAGGAGATGCTGCGGCTCCAGCGTCTCGGCTGTCACAACATCGAGCTGGTCACCCCCACGCACGTCCTGCCAGCGATCCTCGAAGCGTGGGCGCGAGCCCGCGAGCAGGGGTGCGATCTGCCGCTGGTCTACAACTGCGGCGGCTACGAGTCGCTCGATCTGCTCCGCCTGCTCGAGGGCATCGTCGATCTCTATCTGCCGGATCTGAAATACGCCGATCCCGGCGCCGCCGAGGCGCTCTCCGTGGCGCCCGACTACTGGGATGTGGCTCGTGCAGCGGTGCGCGAAATGCTGCGCCAGGTCGGCGCGCTGTCGGTGGATGCGCACGGGATCGCGCGGCGGGGCGTGATCGTGCGCCACCTGATCCTGCCCAACGATCTGGCGGATTCGGGGCGTGTGTTGGCGTTTCTGGCCGACTGCGATCCTCGTCCATCGATCTCCCTGATGGGGCAGTTCTACCCAACGGGCGACTGCCGGCATCCGCTTCTGCAGCGCGGCCTCTCGGAAGGCGAGTACGCTCGCGCCTGCGCGCAGCTCGAGGCGCTGGGGATCGCCGCCGGGTGGGTGCAGGCGCGCAGCGCCGAAGCCGACTATCGTCCCGACTTCCGCCGAGCGGATCCCTTCGATTGTGGCCCGAATGTTGTGACCCGAAGATTGGTGAGGGAGAGCTCCTAAGCCGGTTCGGCTGCCGAGCTTGACCCGCGGGTGCCTGTGGGGCCTGTTTTCGCGCGGCTTTGGCTCCAGCCTGGCTACCTATTCGGGCATGAACCCGATGCGCAA
>WJJG01000278.1 GCA_014729815.1 Candidatus Eiseniibacteriota bacterium
CCGCGCGGCCCTCGGCGCCCCCCCCACGCGGCCCCGACCGGCGCCGCCGTCCAACGCCGATGCTCTCGCGCTACACGTTCTTCGGTCGCCGCCGACGCAATCGCCGCAGCGACGACCCCCAGCAGCGCTACTACGTCGACTGGATCAGCGGTGGCTACGCCTGGGCCCTGATCGGCGTCCTGGTACTGATCCTGGTGGATACGCTCTCGACGCTCTACATCATCCGTTGTGGCGGCAGCGAGGCGAATCCGCTGATGCGTACCCTGCTCGAGAACAGCCCGCTCTGGTTCGCCGCCGTGAAGATCGGTTCGGCCCTGATCGCCTTCCTGCTACTGGCCGTGCACCGCTTCTTCCCCCTGGCCCGCTTGATGGTCACGGTGCTGCTCTCGGCGTACGGCGGGATCGTGATCTTCCACTTCTTCCTGCTCTGCAAGATCCACGGCTAGGTAGCTTCGCGGGGCTTCCGAGTGGGCGAGGTGCCGAGCGTGGGGGACCGTCCGCCGGGGCGTGGGGAACGCGCCCGAAGCAGGCTCCCGTCTCAGCGCCAGGGGGGGACCGGCGCGTTCCATCCGCGGCGCGCCCCTCGGGCCGAATCGCCTCCGGGCGCGCCGTCCCCGTCGATAATCCCCGCGCTCGGCACCCGAGAATGCCCCTTCGCGAGCTCGCGCGAATCCGTTTCATCGGGCGCACGCATGGCGGAGGCCCCGCGCCATTCGGACGCGGGGCCCCATTGCTACTCCATCCCTGCTTCGCGGAGTGGGCTAGTCGGCCTGGGTCATCGCCAGCGCCACGACCGTCTTGTCGTTGCCGCCCATGCTGACCACCAGTCCATAGGACCGCTCCGCCACATCGATCTGGAAGTCCTCCGCCTTGCCGGTGAGCTGCTTCCAGACATCCACCGTCTGCCGCACGCCGGTGCCGCCGGTGTAGTGGCCGTGGCCGATCAGCCCGCCGGAGAGATTCATCGGCAGCCGCCCGCCGGGCTTGGTCTCGCCCTGCGCGACGAACTCATAGCCTTCGCCCTGGGGGACGAGCCCGGTCGCTTCGGTCATCAGCACGCCGGTGATCGAGAAGCAGTCGTGCACTTCGGCGAACCCCAGCTCGGAGACGCCGATGCCGGCCATCGCCATCGCTTTCTCGATCGCCGAGCGGCTGGTGGCCAGGGAGGTCGGGTCCTCGGGCAGCTTGGTCACGTCGGCCACCGACGTGCCCCAGCCGGAGATCAGGGCGGCGTCCTTCTTCTCGATGCCGGCCTTGGCCAGCCCCTCCTCCGAGCAGATCAGCAGCCCCGCCGCGCCGTCGGAGACTTTCGAGCAGTCGAAGACGTTGATGTGATCGGCAAAGGCCTTCGGGTTGGGTTTCGCGTTCCCCAGCGCGTACAGATCCTCGGCCGCGTTGTGGTACTCCTGCGCCTGCGGGCAGCGCCGCGCGGCCTCGATCGCATTGACGAACCACTGCGTCATCGCCGCCCGCACCTTCTCGAAGCCGTACTTCTCGTAGGCCGCGCCGGCGCGATCGGCGAAGAAGGCTGGAAAGAAGTAGGCGTGTCCGGCCTTGCGCTGCGACGCGTAGTGTCCCGCGCCCGCCAGAATGTCGGCGCCGTAGATCGCCTTGACCGTGTTCTGCACCTCGGTGCCGACCACCAGCACGCAGTCGGCCACATCCGCCAGCACGCTCTTCATCGCCGTGTAGACCCCCAGGCCACCGGAGCCGCAGGCGCCCTCGACGCGGGTGCTCGGCTTGAACTCGAGCGAGGGGTGGATTGTCGGCATCAGTGCCGCCAGATTGCCCTGGCGATTGAAGCGCGCCGCCATGAAGTTGCTGACCACGCACTCGTCGATCACATTGGGATCGGAGATCTGCGCGATCACGCCCTGGCCGGCCTCCTGGATGTAGTGCTCCAGCCCCGGACGCGGCTTCTTGGGATGGAACTCCTTGCGTCCCGAACCCAACGAGATCGTATAGGTCCCCGCGGCGGCGTAGACCTTCTTTCTCGGCGTCATCGAACTACCTCCCATCGATGGTGATTCGTCCCCCGCATGTGGCGGGCCGACGATCCGCGGCGCCGCGACGCGCATCGCGGCAGCGCGCGCATCGGATCAAACATAGTCGTTGATCGGTCCGTACAGATGATAGAAGCCATTCAGAAGTACCCCGTTGACATCCTGCGGGGTTCCCGCTACGCCGCTGCGGACCAGGTACTCGCCGATCTCCTTCGAACGCTGCAGGTAGCGCAGCGCCAACCGCGCGCCCAACGTATCGCTCTTGGCCAGGTTGGCGAAGTAGGCCGCCAGCTTCTCGTCCTTGGCGCGATCGCGCGCCAGTACGCGCCAGGGCAGATACCCCTCGGGCAGCGGGCCGAGCTTCTCATCCAGCGGCTCGGTGAATACCGCGTCCAGCGCTACGTAGTCGCCGCGATCGAGATCGTAGACGGCGCTGATTCCCTTCTCGTAGCGCAGGAAGCCGCTCTTCTGGCTGCCATCGCTGCGCTGTCCGCCGCGCACGTCCTTGTCCATCAGGGTGTCGATCAGGTCGCTGTGCAGCTTCTCGTCGTCGATGAAGCGATCCATCACCCCCAGGATGCACTGGAAGACGTCGATCCCTACGTAGTCGATCAGCTGGAAGATCCCCATCGGGCGGATCAGCCAGTCCTGCGTGATGCGGTTGATCATGTAGACCGCCCCGGCGAAGCCGACCTCCGCGCGCAGGGCCTGCATCTCGGAGATCCCGTGCAAGCCGTCGCGGATGAAATGGCCGTTGCCGATGAAGCCGGCGACGTCGTTGGCCGGGATGACCTTCTTCTTCAGATCCGCAGCGATCTGCTTGCCGGCCTCGATCAGATCCGGGCGCGTCTTGCTCGAAGTGATCAGCTCGAGCAGCTTCTGGACGGCCGGTGGATTGTAAAAGTGGTAGCCGATGATGCGGCCTCCCAGCCCCGCCTGCTCGTCCAGCAGTCCGATCGGAATCGACGAGGTATTGGTGAAGAAATAGGTCTCCGGTCCGCACTGCTTCGCCAACTGGTCATAGATCTTCACCTTGAGGTCGATGTTCTCCAGGATCGCCTCGAAGATCATGTGGTTGCGCGAAAGGGCACCGAGGTCGGTGGTCGTGCGCACGACGTCCAGCGCATCGTCGATGAAGGCCTGGATGATCTCGGCGTTCTCCACCAGGTCGGCCCGATCGGCGTACAGCTCGCGCAGTCGGACCGTGTTCTTCTCGGCGAACTTGCGCAACTGACCCCGCAAGTAGCGCTTGAGGCCGTCGAGCGCCCGGTCGTCGACGTCCATGAGGGTCAGCTTGAAGCTCTGCTCGCGGCCGTCGGGCGAGAGCTTGCGCAGCCCCAGCTCCTGCGTCAGAAGCAGGGCGATCCCGCTGCCCATCTTCCCGGCGGCGCCGATCACTCCCACGTCCTGATACCGTTCGGCGAGATCCATCCCAGACTCCTCCCCGCATCATGTCCCGTGTCGCTGTGCGAAGTGCAGATCCGAGAGGATAGCATAGCGGTCGCGGGGTCGGGAACCCCGCGGGGTCGGGCCGCGGCGGCGCTGGGGATGCGGCGGTGGCGGCGGCTAGGACGCCGTCGCGCCGCTGTCCGTGCCGCTGTCCGCGCCCACGCCGAGATGCTCCTTGCGGCGTTCGGTCTGGAGGAATTCGCGGTACGTCTCGCAGCGGGTCACCAGCTCGTCGTGCCTGCCCTGATCGACCAGGCGGCCATCCTCGAAGACCAGGATCGCGTCGGCGCGCCGAATCGTTGCCAGGCGGTGCGAGACGATCAGGCAGGTGCGGCCTCCGAACTGCTCCTCGAGCTCCTGCCAGAAGCGATCCTCGTTCCGCGCATCCAGCGCCGCGGTGCAGTCGTCGAGCAGCAGGATCTGCGGTACGCCCGCCAGGGCGCGGGCGATGGCGATACGCTGCTTCTGCCCGCCCGAGACGAGGCTGCCCTTCTGTCCGACGACCGTCTCCACCCCATCAGGGAGCGCTCGGAGGTCGCCCTCCATCTGCGCCACCGCCAGGCAACGCCGTGCCCAGACCTCGGCCGCCGCCCGGCGTGCCACGCGCTGTTCCGCCCCCGGTCGGCCCACACGGCCCGACTCCGCCATCGCCGTGACGCCCGCGCCTGGGCGTCGCGCCACTTCGTTGCGCACCGCGCGATCCCCCGGCAGTAGCCGCCCCGCCTCATCCTCGATCGCCGGCGGCCGTCCGAAGAGCACGTTCTCCTCGATCGACTTCGAGAAGAGCAGCGCCTCTTGTGGCACGTAGCCGATCAGCCGGCGGTAGGCGTCCCACTCGATCTGATCCAGCGGGCGGCCGTTGATCAGGATCTCTCCCTCCTGCGGGCCCATGATTCCGGCGATCAGCTTCAGCACGGTCGACTTCCCGCTGGCCACCGGACCCACCAGCGCCACCCGCTGGCCGGCGCGGATGCGGAAGCTGACACCATCGACGCTGCGCCGCCCGTTGTACGAGAAGGAGACGCCTTCGAAAGCCAGCTCCTCCAGCTCGCCGGGCGCGTGGCCGTGGCCGCGCGTCTCGGCGACCTCGTAGGAGCGGATCTCCTCGACGCGATCGATCGAGACGAATGCCTGCTGGGCGGTCATGAAGAGGTGCGGCACATCCATCATCGGCCATGCCAGCATATCGAGGTAGATATAGAAGGCGAACAGCGCGCCCACGGTCATCTCACCCCGAATGACCAGGAAGCCCCCGAAGGCGATCACCACCATCTGTCCCACGCGCGCGGCGAAGGTGTCCATCGAGTGCAGGACCACCTCGAGCTTCATCAGGTTCAGCAGCACCTGCACGCGCTCGCGCATGATATGCGCCAGCCGCCGCCGCTGCCCCTCTTCCGCACGAAATGCCTTGATGATGCGGATGCCGGTGAAGACCGACTCGAGCAGGTTGTTCGTGCGCGAGACGCACTTCTGCGACCCCTCTGTGTAGTCCCGGATCTTGTGCCGCAACGAGTAGAAGAGCCACATCATGAACGGCATCGGGATGATCGCCAGCAGCGCCAGCTTCCAGCTCATCACGAACATCATCGCCAGACAGAAGATCAGCTTGGCGCTCGACTCCACAGCCCGAAACACCCCGGAGCAGGCGAACCAGGCGATCTTGGGGAACTCCGCCAAATCGTCGGTCAGCCGTGTGACCACGTCTCCAGTTCGAAAGCGGTTGTTGAAGCGATAGTCCTTGCGCATCAGCTTCCCGAAGACTTCCTCGCGGATGTCCCGCTCGAGCCGCGCATTGACCATCGCCCGCGTCGCCGGATAGAGGCTCGCCACGAAGCGCGCCAGGAGGATCGCCACCAGAATCAACATCGCCTGGCCGATCCGTGAATCGGCCTCACCGGCGCCCAGCGTGGCCTTGAAGTGATCGATGACCGCGCCGAGCACGCGCGGATAGGCCACCGTCACCGAGGCGGAGACCAGCGTGAAGAAGCCCAGGAAGACCATCACGCGGCGGTGCGGCTGCCAGTAGCGCCACAGCCAGGCCAGGCGCTGGCGAACGGTGAGCTGGGGCGCATCCCGCCCTTCGCCGGCGCCCAGGCGGGACTCCGTCCCGGGGGCTCCGGCGGGAGCGCTGGCCGCGGCCTGCGCCTGCTCGGCCTCGCGTTCGGCCTCGAGCCTTTCGGTCTGTTCCGCCGCCATGGTCTGCGTCCGTTGCGCCTCGTTCTAGGTGGCCTGCTGCACCGCGAACTGCAGATCGAACAGATCGCGGTAGATGCCCCCGCGGGCGTAGAGCTCCTCGTGCGTCCCCTCTTCTGCCAGGCGCCCCTGATGCATCACCAGGATGCGATCGGCCTGCGTGATCGTCGCCAGCCGGTGCGCCACGATCAGGGACGTGCGTCCCTCCAGTAGATGCTCCAACGAATCCTGCAACCGGTGCTCGGTCACCGGATCGACCGAGGAGGTCGCCTCGTCGAGGATCAGGATGTCCGGATCATCGACGATCGCGCGCGCGAAGCAGAGCAGCTGCCGCTCGCCCATCGAGAGGTTCGTGCCCCCCTCGGAGAGTTCGGTATCGAAGCCCTCCGGCAGGCGCGCGATCATCTCCTCCCCCTGCGCCACGCGCAGCGCGCGGTGGAGCGCCTCATCCGGGATTGCGTCTCGCGCCACGCGCAGGTTGTCCCCCAGCGTCCCCGGGAAGAGGTGGATGTCCTGCAGCACCAGACCGATCTTGCGCCGCCATTCGCGCTGCCGGTAGTCGCGGATGTCCACGCCGTCGAGGGCAATGCGACCGTCCGTCGCCTCGTAGTAGCGCAGCAGCAGGCTGGTGATCGTCGACTTTCCTCCGCCCGACAGTCCCACCAGGGCGACCTTCTCTCCCCGCCGCACGCGAAAGCTCACATCCTCGAGCGCCCGCACCCCCCCGTCGTAGCTGAAGCCGACCTTCTCGAAGGCGATCTCGCGCCAGTCATCGGGCACCTCGGGCAACGCGTCGGGGCGGTCCGGCGTGCGCGAGGGGGTATCGAGCACGTCGAAGACGCGGTCGGCGCTGCCGAACGCCTGTTGGATGAAGTTGAGCTGCTCGGAGAACATGATCAGCGGCCAGAAGAGACGCCGCGTGTACTCGATGAACAGCACCAGCGTCCCCACGGTGATGGCGGAATCCGTCACGTGCCGCGCGCCGACGTAGAGGATCACCATGATGGCCGCGATCTCCATCGAGGCAAACGCGCCCCAGAAGGAGTATTCGGTGTAAAAAAAGCGCACCTCCTTCTTGTACTTGTCACGGTTGAGACGCCAGAGATCCATCTGCGCCTTCTCCGTGTAGCCGAAGATCTGCAGGATCGGGATCCCCTGGACATATTCGGCCAGGAAGGTCGAGATGCGCGCGTAGAGCTTACGGATCGTCCGGTAGGCCCGCCGGATGTACTGCAGAAAGAAGTAGGTCCCCACCACCGCCGGGGTCATCAGCAGGAGCACGGCCAGCGTGATCTTGTAGTTGGTCACGAGCATGACGCCCAGCGTCGTGACGACCAGGATCGCATTGCGGAAGAGCGCCATGGCGACGTCGGAGAAGAGGATCCGCAGCCGTTCGACGTCGCTCTCGGTGCGGGCCATCAGCCGCCCCGGGGGGTTGCGATCGAAGTAGGCCAACGAGAGCGTCAGCAGGTGCGCCAGGACCTGCTCGCGCAGATCGGCGATGATGCGCAGTCCCGCGCGGGCCACGATGATCACCTGCGCGTACGCCGCGGCCATCCCGACCGCGAAGAGCAGGGCGTAGCCGATGCCGGCCATCAGGATGCCGCGCCCATCGGCATTCGGAATCAGGTCGTCGAGGACATGGCGGATCAGCAGCGGACCGGCCAGCTCGGCCGCGGTCGAGACCAGCACCAGCACGCCCGCCAGCGCCATGGCGCCGCGGTACGGGCGGAACATCGGCAGCACACGGGCCAGCATCTGCCGCACCGGCAGGTGCCGGACCTCCTGCTCCTCCTCGAAATAGTCCTCGTCCGCGTCGTACCACATCGCCGGTCTCGTCCTGCTCGCCTCTCCCGCCGTCCAGATCGCCTCAGGATTCGCCCTGCCGCCCGCGGCCGGACACAGTCCACGCCGCACGCAGTTTCGCCGGTGGCATGCGGATGCGAGATGGCTCGGGCTGGACGCGCCGGAGGGGCGCGGGGCTACGCTTCAGCTACGAGCCCGTTCCGAAACAGTTGCCTGCGTTTCCACTACCGCCGCCGAGACCGGGCCGCAAGGTGCCCACACTTCTCTTCGCAGGGGGCCGCGCTCGCTTTCACCGGCCCCGGAATTCCCTGCGGATCGGCGCGCGAAATGGTTCGGCGCCCCGGCTCGCACCCGGGCTGGCACAGCGCAAAGGGGGAACGGGCGGCCGCCGGCATCGCCCGCCTCTCCGGTACGGCCGCAGCGGCGTCCGAATAGGGTACGCCACGGCGGGAATCGTCGCAAGCCGTCGGGTGGGATCGCGGCCCCAGGCCGCGTCCGACGGACGATCGGGCGCCCGGCCCCGGCCCGCCGGGGCGCGCGGGCAGAATGGATTCGCGTGATTCCGCAAAGGACCCCCCCGGGTGCCGAGCGCGGGAATCACGCGAAGCCACTTAGCGGATGCGCGCGATCAATTGCTGCGCATCCCGCGGCGCATGGGCGTGCCGATCGTTGTCGAAATAGACATAGACGTCCCGCGATTTCCGCCGGGGCGGTGCGCGCCGCGTGATGCGCTCGGCATCCCGTAGCTGGCGACCGGCGCGCCAGCTGCGAATGCGGCGGGCCCAGTCCGCCAGCTCGGCATCCGGGTAGCGACTGGCGTACGTCGTGCGCGATCCGTGCAGCCGCACGTAGACGAAGCCGGCGGTCAGCTCGGTCCTGCGCGGCCAATCCGCGCTGTCGGAGCAGACCAGCGCCACGCCGGCCCGGCGCAGCAAGCCCACGAACTCGGAATGGAAGTAGCTCTCGTTGCGCACCTCGAGGGCATGCCGCAGGCGATGGTTGCGCTCCACAGCGAAGGAGCTGCGCCCCTTCAGTCGCCGGTCGTGCCGCCGGGCGAGCCGCGCAGCGGCGCGATGATCGTGTGGCAGCAGATCTAGGAAGCGCTCGAGGCGCTCGCGATCGTAGGCCAGGCGTTCGGGAAGCTGCCAGACGATCGGCCCCAGCTTCTCTCCCAGCGCGAGCACCCCGGAGGCCAGGAAGTTGGCCAGGGGCGTCCGCGCATCGCGGAGCTTCTTGTTGTGGGTGATGAAGCGACTGCCCTTGACGGCGAAGACGAAGTCTCGCGGGGTCGCGGCATGCCAGGTCCGGTAGGTCTCCGGCTTCAGCAGGGCGTAGAAGGAGCCGTTGATCTCGACCGAGGAGAAGCGCCGGCCGATCTCTTCGAGCTGCCGACTGCGGGGCAGTCCCGTGGGGTAGAATGCGCCGCGCCAACTATCGTAGTTCCACCCCGAGACCCCGATGCGAATCCGGCCCATGGCTACCTCCCCATCCGACCTCGCGCCATGCACGGCGGGCGGAACAAAGCACGCCGGCCTCGCGACCCATCCTTCCGCGTGCCGCAATGCGCGAGATGCGAGGATCGCCCTCTCTCGTTCAGCGCAGAACGACCTGCTGCCCGTCGCCGGCGATCTCCACTTCCACCCCGCGCTCGCGTCCGAGGGCGCGCAGGCGCGCGCCGAGTCTCCGCTCGTCCCCGGCAACGATCTGCATGCCGCAATGCGTGATCATCGCGCGTGGTACGCCTTCCTTCCGGCACCAGGTCAGCTGCGTGCGCACCGGCGCATGGCCGATCAGCGCATCCCCTCGCTTGCGCACGAAGGAGCGCTCGAGAGTCGCGCCGTCGCCCACGTAGAGATCGACGTCCCGCAGGGCCGCCCTCCGCTGCCGAATGTAGACCAGGTCCGGGGCGTAGAAAACCGTCGCACGTCCCGCGCGGATGCGGTAGCCGACCGCCGGCGCGCGAACGGAATGCTCCAGCCCGAACGCCTCGACGCCGATGGCGCCGACCTTGCGCTCACGCCGCAGGCGCACCGTGCGCGGCTGGGAGATTGGAAACGCGCGCAGTGTTCTCCAGGCCGCGCGCGTGGCATACACCGGACAGGGCGCGCCCGCCTCGAGCCCGGCCGCATGATCCGGGTGCGCGTGCGTGATCCAGAGCGCGTGAGGGCGCGGGAGCGCATCCCAACGCCCGCGCCAGTCGGCGCCCCAATCGATTCGCACCCGCGTCCCGCGATGGGCGATCTCCAGGACGCTGTGACGACGATGCCGGTGCGACTTCCCTTCGATGTAGCCCCGCGTGCCCCGGAACGTCAGCTTCACGGGCGCGTCCCGCCCGAGGGGGCCGGGGCCTCCTCCGCGGAGCGCAGCGCCGCCTCGAGCGCGCTCTGGAGCTGCTCGAGCGCGCTGGCCGCGCGCTGGAAGTCGCCGCTCCCCAGTGCCGAGAGGTAGTCCTCGAAGGCGCGGTTCGCCCGGCGCGCCTCTTCCGCGAGCGTACCCACCCGGCGCCCCGGTCCACCGACCGGGGCCCGGCGCATCGCGGGCGGAGGCTCTCCCTCGATCAGCCCGGCCAGGGCGCGGTCGAACGTCTCGGCGTAGCTGAGATTGTCGCCGTGCATCATGACAACCAGCCGCAGCTCCGGATAGGCGGCGGTCTCCGCCTGGAGGTAGATCGGTTCGACGTAGATCACCGTCTCCCCGACCGGGATCGCCAAAACGTTTCCGCGGATGACGTTCGATCCGCGCTGGTCCCACAGGGTGAGCTGCCCGGAGAGGTAGGAATCCTGGTCGATCTTCGTCTCGACCTGTTGCGGCCCGATCACCCGCCGCTCCTTCGGGAACTTGTAGGCCAGGAAGCGGCCGTAGTTGCCCGGATCGCACATCCCGGCGATCCACCCGATCAGGACCTGGCGGTTCTTGGGCGTGAAGGGCAGGATCAGAACGAACTCGGCGTCGTCGGCCCCGGGCGGCTCCCACATGACGTAGTAGGGTTCGACCGGTTGTACGGCGTCGTAGTACTTCTCCGTGGCGCGGATCCAGAGGTCTTCCTGGTTATAGAACACGGTTGGATCGGTCATGTGGTACTTGGCGTAGACCAGACCCTGTACCGTGAGCATGTCGGCCGGATAGCGCACGTGGGCTTCCAGGGCGGCGGGCATCTCCTCGCGCGCCTTGAAGAGCTCCGGAAAGATCCGTTGCCAGACGCGGATGATCGGATCGTCGGGTTCGAAAACGTAGAAGTCGATCGAACCATCATATGCATCGACGACCGCCTTGACCGAGTTGCGCAGGTAGTTGACGTCCTGTAGTTGCGCCCCGGTCAAGGTGCGCAATCCGCGCGTGCGCTCGCCGTTGCGATATTCGATGAACTCCCGGCCGGAGAAGCGCTCGCTATACGGGAAGTGCCGCGAAGTCGCGTAGGCGTCGATGATCCAGTAGAGATGCCCGTCGGCCAGTACGATGTAGGGATCGTCGTCGAAACGCAGGAAGGGTGCCACGCGGCGCACCCGCTCGCCGACACTGCGGTGAAACTGGATGCGACTCTCCGGGCGCGGATACCCCGAGAGGAGGAAGCGCGTCCCATCGAACTTCCATCCAAAGAGCAGCTTGCGCCAGAAGTTGCGCAGCGGCACGCCGCCCTGACCGCTGTAGCGCGTGTAGCGGTTCTCCTCGCCCCGCGGGTAGTCGAACTCCGCCTCCTCGCTATTGGTCACCACCGGGGTGCGCGTCAGCTCCCCGTAGTAGATCTCCGGGCGCGTGACTTCGAGCGCGGAGTCGGCGCTGACCGGCGGGATGTCCTTGACCAATAGCCTCGGGAGGCCCTCCGCGGTGAACTCCTGCACCGGGGCCAGCGTGATCCCGTACCCGTGGGTGTACTTGAAGCGCCGATTGACGAAGGTCTGGCTCTGCTCTGCCAGATTTTCCAACTCCATCTCGCGCGCGGCCACCATCACCTGCCGGTAGTCGTCCCCGATCTGGTAGCGGTCGATATCGACATCCGCAAATTCATAGTAGAGACGGATCTCCTGGAACTGCTTGTACACCGCGTCCAGGGCACGCCAATCCCAGAGCCGGATGTTTTCAAAGAGAGTCTGGTTCGCCTCGACGACGCTCCGATCGAAGCGTGGCGTCGCCGGATACTCGTGCTCCTCGACGTCCTGGAGCCCGAAGGCCTCACGGGTGAAGCGGATATTGTGTGCGATATAGGGACGCTCGAGGGTGATCTCGTTCGGTTCCACCCGCAACCATTGCACCAGGCCCGGCGCGACCGAGAGGACGAGTACCCAGAGGACGAAGACGCCGGCGCCGACTCCGCCGAGATAGCGGATGACGCGTCCCGACGCGCCGCGGCCGGGCCGGCGGCCATCCGCAAAGCGCGCCTGGGCCCTGCGCCGCACGGGGGGCACCAGGACGGCCAGGGCCCCCAAGAGCGCCGCCGCGACCGCGACGGCGTAGGCCGGCAGGCGGACGTGGACGTCGGTCCAGCCGGCGCCGGTTACCGCGCCCCAGGACGAGTAGAGGAGATGATAGCGAGCCAGCAGCTTGCCGCTCGCCAGAACCAACAGCAGCACGCCGCTGCTGGCGTAGAGCGAGCCGAAGCGCCGGCCGTCCTCCGGCTCGTGCTCCTCCGGCCTCTCGACCATCACCGCCTCTCCCCGGAAGCGCAGAAAGAGGCCGGCCAGATTCGCCGCCACGGCGGCCACCGCAAGCAGCAGCACCAATGTGTAGAGCGCATCGTAGAAGGGCAAGCTGAAGAGGTAGAAGCCCGCATCCTGCTCGAGGATCGGCTCGGCGATGCCGGCGGGCGCGCGATGGAGAAAGCGCAGTGCGGTATCCCAGTGGGAGAGCCCCCAGACCAGGCCGATGAACCCACCCAGGAGCGGCGCGCCGATGCCCACCGTTCGCCGGCGGCGGCGCAACGAGAGGGTCAGCAGGTTCACCAGCAACCAGCCCAGCACGGCGACGCCGATGCCTAGCACCGCCTTCGCCGCGACCTCGGTCCACAGGCGTCCCTCGAAGCCGAGCGATCGGAACCAGAGCACCTCGCCCCAGAATCCCATGCCGGAAAAGAGGAGCACCGCCGCCGCGGCGATGCCCAGGCCGAGGACGATCCGGCCCGCGCGCTCCTGGCGCACCCCGCGAATCACGAACAGCAGCGCCAACGCCAAGAGTCCGAGCAGGACGGCCAAGTACATTGCGCCCCCCTTCGTGTGCTGCGTGATCGACGACTACTCGGTGTCGTTGGCGAAGACGTAGTCGCCGCCGCCCGCCTTGCGATGACAGGCGATGCAGCCCTGCCCGGAGCCCTTCGCCACCCGGCCGGCCAGCGCCGTTCCCTGCGGATTGGTGGCCACGGATCCATCCGGTGCGTACTTGGCCCAGAACCAGTTCTGGTTCCCCGAATCGTATCCGGGCTCACGCTGGAGCATGATCGTGACCGCCTGCAGATGCTTCTGCGGCGCGGCCATCACAGTCTGCTTCGTCAGGTCGGCACCGCCGAAGTTGTCCTTGATGATCAGGTGATACGTCTCTCCCTCGACCGGCACCAGGTTGTAGTAGAGCTTGAGGAACTTCCCGTGCGGGGACATCCCCGGATAGACTCCCGACTGCATCGGCCAGTTCTCGTATCCGTTCATCGCCGACCACAACGCTTCTGCAAACGCCACATCGCCCTCTCCCCCAAAGGCCATGTGCGCGTCGCCACGGGCCGGCTCTCCAGCCACTGCCCAACAGAGCAGTCCCACGGTAGCCACTGCCGCGATTCCGAACCGAAGCCAGCTTCCCCTCCGCATCTCGTCTTCCTCCTTTCACGTCCACAATAAGAGCTTCGCGAGCCTACTCTTTCGCCGGCGCGGCCGACATCCGGGTGGACCGAGCCCCCGTCTCCTCCGATTCCGGAGTTGCGTCTGGTGCTCGCTCCTAGGTTCGCCCCTGGGGCTGCTCCCCAAGGCCGAGCGAGTAGATCTGCGGATTCGGTGCGCGGCGCAGACCCGCTACGAATGCCACCTGTGCGGGGAGATCTGCCGCCGGGCGAGCAGGGAAGCCGATGCAACAACCCTTCAGCGAGACGCAGTTCTTCGATGTCATGACGGCCTACAATCACGCCGTCTGGCCGATGCAGTGGATTCTCTATGCGGTGGCCGTAGGGATCCTGGGGAGCCTGGCACTACGTCCTCCCGTCCGCGACCGGATCGTCTCAGCGGGACTCGCCTTTCTCTGGGCCTGGATGGCGATCGCCTACCACTTCGTCTGGTTTGCCACGATCAACCCCGCCGCTTGGCTCTTCGGCAGCCTGTACCTGATCCACGTCGCGCTGCTCCTCTGGCTCGGCGTCATCCGAAGGCGGCTGCGCTTCGGTCTCCCCGGTCGAGAACGGTTGACGATCGCGCTGCTGCTCGTGCTGTACGGGCTGGTCGTCTACCCTCTGCTCGGGCAATGGCTGGGCCACAGCTACCCGCGCCTCCCCACCTTCGGGCTGCCCTGCCCGACAACGATCTTCACGATCGGGATCTACTTTCTGCTGCTGCCGCCGTTCCCGCGCGGGATCCTGGTCGTGCCCATCTTCTGGTCGCTCGTAGGCGGATCGGCGGCCTTCCTGTTGCACGTTTGGCAAGATCTCGGGCTCTTCGTTGCCGGCGCGGCTGCGCTGATCCTCTTCTTCTGGCCCCAGCGCTCCTCTACGGCAATGCAACCCGATCCACTGCACGCGGGATAGGAGGAGGCAGATCATGTGGGCCGGTCTCTGGCG
>WJJG01000279.1 GCA_014729815.1 Candidatus Eiseniibacteriota bacterium
GCACGGGGTGGCTGCGATCCACCGCCGCGACCACGGTCACCCCGACTCCCCCGGGGGAGGAGATCGCACCGCGCGTCTCGAGGATCACGGCCTCCGGACCCAAGGCGTGGCGGGCCATGCGCATGGCCGCTTCGATACTGTGCGCCGTGAAACGTCGGATCTTCATCGTACCCTCCGCAGTCCGGCCTCCAAGCCGACCGTGGGCCGAGACGACAGCCACCGCCGAGGGTCGCTGCGCTCAACCACCGGAGCTCGGGCCATCCTTGGCTCTGCTGCTGTGGCCAGGCAGCCGGCATGCGCGCAGACGGCGTGGCCGCGGTCGACGAGGCTCTGCAGCATCGCGACCGCCTCGTCGCAGGGTGGATCGAACAGGTAGAGCCGCACGCTCTCAGTAGCCCCGCCGAGGAGTGCGATCTGGCGGCGCAGCGCGGCCTCGGGATCGGAGATGCGATTGATCGTGCGGTGCCAACCGCCGCGTCCGGTATCGCGTCTGGCCTCGCGTCCCGCTGCGCGACTGCCGGGGGCCAGCAATGTGCGACCGGGCAGTATCCGCCACTGTCCGGATCGCAGCGTCTCCTGCTCGACATACTCGAGGACCAGGCGGTTCCAGTGCCGCGTGGCGGCCTCGGCCAACGCGCGCGAATAGCAGAGCGGCTGCGGCACCTGCAGCAGCATCGCGCCGCCGGGGCGTTGGGGCGCCTCGGCCAGGCTTCGCAGCAGCGCGCCGATCGCGGCTGGCGAGGCCAACACGAAGCCGGTCCAGCCCGCATGTGCCGGAAAGACCGCCCGGGAATCACTGGGCTGCCACCGCCGCCGGCTTCCCTCCGGCAGCAATCGCAGCCACTCGCCGCACACGCGCCGATCACGCAGGGCGGACGGTCTCTCGAGATGACGGAGCAAACGCCGGCGGAGCATCGCCGGCGTGATGGTCAATCGACTCTCGCCCCCCTGGCCCTTCTTGATCACGTAGTCGGCCGCGCCGCTGCGCAGCGCCTCGGTCGCGGCCCGCGCCGCTTCCTGCGTGGCCGCGCTGAGCATCACCACCGGGGGCGCCGGAGGGCGGAGCTGACGGAGGACGGTGATCCCATCGGCCCCGGGCAGCGCCAAATCGCAGAGGATCAGATCAGGCGTCTCGTGGGCCAGACGGCGCAGGAGTTGACGGCCGGTACGCACGACGGCCAGTCCGAACTGGGGATCGTTCTCCACCCAGTCTTTGAGCTGGCTGGCGATCCCGGCTTCCCCGGTAGCCAGAAGCAGATGGTGGGGGCGCGACGCCGCCGGCGCGTAGTCCCGCCGCTCGCTCGCTCGCTTCTCCATGCGCATCCCTGCTGCCTCGACTCCGTCTCCGGGGGGTGATTGGGTGCGGTGCCCGCCAACGCCCCGACGCCGTGCAACGGCCGTGCCAGCCGCCCCTGCGCGCCGCCTCTCGGGTCCACGATCGCCCGCGCGGATCCGGAGTAGTGACGCAAGACATTGACAGTCGAGGGATTACATTGCCGAACGGATGCGCAACGGGAAGGGGTGCGGGCAGGGCGCGGGCCGGCGCCGTCGCGGGGAGCCGCCTCGGAACGGCCCGGCGGGGGTCAGTTCTCGACCCCCGGCCGGGCAGCTTCTGACCGGTCGCAGCGGGGCGGCGAACCTAGCCGTCCGACGGATCGGGAATCCCGTACTCGCGGATCTTGGCGCGCAGGGTCTGCCGCGCGATGCCCAGGCAACTGGCGGCGCGCGTCTTGTTTCCGCCGCACTCCGCGAGGGCATGCGCGATGGCCGCACGCTCGACCTCGGCCAGGGTGGGCACATGTCCCGCTCGCAGCAGATCCCCGTCGCCGACCAGCGGCAAGGGGCCCTCCTGCTTGTGACGCACGTGCAGCGGCAGGTCCCCGAGCTCGATCTCCGCTCCGCCGCCCATCAGGACCAGCCGCTCGATCAGGTTCTTGAGCTCGCGCACGTTGCCGGGCCAATGGTAGTCGCACAGAGCGTCCATGGCCGCCGCGGACACACCCCGCACTTCGCGCCCGATCTCGCGACGATAGAACTCGACGAAAGTCTTGATCAGTGCGGGAATATCGTCCCGGCGTTCGCGGAGCGGCGGCACCTCGAGCGGGACCACCGCTAGGCGGTAGTAGAGGTCCTGGCGGAAGCGCCCGGATGCAATCTCGGCCGACAGATCGCGATTGGTGGCCGAGACGATCCGCACCGCCACCTGCAGGTCCTGCGTGCCCCCCACACGCCGAAAGCGCATGCTCTCGAGCACGCGCAGCAGCTTGGCCTGCAGATTGGGAGGCATCTCGGCGATCTCATCGAGGAAGAGCGTGCCTCGGTCTGCCAACTCGAAGAGCCCCGGTTTGGCGGCCTTGGCATCGGTGAAGGCCCCCCGCTCGTGGCCGAAGAGCTCGCTCTCGAGCAGCTGCTCGGGGACCGCGCTGCAATTGACATCCACGAACGGACCGGTCGAGACCGGACTGTAGTAGTGGATTTGCCGGGCAATCAGCTCCTTGCCGGCGCCGGTCTCCCCGCGCAGGAGGACGGCCGCGGTGCGACTCCCCGCGGCACGCTTCACATCCGCGAGCAGACGGCGAATCACCGCGCTGTGCCCCACGACCGCATCGATGGCGAACTCCTTGCGTTGCTGCGCGCGGAGCAGGCGCACCTCGCGCGTCAGCGCGGTCGTATCGAGCGCGTGGCGGATGAGGAGTTGCAGCTGATGCAGATCGAGCGGCTTGCCAATGTACTGATAGCACCCGAGCCGCGTCGCCTCGACCGCCTTCTCGAAGCGGCCATAGGCGGTCATCATGATGACGGGGACCTCCGGGAAGTCGGCCTTGATCTGTCCGAGCAGCTCCAGCCCATCTTCCTGCGTGGCGCTCAAGCGCTGGTCGAGGAGCACCAGGTCGACATCACCGGCGCGCAGCGCCTCATAGGCCTCCGCACCTCCGATGGCCGTGGAGACGCGGGTGCGCGCATCCGCGAGCCCCTCGGAGAGGCTGATGCGGATGCTCTCCTCATCATCGATGACCAGAATGTGCGCGCTCCTGCCCGGCGCGCGGGTCGGAGCCTGCGTGGCAGCAGCGTCAGCGGCGTCGTTCACCTTGCCTCCGTTCGACCGGCAGATCGATCTCGAAGACCGTGCCTGCGCCCGGACCGCTCTGCACGGTGATCGTTCCGCCATGCTCCTGGATGATCGACTGCGAGACCGACAATCCCAAGCCGGTGCCGCCCGATCGCGTCGTGAAGAATGGATCGAAGATGCGCCCCTGGGCCTGCGGCGAGATGCCGCAGCCCGTATCGCGCACGCGCAGGCGCGCGAAGCGACCCTGGGGACTCTTGCGGGGGACGCGCACCCGATCCGTGGCGCGCCGGCCGAGACCGCGGCGCAGGTGCAGCGGGCGCCGCACGACGGAGATCTCCACGCTCAGCACACCCGCATCGGGCATGGCCGCGTGGGCATTGCGGATCAGGTTGACCAGCACCTGCTGGATCTGCTCGGGATCGATGTAGATCTGCGGGATGCGGCCGTCCACGCGCACCTCCTGCCGCACGCCGCATTGCTCGGCCGCCGCCGCCTCCAGCTCGACGGCGGTCGCGACCACCTCCTCGATCGCCGTCGCCCGCATGCGGGGCGGCCCGGGGTGGGCGAACTTGAGGAGACTGGTGACGATGCGATCGAGACGCTGCGACTCGCGCAGGATCAGGTCGGCCATCCGCAGGGTCCCCTCGTCGTCGGCGAAACGCTGTTGCAAGACCTGCGCGCAGTTGCCGATGCCGGTGAGCGGGTTGCGGATCTCATGGGCCACCCCCGCGGCCAGCTCGCCGATCACGGCCAGCCGTTCGCGGCGACGCGACTCCTGATCGAAGGCGCGTTCGAGAGAGGGATCGCGAAAGAGCGCCACCAGGCCGATCGTCTCGCCCAGCGGGGAGTAGATCCGCTCCATGCGCAGCGAGATCGGCACTTCACGGTCTCGCTCACCCCGCACGAAGAGCTCGATGCGTTCCAGCCGACCGGCGAGCCCCTCGAGCAGCGGATGCTCGGAGCCGGCGAGGGGACGCAGGACGCGCGTGCAGTCGCTGCCGATCGCTTGTGACTCGGTCACCCCGAGCATCTCCGCCCCCTGGCGGTTCAGATGGACGACGCGGCCCTGCCCGTCGACGGCCAGCAGACCCCGCTTCTGCACCGCGATCAGGGCGCGCGAAAAGCCACCCAGCCAGCGTCGCTCGCGGTCCCACCGCCATTGCTCGAGCAGCGCGAGGAGCAGCCGATCGCCGAGTGCCACGGAACCGCCCCCCGCATCGCGCGCCACCGCCCCCGATGCCGTGGCGGCCTCGGGCGTCGCATCGCCTGCCGCCGCATCGCCTGCCGCCGCATCCGGGCTACCCTCACGCAGCAGCAGTACGCCGAGCCGCTGCGCCCCGGACAGCGGGCGAGCGGCGAGCGGCAGTTCAGCGGGCCAGATCTCGAGCTGCTCGGCGATCCGCGCGGCGGGATGGGTCGTCCCAGACGCGAGCGACGTCCAGAAGGCCTCCGATTCGAGCAGCTCGAGCAGGACCGGGTCGATGATCTCGGACGCGAGGCTCCCCCCCAGCAGGTGGGCCGTGCCCTCCCGATCGAAGCCGACCAGCGCGAACTGCGCCGCGCCGTAGACCCGCGGAACCCAGGCCAGGTCTCCCGCCCAGCAGCGGCCGGGCGTACCGCCACCGGCTTCCGAGAGGATCGATCGCAGCGCCGAGAGCGCCTCGGCCGAGAGTCCTTCGAGAGGGACCTGCATCGCAACTCCCTTCGCCTTGCAGGCCGCAGGACAGGCAGTTCCGCCGGAGGATTCCGGTCCATTCTAGGAGGGTGGTCACCGCGGTCAAGCAGATTGGAGCCCGGCGGCGGGGGGGCGGGAGAGGGCAGCGGAGAAGGCCACCGGGCGCACGGACGCCTAGGAGCCCCTGCGGCCCTTCTTGCGCTTCTGCGTGCCCTTGAAGAGGTCGGCGACCTCACGCAGCGCGCGCGGATCGACCTCACTGGCCCGGCGATTCTCTTCGCGGATCTTCTCGTAGATCTCTTCGCGGTGCACAGCGACATGCGGGGGTGCCTCGATGCCCAGCTTCACCTGTCCCCCCTTGACGTCGAGGACCGTGATCTTGACATCTTCCCCGATGCGGATGTTCTCTCCCAACTTCCGTGTCAGGATGAGCATGTTCGGCGACTCCTCTTCGGTTGCGCCTCAGTCGCGTGCCGGACCGGCGCCTACCGCGCTGTGCAAAGAGACCAGCCGGCGGCTCATCATCGGCCGCCGCACGGCCAGGCCGTTTCCGTAGACGATGACTTGCCGGGCAAGGCGATTGCGGGCATTCATGACGATGGGTGCGCGCAAGTTGCCCGTGGCGCGCTGCTCCCCCGGGCGCAGCGAGACGATCACGAAGAGACTGATCGCATCTCCCTGAGCCAGGTCGAGCGCCGCTTCATCCGAGGGCGAGAGGGTGATCTTCTCCGACGCGGCGCAGAAGCGGTCGGCATCGGTGACCGCGAAGCGCACGCGCGGATCGACTTCCGAAACGAGCCAGAAGAAGGGGTGGTACTCCTCACGGTCGAGCAGCACGAAATGCTGGTGCTCCTCGAAGCCGTGCAGCCCCTCGGGAAGATAGATTCGCATCTCGGGCGCAACCGCGATGCTCCCGAACTCTTCCGTTTCGATCCTCATGGGCGACCATCCTTGCCGAAGCGACTTCTCCTTGCGCGACGCTCGTCTCGCATCGAGGTCGCACGGAACCGATCCCATGGTCTAGATCGGCCCGTCGGTCTCCCTTCCTGAGGCTCACGTTCCCGGAAACCGTCGTCCCGCGCCGTGGCGCGCCTCGCGAAGGCTGCCCCCCAGACGACCGGAAGCCGATCGCAGGCGCTCGGGACTGGCGCGCCTCAGCCAGCTTGACGCCCCCCGGCGGGCGGCGTAGCGTCGGCGCGGGCGCAGGATGTCGCAGAAAGGCGAAGCCATGGGCACCGACGCGTCGCCCGCGATCCGCCGCACGCTGCTTGCGGCGCTGGCGATTCTGACGCTGGCCGGCCAGATCCTCGAGGCCGAGCGCGCGCCTCGCACACCCGCGCTGACGATGACGTTGCGGGATCGCCGCGTGGTCGCCATCCAGCCCGGCGGCGCCGCCGCACGCGCCGGCATCGAGGTCGGAGACCGGCTCTTGGCCGTCGACGGCGAACCGGTGCCCCCGGGCGCGCGCGCGCTGCCGCTTCTGCGGCGTCATGACCAGGGTGACTCGGTCCCCCTCGCGGTGCTGCGGGATGGGCAGCAGCGTGCGGTCGACCTGCCCCTCCCACCGGCGCCCTCCGGCGAGATCGCCTGGCGCCTGGCGCTGGCCGCCGTGGGCATCCTCACGCTGCTGACCGGACTGCTCGTCTACCTGCGCAAGCCGCGCGCGATCACGCTGATCTTCGCCGGTCTCTGCTACGGACTGGGCTTCCTCATCCATCCCCCCTACATCCCGCCCATCCCGTGGATGCACTGGGTGGGAGAGACGCTACTCTCGGCGCTGACCTTCCTGATCCCCTCCCTCTTCGTCCATCTCTTCCTGCTCTTCCCCGTGCGCCGCCCCTGGATCGAGCCGCGCCGGCGCGCTCTGCTGCTCTATCTGCCCGGACTTCTGCTGCTGGCGCTCTCGCTGTTGCGCCCCCACGTACAGCGCGGCGGCCCGCTGGGCCCTCTGCTCGCGCAACTGCCGCAGGTCGGCGCCACGCTGCTCTGGGTGGCGGGCATCGTGGCCGCCGTCGCCCTCTTCGTGAACTCCTATCGGCGTGCCCGCACGGGAACCGCCCGGCGTCAACTGCGCGTGATTCTGTGGGGCACTGCCCTGGGCGTGCTGCCGCTGGTCCTCGCCCTCCTGCTGCGTCAGCTGTGGCCGGGCCTTCCGATCTCGGCCGACCGCGCCACGGTCCTCTTCACGTTGCTCGTGCCGCTGAGCTTCGCCTACGCAATCGTGCGCCACGGCGTCTTCGACTCCACGCTGATCGTGCGCAGGAGTCTCGCGCTGAGCGCGCTCGGTCTGCTGCTCGTCGCCACCTATTTCGGCGTCTCGCTCCTGCTGCGGTCGCTGGCGGCCCCCGCCGACGGCCGTGCCTCGGAATGGATCACGCTGGCCAGCATGGTCGCCGCGCTGATCCTGCTCGCGCCGGCGAGCCAGCAGATTCGCGCGCTGCTCGACCACGCCGTCGAGAGCGAGCGGCCCTCCTCGCGTTCGCTCCTGGCGGAGTTGGGGGAAGCGTTGCGAGGCGTCGAGAGCTACGGACACCGCGTGCGCACCATATCGGACTTCATCGCCGAGGCGCTCGGCGCGCAGCGCCTGGCCTTCTGCGAGCGCGAGGAGGATGGGCGTCTGGCGCTGACCTACCTCTACGGTCTCCTGCCCGGCGAACTGGGGCGCTACCGCTTCAGCCGCTCCCTGAGTCGTCGCATGCAGCAGATCGCCACCCCGATCGAGCGCGGCGACCTGGAGATCGATCTGCCGTACGGCTACATCGCTCCCACCGATCAGGCGATCCTCGACCTGATCGCCGTGCGCATCCTGGCGCCTTTGCGCGCGGGTGACCGGCAGCTGGGGCTGCTGCTGATCGGGCGGTCGCTGCTCGGCACGGCGCATGGGGCCGAGGATCTGCGCTTGGCCGCCACCTTGGCGGCCGAAGGGGGCATCGCCCTGGAGAACGCCCAGCTCCTGGCCCGCGCGCGCGCGGAGGAACAGCTGCGCGCCGAGGTGCATGTGGCCCGCGATCTCCAGCGGCGCATGCTCCCGGCCCAGATGCCGCAGGTCGAATCGCTGGAGATGAGCGGCTTCTCGCTGCCGTGCGCGGGGGTGGGGGGCGACTGCTACGACTGCTTTCGCACGCCGAGTGGCGACGTACTGCTGGCGATCGGCGACGTATCCGGCAAGGGGGTGCCCGGTGCGCTGCTGATGGCCAATCTGCAGGGTCTGGTCAAGACCGAGGGGCGACGCGCCGAGTCTCCCTGGCAGATCGTCGAGCGCATCAACCGCCGGCTGTGCGAGATGCGCAAGCCGGAACGCTTCGTCACCTTCTGTCTGGCCCGCATCGACCCGCTCACCGGCGCCCTAGCCTACTGCAATGCGGGACATCCGTTCCCCATCGTGGTGCGTGGCGACGGCCGGATCGAGGAGCTCGGCCGCGGCGGTCTGCCCCTGGGCATTCGACCGGCCGCACGCTACGACGGTGGACAGACGATCCTCGGCTCCGGCGACCTGCTCGTCCTCTATACCGACGGCATCACCGAGAGACACGCCGGGGAAGAGGAGTTCGGCGTCGAGCGGTTGCGCGCCCTGCTGCGCCGCGGTCGTCGCAGCAGCGCCCCGGCGCTTCAGGCGCAGATTCTCGCCGCGGTGCGGCACTTCTCCAACGATCCGCCCGAAGACGACACCACGTTGCTGGTCGTCAAGCTGCTCTGATTTCGACCAGCACTGGATCGATTCCGGCCACCGCCCCTCGCCCCTCGTGGGTCCTTGGCGCAGATGCGCCACGCCAGCGCTACGCCCTCTCTGGTCGCCCGGCATGGGCCCTTTCTGCTGGCATGGCAACTGCCCCACCAGCCGGACGTTATGGTGGCTTGCCGCGCTCCCCCCTGCCGCCCGGCGCGCGAAGGCGTACATCACCCTTGGATGCAGACAAAAAACTAGAGAAAGGCACCCAACATGCAGATCACCAGGAGTGGACGCACGAAGCACTTGGTACGGGACGCGGAAGGGTGGTGCCGAGCGAGAGCCGGGGATGCCCCGGGCCGACGAGGAGGGCTTGGCGATGCTGCTGTCTCTGATCGCGATTCTGGTCGTCGATATCTTCTGGTGGATCCGCCGCTAGGCGGCCCGCCCGCGCGAGATCCGCACCGCCGCGCAGGTGCCGCGGCTGCGAGAGCGCCCGGCGCGCCACCAGACCCTCACCGCGGGATCGTTCGCGGTCCGGCTGCGGCGAGGCTAGATCCGCCCCAACACCCACCAGGCGAACGCCCCCACGAGCACGCAGTAGATCCCGAAGAGATAGAAGCGTCCGCGCGCGACCACGCGCAGCAGGACCTGGATCGCCAGGAGGCCGGAGACGAGCGCCACGAGAAAGCCCACCGCATAGGGCAGCAGCAGGCCTTCGCTCGAGAGCCGCGCCAGATCGGATAGGTGTACGAGCACCGAACCCAGGATCGCGGGAACCGACATCAGGAACGAGAAGCGCACCACCGCCTCGGCGTCGCCACGGGCGAAGAGCCCCCCGCTGATCGTCGCACCCGAGCGCGATACACCGGGCAGCAGACTGACCACCTGCGCGATCCCCATCGCCAGCGCGACGCGCGCGCCGATCGGCCGGCCGCGACGCGGCAGCAGCCGGGTGCCGAGCAGCAGCACCCCGGTGCCCATCAGGAATAGCGCCGCGGTCCGCGGCCGCTCGAACGCCGCTTCGATCGCATCGTTCAACAACAGGGCCACCACCACCACCGGCAGCGTGGCCAGGACGAGCAGTCCCGCCTCTCGGCCCTGGCGCAGCGCGGAACGCCCCGGCCGCGGCAAAGCGGTCAGAGCGGCCGCCGCATCACGCAGGAGCCTCCAC
>WJJG01000280.1 GCA_014729815.1 Candidatus Eiseniibacteriota bacterium
GCGTTCCGTTCCAGATGTAGAGCCGATAGTCGACGCCCATCAGCAGCGAGTCCTCGCCCCAGGGAACGAAGACGGCCTGCTTCTCGATCGGCATGTTGTTGATGGTGGTCGTATCCCAGTCCACACCGTCGGTGGTGGTGAAGATCATGTTTGTCTCGGGCGCGTGACCATCGGGCTGCGCGAAGAGACGGTCGCCGATGTGTCCCAGCCCGAAGAAGCGCCGCCACATGTCATCCGGCGTGGGCGCGATCGAGTAGGCCACCGAGAAGGTCTCGCCGAGATCATCGCTGACCCAGACGCAGCCGTGGCCTTCCATGAAGTCGCTGTGCTGCCCGGTCGAGGCGTAGATCCGGCCGTGGGCGACCTCGACGTCGTTGACATGGATCGCGCGCGTCAGCTCCTCGTGCTCGCGCCACTGCTCGCCGTCATAACTGTAGATGCTGCCCGCCTGAAACGTGATGTCGCGCGCCTCGGGCCCGGGCAGGTAGAGCACGTCGTCGAACTCCTTGACCAGATGCAATCCATACTCCCTCGGGGAGTAGACGATCTCGAAGTTGTTGGTCAGGTAGTCGTAGACCACGACGTCGGCGCCGGTCAGGCCGTAGGGATAGGCCCCGGCGGTGATGAAGAGCGTGTCGTGGTAGGCCTCCATCGACCACAGGCCCTGGTGCTCGCTGGGCGTGCCCACCACGCGGAAGTCGTCGATATGGTTCTCGAGCACCAGGCGCCCCGGATCGATCTCCGGATCGATTCCCACCGCGCTCTCATACTGGCCTCCCGACCAGTCCTCCTGCGTCCAGACCAGATCGGAGGCGATCGCCGGGCCGCAGGCGCCGGAGATCAGCAGCGCCAGAGCAAAACCCAGGAGCATCGAGGTCGGGCGAAGTGCGTGCGCGCTCGAAGCAGCAGGTCGTCGCATGATGTCATACCCGTGTTGAGGTGCCGGGAAGTCCTCTGCCGCAGCGATTCGCCGGGGTGCGCGCCCGTGCACCGGCGACAGAGCGGCCCCCCTCAGAACCGACTCTTCTTAATGGTGCTGGATCGCCGGGGGGATTGTCAACGCTACCCCCTCGATTGGCGCATCTCCGCCAGGTCAGGCGGTGCCGTACGCTGCGCGGCGCGGCGGGATCCGGCCACTGCCGAGGTTTGCGACACCGGTCACCGTCCCTCCTCGAGATCGATCACGCAAGGCGCTGCCGGAGCCTGTCGCGCGCTACGCAGACTCTTCCAGCTTGAGCAACAGCAAGGTGATGTCGTCGGCTGGATCCTCACGTTCACTGAACGATGCGACCGCCGAGAGGATCCGCGTGCCGAGTTCGGCGGCACCGAGTTGGCGCTGCTCGCGTAGCAGCGCTTCCAGCCGAGCGGGCGTGAACTCCTCATCGTGCGGATTGCGCGCTTCGGTCACGCCGTCGGTGTAGAGGCAAAGCAGATCCCCGCGATCCAACGCACGCTCCCTCTGCTCGTAGCGGGTCCCGGGGTCCACGCCCAGGAGCAAGCCCCCACCCGTCAGATGCTGTGTGGCCCCGCTGCTGGAGACGACAATCGGCGGGTCGTGTCCGGCGCAGACGTAGCGCAGCATGCGCGAGTCCAGATCCAGCTCGGCGAGAAAGAGCGTCGCGAAGTCGCTCGCATCGGTGTTCTCGTGGACCAGGAGATTGAGATTTCGGACGGTGCGGCGCAGATCGAGATCCCCGAGCAAGGCATGGCAGTGCAGCGCGGCCTGGAGGTTCGACATCAGCAGGGCGGCGGGGAGACCCTTCCCCGAGACGTCCGCGATCGCCACGATCAGCTTCTGGTTCTCATTGGGCCGGAGTACGTCGTAGTAGTCTCCCGACACCGCCTGAGAGCTGACGTTGGTGCCCCAGAGATCGAGCCCGGGCAGCTCGGGGAGGCGCTTCGGCAGGAAGCGCTTCTGCGTATCGCGCGCGGTGTCCAGCCCGTGCCGCAGACGCTGGCGCGCGATCTCTTCGGCCTGCGCGCGCCTCGTCGTCCGCACGTAGGACGAGACGATCCCGTGTCCGCCGCAGAAGAGCAGCGTCCCGAGCAGGAGTCCCGCGGGGTAGACGCGATCGGCGGTGATGTGCAGCAGCGCCGTGCCCCCCAAAGCCGCCACGATCACGAACAGCAGGACCAGCAGCGCCCGCAACGGGCGATACCGAATCGCGGAGACGACGATCAGGCACCACAGCAGGTTCCAGATCAGCGTCTGGACGGGCGTTGCGTCGCGCAGCGGTCCCCCGCGCAGCAGCGTCTCGGTCATCGCCGCGTGGACCACCACCCGCGCGAGGCCCTGCGCCTCCCGGCCGTCTGTCAACCGCGGGGCGCGGGGCACGCGTACCAGGTCCCGCGCACGCGCCTCCACCTCGCCGACGAAGACGATCCGGTCGGTTACGCGCGCCAGCGCGGCCGCCTGACCCTCCAGGATGTCGGCGTAGGCAACAACCGGTAACGGTCGCTCCAGGGAGGGGAAGACGATCGGTAGTGGATGGGGGAGCCGACGGTCGGCCAGACCCTCGGGCACGGTCAAGAGATCGAACGCATCCAGGCGGGGATCATGGGAGAAGCGCCGCAGCACCCCGTCCGGATCGGGTCGCAGGTCGGAGATCAGGGTGCCGCGCGCCGCGGCGGCGAGACTCGGATGCGGCATGCGGGCTTGCAGCAGATGTTCCTTCTTGCCGCTGGCCGAGCGTGTCGTGATCTCTTCGACCGAACGCACCAGACGGACGATCCCCGAGGTCCGCAGGCTGTCGACCAGGGGAATCGGCGGGCGGGCGAACTGCTCGCTCCCCAGATCGAAGTCGAGCACGATCGCCCCGGCGCCCGCACGCGTCAGCGCGCCGACCAGCCGCGCATGCTCGCCGATGTGGCGCGCCAACGGGTAGATCGGCGGCTCGAGGGCGCGATCGCGACTCTCGCGGTCGATGCCCACCACGATCACTTCTTGCCATGGCGCAACGGTGCGCTGTGCCTGGAAGAGATCGTAGAAGTGCCGGTCGAGCGGCTTCCAGAGCAGCGGCCACAGCAGGTACGCCAAGGGCAGCAGGTAGATCAGCGGCACCCAGCGCCGCTGCAGGATCCGCATGCGGTTGCCCGTGATCGTCACGCCCGGCCCCGATCACTTCCTCGGTGGCGACGGAATCCGACCCACCCCTTGGCTACGACACAATCCGATCCGTCCGGTAGCGACGGTAGAATCCGCTCCGCGGCAGCGCCCGCCACCCGTTGCGGTCGGATCCCACCTCGCACGGTTTCGAATCGTCAGATCTGCGGCACCTCGACCGGTGCGCGACCGACGATCTGGAAGTGGATCTGGATGCGCCAGTCGAAGTCGGTGTCACGGCCGATCGGCTCGGAGACCCCCTCGGAGCTGCCCTGCACCCGGAACTCGGTCGCCAGGTCGGGCGCCCGGATGTCATCGAGGATCTCGATGA
>WJJG01000281.1 GCA_014729815.1 Candidatus Eiseniibacteriota bacterium
CCCCAACGCTCTGTGCCCCTACACCGACGCCGGCTTCTACAACATGATCTTCTGCCTGGTCGAGGAGGATCCGTCACCGGCGGACCCGACCACCTGGGGCAGCATCAAGTCGGCATTCGAATAGTCCGCGGGCGCACGGGCTCGGAGCTGACGCGAACTCCTCCCGGTGGACGGGAGGTCCGTGGCAGAGGCCTGGCGGCAGCCGTGCGCGATCCCCTGCGTCGCGCGCGGCTGCCTCTGGCCTGTCGTGCTCTGCATCCGGATTCCTCAAGCCCCATCACGCCGCAGAATCTGCTGGAGCGCTGCGCGTCTCTTCGTACATGATCACAGGCAGAGAAGCGCAGGCCCGCTGCTGGCGAGAGCTCCCGGGGCCGCGCTTCGCGAGATCGCATCACGACGCCTGGATTCGAGGATCCGTGCACCAGGACCAGCTCTACATGCGCACAGCCCGGCTGTTGATCCGGCCCTTCGAGCTCGCCGACGCCCCCGCGCTCGCCCCGATCCTGGCCGAGCCGTCCGTCCTGCGCTACCTACCCGAGGAGGGGATGGCTGCGGAGGAGACGCACGAACTGCTCGGGCGCTTGGTCGCCTCGTACGCGGAACTGGGGCGCGCCGCTGACGGCGCGGCAGCCCCCATCCGCAAGCTCACCGCGGCGGTGACGCGCGCCGAGGATGAGGCGCTCATCGGATGGGTGGGCCTGGGGCAACTCGAGTTCGAACCCGACACGATCGAACTCTACTACGGCTACGCGCCCGCCTACTGGGGCGCCGGCTATGCGACCGAGGCCGGAGCGGCGATGCTCGAGCTCGGCTTCGATGTCGTGGGCCTCGAGCGGATCGTGGGCATCGTACACGGCGAGAATCGCGCTTCCCTGCGCGTGCTGCGCAAGCTGGGCATGACCTTTCGCGACCACCTGGGTCCCATGGCGCCCGAGCATGCCTTCTTCGCGGGGCTCCCGCGCTTCGATCTCGATCGCGCGACCTTTGCGGCATCGCGGCCCGCGGGAGTTACGGTGCGCCGCATGCCCGCCGATCAGCTCGCGCGTCTGGCGGAGATCGATCGCTCCGAGCATGTGACCCGCACCTACACCGCGGCCGGCGGCGTGCTCCGGGAGCGCCGCGTCGATTGGCGGGTGCCTCCATGGGACCCGGATCCGGAGAGTCCCCACAGCGCGCAGGCCCTCGTGCACCAGTTCGCCCCGCTGCTCGAGGAGGGTGGGGTTCTGCTGGGCGCCTTCGACGCCGCGCGCATCGTCGGACTCGGCGTCCTGCGGCCCAAGCTGACGGAGGAGATGGCGCAGCTCGCCCTGCTGCACGTCTCGTGCAGTCACAGACGGCAGGGCGTCGGCACGCGTCTCACCGAGGAGATCCTACGCCTCGCCCGATGGCGTGGCGCGCGGCGCATCTACGTCTCGGCCACGCCATCGCTGTCGGCCGTCGGCTTCTATCGGCGCTGCGGTTTCGTGCCCACGGCCGAGCCGCATCCGGAGCTCTGGGCCCTCGAGCCCGAGGACATCCACATGGTCCGCCCTCTGTAGCGGCGCGACGTCGGGATCCACCCGCTCGGTGGTGCGACGCCTGGTCCGCCCGCTGGGGGGCGCGACGCTTGGTTCCGCCGCCCTGGCAGCCGACGTCGGGAGGAGAGATGGCAGCCAGCGATCGCGCGCCGGAGGCCCCGCGCCGCTGCGGCTGGGCCAGCAATCCGCGGCAGATTGCATATCACGACCGCGAGTGGGGCGTTCCGCTGCACGACGATCGCCGGCTCTTCGAGTTCCTCCTGCTCGAGGGGGCACAGGCCGGACTGAGCTGGGAGACGATCCTGCGCAAGCGCGAGAGCTATCGCCGGGCCTTCTCCGACTTCGATCCGCGCCGCATCGCGCGGTATGATGCGCGCCGCATCGCCCGGCTGCTCGAGAATCCCGGCATCGTGCGCAATCGGCGCAAGGTGGCCGCCGCGGTGAACAACGCACGCGCCTTCCTACAGGTGCAGCGCGAGTGCGGTTCGTTCGACGCCTACGTCTGGCGATTCGTCGGCCGGCGCCCGCGCGTGTATCGCCGGCGTTCCCTCCGTGAGATCCCGGTCCATACCCCCCACGCGCGGGCCCTGAGCCGCGACTTGCGCCAGCGCGGCTTCGCCTTCGTGGGTCCCACGATCTGCTACGCCTTCATGCAGGCGACCGGCATGGTCAACGATCACCTGCTCACCTGCTTTCGTCGCGAAGAGATCCTCCGCACCTCTGGCTGAGATCGCCGGTGTCCTTGCTGGGAGCGGCCGCGCCCCCTGAATGGCTTCGCGTGCTCTCCGAAGGCCGCGAGGTGCCGAGCGCGGGGATCCTTTGCGGAATCACGCGAACCCACTTAGACTCGCGGCCTGCGGGCCAGGACGATCGAACCCGATGCGGGCAACGCGACACGGATTCCTCTATGGACCAACCAGCCACACGCGCCATACTCCTTGGCAGCGGAACCCCGCACGCCGATCCGGACCGTTGCGGGCCGGCGGTGGCGATCGTCGCCGGGGGGGAGCTGTATCTCTTCGACTGCGGACCCGGGATCGTGCGCCGCGCGGCCGCTGCGTGCCGGGCAGGCGCCACGGAACTCGAGGCGGTCCGCTTGCAGCGGCTCTTCCTCACGCACCTGCACAGCGATCATACCGCCGGCCTGCCCGACCTGCTGCTGACCCCCTGGGTCCTGGGCCGCCGGGCCCCGCTGGAGGTCTGGGGCCCTCCAGGCACCGCAGCGATGCTCTCGCACATCCAGGAGGCCTATCGAGCGGACATCCGGCTGCGGCTGGAGGGCCGCGAGCCGGCGAACGAGACTGGCTGGCAGGCGCGCCCGCACGAGATCGCCACGGGCCGCGTATACGAGGATGCCCAGGTCGCGATCGACGCCTTCCCCGTCCGTCACGGGCCGGCGCCCGCCTTCGGTTACCGCATCGCCGGTCGCGAGCGTTCGATCGTCATCTCGGGCGACACAGCCCCCACCGACGAGATCGTCAGTCAGAGTCTGGGCTGCGATCTGCTCTTCCATGAGGTCTACTCGCGTGCCGGCTTTGCGCGTCAGCCCGCGGACTGGCAGGCCTATCATCGAGAGATGCACACCGCATCGGATGAACTGGCCGACCTCGCGTCGCGCGCTTGCCCCGGCCTTCTGGTTCTCTACCATCAGCTCTTCTGGGGCGAGAGCGAGGAGGGCCTGATCGCCGAACTCCGGGGGGGCTATGGGGCACGAATCGCTTCCGGACGCGACCTGGACGTCTACTAGCGGGCCCTCGCGCAGACCGCGTGCGCGGCTTTTCGGCTGGATCGCCGCCGCCGCGGTGGCCGGCGTCCTGGCCACGCTGCCCTATGAACAGAGCATCACCCTCTCGGCCGAATCCGTCCTGCTCCCCTGGCCGGCGCTGCTCGTCGCCAGCCTCGTCCACCTCGCTCTCGTTCTGCTCTGCGCGTCGATCGGCATGCGCCTCGGGCCCACCCTGGGCCTGGGGGCGCCAGATCTGATCGCCTGGGTCGAGCGACAGCCGCACGCCGGATCGAAGCTCGGGCGAGCCATCCGTCGCGGGCTTCTCTGGGGCGCAGCCGCCGGGATCGTCACGACGATGTTGGGGGCTGCCGCCGAGGCGATTCTCCCCCTGCCCGAGGAGCTGCATGCAGCGAGCTGGAGTCCGTGGCACGGCCTGCTGGGCGCCTTCGGCGCCGGTATCAACGAGGAGCTGATCTTCCGGCTCGGTGTGATGACCCTCTTCGCACGCCTGTTGAGTCTGTTGGTGCGCCGCCTGCCACCACCCCCCGCTCTGATCTGGACGGCCAACGCGTTGGCCGCGCTCGGGTTCGGATTCGCCCATCTTCCCATATTGGAGGTACTTACGGAAGTCAACCACTTGACCGTCGGGCTCGTGCTGGCTGGAAACGGCTTGGTGGGCCTGCTGTTCGGTTGGCTCTACTGGCGCAGCGGCCTCGTGGCTGCCATGGCCGCCCACTTCGCGACCGATCTGGTGCTCAAGGCGCTCGTGCCCCTCCTGCTTCCCCTCTGACCGCCGCCCTCGGCCCGGCACCCGAATCCGGCCCCCACGCTCACTCCGGCGTCCACAGATCGAATCTCCGCGCCACAACCAGGCTTGCAGCCGGATCGGTACCGCTCTAGGCTAGCGCCGGTCCTGCAGCCGCAGCTCCGCCCATGCGGGCGGGTGCCGCGAACGGTCGCGCAGACGCAGTCGATCGGCCGAGTGATTTGGCATGCGGATCGTAAACATCTGCTTTGCAGCGCATTACGGCGAATCGTGAGGTGTGTGTCTGACGGCATCCTGGCCATCTCTAGACTCTGCACCCATCCGGGCCACATCGATGGCCAGCGGCCCCGCCAGGCTCCGCACCCCCGCACGAGGACCGTAACTACTTTTCTGGAGATTAGTTAAGACCTGTCAGCCTATCCCTCCGTGCAGTTGGGAGACCGGCGGTGGGCCGCGGGTAGTAAGAGGCGGGAGCATAGATGTCAGCGAAGATGGCTCGCGCGATCATCCTGGGACTGATTCTGCCGATCCTGCCCGGCGGCGGTCTGCTCGCATGGGCGGACCCGCCCGCGCCCCCCCGCGCCGGCGCGGACCCGGCTGAGAATGACGAGCTCGATCTGCTCCTGCGTTGGATGACCGGTGCCTTCTCCAGCGCGGCTCAGGCGGCCGCAGACTCGAGCTACTACGATATCCGCCTGCAGATGGTCCCCATCTGGCCCACCCGCGCCGACGGTCGCTGGCTCTACGTCGAGCAGGCCGTGGCGGGGCATGAGGATCGGCCCTACCGCCAGCGCATCTACCGGGTGGATCGCATCGCGGCGGGGACCTACCGCAGCCGGGTCTATGAGCTGACCGATCCGTTGCGCTTCGCGGGCGCCTGGCGCGATGTCCGCACGTTCGATGCGCTGAGCCCCGACTCGCTGACCTTGCGTGAAGGCTGCGCGGTCCTGTTGCAACGGCGCGCCGATGGCGCGTTCGCCGGCACCACCCGCGAGGGCATCTGTCGCAGCAGCCTGCGGGGTGCCTCCTACGCGACATCGGAGGTGGTCGTGACGGCCCATGGGATCGTCTCCTGGGATCGAGGCTTCGACGATCAGGGCCAGCAGGTCTGGGGCGCCACCGCCGGGGGCTATCGCTTCGCGCGACGCTCGCGCCGGAACGCTTCTGAGACGAGTGGGGTAGCCCGACCATGAGAGAGCCGCGGATCCTCGGCGGGAGATTCCAGGTCGCGGGGGCCCTGGCGCACGGCGCCGGTTCGGAGATCATCCGCGTGCGGGATCTGTGGCGCGGGTCGGCCGAGCGCGCGTTGCGGCTGCAGGCCGCGCCGCCTACCGAAGCCCGGACCCGGGCCCTGGAGCGCGAGTTCCGCATTCTGCGCGAGATCGAGCATCCGCTGCTACCGCGCGGCTACGACTGCGGTCGCTTCAACGACGGACGTCGCTACCTGACGATGGAGTTGATCGAGGGCAAGGAGATCAACCGTGCCTGGTCGCGGCTCTCCCCCGCCGAGCGCTTCGATCTGCTCGCCCCCCTCTGCCTCGCACTCCAGGCAGTCCACGCCCATGGCTACGTGCATGCGCGCCTGGGCGCCGATGCGATCTTGGTCGAGCGCGCGGCGGGGGGGAGTGTGCGTCTGGTGGGGCTGTCGGGGGCCGTGCCGGTCGGCACGCCGGGTGGAGAGCTGCAGCTGTCCTCCGCCTACGCTGCGCCGGAGCTGTTGGGCGGTGCGTCCACCTCCGCGCATAGCGATCTCTACGCGCTGGGGGTGCTGCTGCACCGTCTCTTCACCGGTCGCCTGCCCTATGGAGATGGGGCTACGGCCGCGCGTCGTCATCACGAGGCCCCGGTGCCCGACCTGGCGCGCACCTGGCGCAGCTCTCCTCCCGCCGGCCTCTCCTCGGCGGCCGGTGTTCGTCTAGGGCGCCTGATCTCCACTCTGATGGCCAAGCGCCCGGGCGATCGCCCCCCGCACGCCTCGCACGTGGGGCGACAACTTGGGGAGCTGCGCAAGTCGATCCGCGGCGAGCGCCGCCCGCGCAGCCGAGCGTGGGACCCCCGTGCGACGCCCGATCCACGTCCGCGCTTCGTCGGCCGCCACGCGGCCCGAGAGCGCATCGAGGAACTGATCGAGCACGTGCTGTCCGCCCGCCGGCCGGCTCTGCTGCTCGTGCAGGGCTCTCCCGGGTCGGGCAGGCGGCGCCTGATCGATCGGCTGACCACCGCGTGGCGCCTGCGCGACGGCCACGTCATCGAACTGCCCCCGGATGCGCTGCGATGCCCGGGAGCCACGCTGTCTGGCCAACTGATCGAGCAGATGGTTCGCACCCTGCCCCCCGACGCCGAGACCCTGAGTGCGGGGGGCGACGAGATGCTCAAGCTGGCGCCCACGATCGCGGATGAGCCCGCGTTCCAACGCTTCCGCGCCCGCAGGCGTCGCTGGCCATCGGCGGGACGGCCCCTGCCGCCGAGCGAGGAGACGATCCGGCGCCGAGACCGCGTGGCCACCGTATTGTCCCTCGCGGCGCAGCGCACGCCGCTCTGGATGACCATCCCCGTGGACGAGCCCGACGGTGGGGCGCTTGCTGCGCTGTTCTCCGCGCTGCAGCGGCAGGGCGGCGCGGCGCCGATCCTCTTCTGTCTCCGCATCACGGGCGACACGGCGCCGCAGTGGCTGGAACGTCCCGAAGCGCTGGGGTTCCAGGTCGCGAGGATCGGACTCGAGGGGATGACGCAGGCTACCAGTTGGGAGCTGCTCGATGCGTTGATCGACCTGCGCGGCCTGCTCGCGGCCGATGCCGACCGACTCCCCGCGCAGGTGACCCGGAGCTTCGCCCGTCATCTGCACACCCTGACGAACGGACATCCGCAACGCACGATCGATGCGGTGCGCGGTGTGGCCCTCAAGGGCGCCGACGAGTGGCCGCAGATCGAATCGCAGTCGCCGGACGCCGCCCGGCAGTGGCTCGAGCAGGCATCCCCAGGCTTGAAGGATCGCCTGCGATTCCTGGGCCCGGAAGCCGCGCATCTGCTGCAGCTCCTGGCTCACAGCTACGGTCCGCTGCCCGAGGCGGTGTTGCTCGACGCGCATCGCCGCCGCTCGCGCCAGCGTTCGCGACGCCAGAGCCTGACGGCGAGCGATCACCTGGGCACGCTGCGTCTCGCGCGCTGGGTGGAGCGCAGCACGCTCTCCGAGGCGCCGGGCTGGGCGCTATCCAAGGGCGACCTCGCCGCGCACCTGCGTGCGCTCGTCGGTCCGACGGAGCGCAAGCGACTGCACGGCGAGCTGGGCGCGGCCTGGGAAGCACGTCTCCGCGCACGCGGGAGTGATGCGGGGCTTCCCCTGGCGTCACGCGAGACGCTGGCGCGCCATCTCATCGCGGCCGGCGAGGCAGAGAAGGCAGTGCGCCATGCGCTGCGAGCCGCCAGCGCCATGCAATCGCTCAACGCGCACGAGCGTGCGC
>WJJG01000282.1 GCA_014729815.1 Candidatus Eiseniibacteriota bacterium
ATGCGCTCCTGCCGCGTCCCGCGCGGCCGCCGGGGGGCGCGCAGCCTGCCGACGTGCCGAGCCTCTTCGAAGCGAGGCGCACTGAGCCCGCAGCCGCCGCCGTCTCGGCGCCGGAGCGGGACGCGGAGGCCGAGGAGCGCTGGCGCCGCACGCGCGAGAAGCTGCGCCGGCAATTGGCCGAGGGCGTGCTCGAGGATCGGGAGATCGAGATCGATGTGACCGTGCGCGGCGGCATGCCGAGCATCGAGATCTTCTCCAACACAGGTCTGGAGGAGATGGAGCTCAATCTGCCCGAGGCCCTCCAGGGGCTGCTTCCGAACAAGAAGAAGCGGCGCCGGGTGCGTGTGGCCGAGGCCCGCCGCATCCTGGTGCAGGAAGCCACCACGCGTTTGATCGACGAGGAGAAGCTGCTGGCATCGGCGCGGGAGCGGGTCCAGAACAACGGCATCGTCTTCATCGACGAGATCGACAAGATCTGTACCGGGGAGGGGCCGCGCGCCTCGCACGGGCCGGACGTCTCGCGGGAGGGGGTGCAGCGCGACCTGCTCCCGATCGTCGAGGGCGCCAGCGTGGCCACCCGTTATGGCCTGATCAAGACCGACCACATTCTCTTCATCGCCGCCGGCGCCTTTCATTCGAGCAAGCCGTCGGACCTGATTCCCGAGCTGCAGGGCCGGTTTCCGATTCGCGTCGAACTGTCGCCCCTGACCGAGGGCGACTTCGTGCGCATTCTGACCGAACCGAAGAATGCGCTGCTCAAGCAGTACACCGCCCTGCTCTCCACCGAAGGGGTGCGATTGCGTTTCACGCGCGACGGCATCGCACGCATCGCCCAGATCGCCACACAGGTCAACGAGACGACCGAGAATATCGGCGCCCGACGCCTGCACACGGTTCTGACCACCTTGCTCGAGGATCTGCTGTTCGAAGTGCCCGAGAGTGACCCCGGGGAGGTGGCGGTGGATGGCGAGCGGGTCGACGACCGCCTCAGCCAGGTGCTCGAGGACAAGGATCTTTCACGCTACATACTCTAGGGGAGGCAGGAGACAGTCATGGAGCAGGCGACCGGTAGGACCGGCGTACCGGAGGGTACGAAGATCGACTTCCTGACGCTGTCCGACTTCTCGCGCGCGCAACTGGATGCGATTCTGGAGATCGCCCGACGTCGGAAGGGCGAGTGGCGGGCGGGTGACGCTGCGGAGCCCCTGCACGGACGGGTCCTCGGACTGGTCTTCCACAAGCCGAGCCTGCGCACACGCATCTCGTTCGAGGTCGGCATGCGGCAGCTGGGCGGATCGGCGCTCTACATCACCGACGCCGAGGTCGGCTTCGGCAAGCGCGAGGCGATCCAGGACATCGGTGCGGTGATGTCCCGCTATCTGGATGCGATCATGATCCGTACCTTCTCCCAAGAGGACGTGGTGGCCCTGGCCCGAGCGGCATCGGTGCCGATCATCAACGGCCTGACCGACTGGGTGCACCCCTGCCAGATCCTCTCCGATCTGCTGACGCTCACCGAGCACGACTGTGCTCCCGACGGTCTGACAATGGCCTACATCGGCGACGGCAACAACGTGGCCAACTCCTGGGTGCACGCCGCCCTGCACTACGAGATCGATCTGCGGATCGCTTCGCCGGCCGGATTCGAGCCCGACGCCGCCGCGCTGGCGCGCGTGGCCCGGGACGGCGCCGGGCGTGTGCAGGTCGTCCACGATGCCCGCGACGCGGTGCGCGGCGCGCGTGTGATCTACACCGACACCTGGACGAGTATGGGGCAGGAGGCGGAAGCCGAGCAGCGGCGCCAGCGCTTCGCGGCCATGCAGGTCAACCGCGAGCTGCTGCGTCTGGCGCATCCGGAGGTCCGGGTGATGCACTGCCTGCCGGCGCATCGCGGAGAAGAGATCACCGACGAGGTCATCGATGGCCCGCACAGCATCGTCTACGACCAGGCCGAGAATCGCCTGCACGGGCAGAAGGGGATCCTGATGTACTGCCTGGCGGACGGGGGATGATGCCTCTCCTCGGCCGGCGAATCGCGGCGCTGGCGCTGCTGCTCGCGGGGGTGGCGGCCTGCGCGCAGATCGCGCCGCCCGGCGGCGGTCCCGAGGATCGGGATGCCCCCCGCGTGGTGGCGCAGGCCCCCGATTCCGGGGCGCGGCGCGTGGCCGCCGAACAGCCACTGCGCTTGGTCTTCAGCGAGCCGATGAACCGCTCGGCGGTGCAGGACTGGCTGCTGATCGCGCCCTGGCCCGGGAAGCTGGAGTTCACCTGGCGGGAGGATACGCTGACCTGCCGCCCCGCGCAGGGATGGGAGGCGCGCACCACCTATGCGGTTCTGCTCGGCGTGGGCGCCAGTGACCAGCGCGGCAACGGCCTGCAGGCGCCGCTGGTCTTTGCCTTCGCCACCGGCGACTCCCTGGCCGACGGCTCGCTGGCCGGGGAGGTGCACACCGCGTCGCTCCCGCGGGGCGGCGTTCCGCTGTTCCTCTTCCCCTGGCCCGACACGCTCACGCCTCCGCTGGCCGCCGAGGCGTCTGTGCGTCCCGAGCCGCGCGAGGCGCTCCGCCTGGCCCAGACTCGAGAGGACGGGCAGTTCTCGATCCCCTTCGTGCCCCGCGATACCCGGCTGTTGCTCGCGGCGCTCCATGATCGCAACGGAAATCGCGCCTTCGATGCCGGAGAGGATCTCTGGGGATTCGCAGCCGAGCCGCTGATCTGCCCAGATACGTCACGTGCGCCGGTTCCGGTCGACCTCTATCTGGTCTATGCCGACGAGCCGGGCTGGATCCGGGGCGAGGTCGATGATCCGCTGTGCCGCGGCTATCGACCCCCGCGGGCCTACCGCGCGGAGATCGACACCCTGCAGGGCATCCTCGAAGGGCGGCTGGACCCGAGCGGCTTCGCGCCGGTCGAGGGGGAAAGCGGCGCCACGGTGGGGCTGACCGTGGGCGAGCGCGAGTCGCTGCAGGTCCGCATCGCGGAGTTGTCCGAGAGGGGGGAGACGGCGGCCGCCGAGAGCCTGCGTTGCGATGGCCCGATCTGGGTGCGGGTGCAGGCCGCCGAGGCCGACACGCTCGTGGCCGAGAGCCGCACGCGGGGCTCCTTCGAGATCTCCGCGGTCCCCCCCGGCATCTATCGGCTGCGCGCCTTTCGGGATGCCAATGGCAACGGTGTGCGGGACGCAGGGGAGCGCTCCGCTCCGTTCCCCTTCCCGCTGGAAGTGCGGCCCGGCCGGGAGGTCGGGGGAGCCGACTGGTCGCTGCCTGGCGCCGATAGCTCCATCGTGGAGGGCGACTGATGGCCCGGCAGATCGTACTGCCCTTCGAGAAGTGGAGCGGGGCGGGCAACGATTTCCTACTGGTGCATGCGCGGGATTTGCTTGCCGCCTCCGCGCGGCCCGCCCTGACGCGCCGACTGTGTGCGCGCCGCACCGGAATCGGCGCCGATGGTCTAATCGTCCTGCGCGCCTCGACACGCGCGGCGGAATACCGCAACGCCGATGGCCGCCGCGCGGCCTTCTGCGGCAACGGCGCCCGCTGCGTCGGCGCGCGGCTGCTGCAGGATGCGGCGGTCGAGGAGGTG
>WJJG01000283.1 GCA_014729815.1 Candidatus Eiseniibacteriota bacterium
GCAGTCCGGGGGACGAGTACGGCCACGAGAGCAATGAGATGCAGCACACCGTGACATTGACGACACCGTTCTACTTGTCCTCCACGGAGGTTACGAACCAGCAGTACGCGGATCTAGCCCAGTGGGCCTACGACCAGGGCTACTGCACGGCGACGAGTTCGAGCCTGCGGGATGGCCTGGACGGATCGACGCAGGAGCTGCTGGACATGGATGACGGCGACTGCGAGATCTCCTTCAGCGGAGGAGTCTTCACAGTGGATTCGGGCAAGGAAGATCATCCCGTGAAGGAAGTGACCTGGTACGGCTCAGTGGCGTACTGCGACTGGCTCAGCCTGAGTGAGGGGCTGACGCGCGCGTACGATCATGGTACGTGGGAATGCAATGGGCACGATCCCTACGATGCCGCAGGATACCGCCTGCCAACCGAGGCGGAGTGGGAGTACGCATGCCGTGCGGGAACGCAGACGCCCTTCCACACGGGAGCATGCCTGGACGCAGGAACGGAAGCGAACTACAAGGGGAACTACCCCTACCAGGGCTGCCCGTCGGGTCCGTACGAAGGGTGGACGGTGGAGGTGGGGAGCTATCCTGCCAATGCCTTTGATCTGTACGACATGCATGGGAATCTGTACGAGTGGTGCAACGACTGGTATCGGGCCTACGGAGGAGACGAGACCGACCCGGTGGGACCGGAGGCGGGCTCGGCCCGGGTGAACCGCGGCGGCTACTGGCGCGACCGCGCGCGGTACTGCCGATCCGCCAATCGGAACAACGACAACCACGTCAGCTACTACAGCCTCGGGTTTCGTCTCGCGAGGTCGGCCTACTAGGGCGCGGAGCGCCCGAGCTGTTGGCTATTGGACCTTTGGCCCTTGGGTTCCGGAAGCGAGCCGCCGGCCAGGGGGGCGGTGCGCAGCCCGCCCCCCGGACGAGCGGCGAGTGAGGCGGGCGCTGTTCGGGTAGTGCTCCTGATCAGCCCGGGCATCTCGCCGCCGGACGGCGTGTGAGGGGGGGGGAGACGTTGGGGGAGGACGATGGTCTTGCAGTGGGAGGGAGGTGTTCCTGAGCAGTCTGCGAGTGACCGTGCTCTCGCTTTCGCATCTGGGCGAGGAGGGGTTCGACGCCGAGCCGCTGGAATCGTTCTGCCGCGAGCACGAGGTGACCGCCTGGCGCGATCACTTCTTCGTTTGCCGTGGGAGGCCACACCTGGCCGTCATCCTTGAGTATCGGTCGCGCGATTCGGATCGGGGATCACAACCAGGCCAGCGACGCGGGCCGGAGCGAGAGCGCCGAGCCGATCAGCGCAACTACCGCAAGGAGCTCGAGCCCACCGATCGTCTCCTATACGATCGCTTGCGTGAGTGGCGCGCCCTGCGCTCCTCGCGCGATGGTGTGCCCGTCTACGTGATCTTCAACAATCGGCAACTCGCCGAAATCGCTCGCCACAAGCCGTGCAGCAAGAGCGCCCTCAGGGAGATCGATGGGGTCGGTGAGGCGAAGGTCGGCAAGTACGCCGAGGACATCTTTGCGCTCCTGAGCGGCGCTGCCGAAGCCTCGGAGGAACCGGATGGATCCGCAGAGTCGAAAGAGAGGGCCGAGCCCGAAGCCGAGCCACAGACTCCAGGACAAGGCGTCTCCTGAGCTCCCGCTCTTCCTACACTGGGAGAGGTTCCTCTGCTGGCTGCTCGGCAAGACCTCGAAGTTCCCCAAGAGCGTGCGCTTCACCTTCAGCGTGCGCATCGAGAACCTGGCGCTGGAGGTGATGGAGGAGATCGTGGCGGCGCGATACACGCGCGATCGGCGCGTGCATCTGGAGAGGATCTCGCTCAATCTCGACAAGCTGCGCATCCTGCTGCGGATCTGCCACCGGCTGACCCATCTGGATCACCGAGCCTACGAGCGAGCCATGCGGCTACTCGATGAGGCCGGGCGGATGACCGGCGGATGGCTGAAGCATCAGTTCCCGACATCCTCTCGCGAGGTCGCGCGGTGAGGCGCATCGGCGGGCTGTTTGATGGCGCGTGCAGCTTCGCGAGCCTTCTGGCGGCGGCCGAGCGGGCGGCGCGGGGAACCACCAAGACGGCCGAGGTGGCGGGCTTCCTTCTCGATCTGGAGCCGGAGATCCTGCGCCTTGAGCGGGAGCTGCTCGAAGGGACATACAATCCGGGACCGTATCAGACTTTCACGGTGCGGGATCCGAAGCCCCGTCAGATCACGGTGGCACCGTTCCGTGACCGGGTCGTGCATCATGCCCTTTGCGCCGCCATCGAGCCGGTTCTCGAACGGCACTACATCGCCCACAGCTATGCCTGCCGCAAGGGGAAGGGGACGCTGCGGGCGCTCAAGCAGGCGCAGCGCCTGACCCGGCGACACGCCTATTTCCTCAAGCTCGACGTGCGGTCGTACTTCCACTCGATCGATCACGATGTCCTTTGCGGTCTTCTGAGACGCAAGTTCAAGGATCCGAGGCTGCTCTCTGCACTGGAGCGCATCATTCGGCATGCGGTTCCGGGATGCCCGCCAAGCAAGGGTTTGCCGATCGGCAACCTGACCAGCCAGCATCTTGCCAACTTCTATCTGAGTCCATTCGATCACTTCGTCGTGCAAGACCTCCGGCCGGGTGGGTATCTGCGCTACATGGACGACGCGATCCTCTTCGCAGACGAGAAGGCCCGTCTCTGGGAGTGCCATACTCGTTGCGGCGACTTCCTTGGTGGCATGCTGCGTCTCGAGCTGCGGGCGGCGGCGACGCACTTGGCGCCGGTACGACAAGGTTTGCCCTTCCTGGGGCGCCGGGTCTTCCCCGGCCTGATTCGGCTGCGGCGGGAGAACCTCAGACGCAGCTTGCGACGACTCCGGCGGAGGGCGCGACGCACACAGGCGGGACGGCTTGATCCGTGCAGTTGGCAGCGATCTCTCGAGAGTGTCTTCGCTCACTTGAGTCAGGCGGACACCCATGGTGACACGCTGGGACTACGGCGACGCTTGGTGAAAGCATTGGAGGTCGATGTGTGAGGGCCGGGGCCGGAGGCGGGCTCGAACCGGGTGATCCGCGGCGGCAACTGGAACAACAACGCGCAGAACTGCCGATCCGCCAATCGGAACAACAACAACCCCGACAACAGCAACAACAACATCGGGTTTCGTCTCGCGAGCTCATGCCCAGGGCCTGACAGCCCGGATTCACGGATGCGGGCTCCGTGCCGTAGGCCATGACCAGGCCACCGGTCCTGTTCCGCCTCGTGGCGGACAAAGAGGAAGGGCTCCGGGGCGGTTGGTAGGCCGGAAGGCCGACGACGGCCCTGGGGTCCGACTTGCGCAAGCCGATCGCACGTGCGTTCTCGGCTGCGTCTCGCATGGGCAAGGCGACGCGGCGCGGCAGGGACCCTCTCGAAAAACGCGTGGCCACACCACGCAAGCGCGTGGTATAACCTCGCAATATGGACACGCTGACCGAGCTGCTGGGCTCCCGGGGTAGGGCCGAGGTCCTCCGCCTGCTCTTCGGTCTCTCGCGCAACGAGCTGCACGTGCGTGAGATCGCCCGCCGGGCCGGGCTGAGCGACGCGACCGTCCGGCAGGAGCTGAAGCGCCTGGCCCGCCTCGAGCTAGTGGAGATGCGGCGCTCGGGCAACCGCGCCTACTACCGCGCCAACGCCGATCACCCGCTGCATGTCGACCTGCGGAATCTGGTCCTCAAGACCAGCGGCCTGGTCGATGTGCTCCGCGCGGTGCTCTCGCACCCGGGGATCCAAGTTGCCTTCGTCTTCGGCTCCCTGGCCGAGGGGTCTGAAGGGGCGGAGAGCGATGTGGATCTCATGGTGGTGGGGAAGATCCGGATGCGCGAGCTGAGTGCCCGGCTGCCGGAGGCGATCGACGCTCTGGAGCGCGAGATCAATCCCCACATCCTGAGCGCCGCGGAGTTCGCCAGGCGGAAGCAGGCGCGGGATCACTTCTTGATGAGGGTGCTGGGGAGCAGGAAGCTGTTCGTGATCGGGGACGAGCATGACCTTGCAGAGATGGGCTGAGAGGGGCTGGCTGCGGCCGCACACATCCAGCGCCCAGGAGGTCGCGGGGCTGCTCTCGATCGTCGATCGCGACCTGCTCGATGCCGCCCGGAGTGAGGTCTCGGCCGATTGGAGATTCGCAATCGCGCATAGCGCGATTCTCAAGCTCTGTACGATCCTCCTTCACGCAGCCGGATACCGTCCCGAGAGATCGCAGCACCACTACCGCACACTCGCGGTCCTGCCGCTGATCCTGGGAGAGGGCCGGCGTGCGGATGCCGCCTATCTCGACGCCTGTCGCATCAAGCGGAACACCATCGAGTACGACGTCGCCGGCGCCGCGACAGAGGCGGACGTGGTCGAGCTCCTGCAGTTCGCGGTAGGATTCCGTGAGGAGGTACTCGCGTGGCTGCGGGAGAAGCATCCGGGTCTGCTCGTGGAGAGTTGAGGCCGTGATGAGGGATCAGGCATGAGCCCGCCAGCGTCGTCGCCGGAGGAGTCGCCAGGGCGCGAGTCAACGCCCGTGACTCCACGCGCAACCGGGCCCCGATCATCCCTCGACCCCGAGGCCATCTCCGACCTCGTCTGCGCCATGCTGGCCGTCAACAACCTCAGCCTGGAGCGATCGGTGGAGCTGCATCCGGCCCTCGAGCGCGAGGGCCTGCTGGACCTGTGCCGTCTCACGGCCATGGAGATCCCCGAGATCTTCGAGGCCTTGCGCAGGGCCGAGTACCCCAAGTCGGAGTACGTGACCGGGCTCGTCTCGGGCTGGCTCAAGGCGATGGCGACCCGGGTAGGGGCCGATGACGGCCGCGAGCTCGCCGGCCTGCTCGATCGTGGCCCATCGGCCGAGCTGGATGCCTATCTGCTCTCGATCAAGGGCGTCGGGAGCGTGGTGCTGAGGAACTTCAAGATCTTGCGGGGGATGGTGGGGTAACCGGCGGAAGTGACCCGAGCCGGCCGGCGGATCCGGAGCGGGTCCTTCCCATGAGGTCCCCTATTCCGCTGTCGCGTCCGGTCTCGGAAGGGAGGGCATGTCAGTCAGTTGCGAGGGGAGACCACGGACAGGAGTTGATGGACGCGGCGATCAAGCGCACTTGGCCGGCCTGCAATCGTGCACTTCAAATGCACAATTGCTCGCGGGGGTTCTGCCCATGATCGACCTCCATTCTCGAGGCGACGCATCAGGTTGTGATCCCGAGACCCTTGTTTGCAGACATCGGAAAGCGCCTGACCAAGACCCCGAGGATCTACTGCACGGATGGCGCTGCGCGCCCGGGTGTTAGGCGTAGCAGGAGGAACCACTCGAATGACTCGTGACTCACGAGAGGACATCGATCGTAGCCCGATGGAACTGGGCCACGAGCGCTGCGCGATCGCCCTGCGCAAGGCGCTGGCCGCCTCGGGGCGCTACTCGACGATGCGCGAGCTGGCAGAGGCCAGCGGGGTCAACTACTCGACCCTGCGCGGATACTTCCAGGGGCGCAAGCTGCCGAGCGATGAGACCTGGAGCAGGCTGCGCGCCGCTTTGGGTTCGCCACCCGCGCCCCGTGGGCACGCCGGCGGCAAGCCGGGCGCGTCTGCGCCGGCCAGGCC
>WJJG01000284.1 GCA_014729815.1 Candidatus Eiseniibacteriota bacterium
GCCGATGCGGCCGCCCTCATCGGCCGTCTCCCGGTGCCAGGAATGCTCGCGCGCCAGGCTCTCGAAGCTCGCTCCCTCCTGCAGCTGCCGCAGGATCTCCAGCGCCTTGTCGCGTTCGGTCAGCAGAATATGGCTCACCAGACGTTCCTGGCTGAAGCGATTCATGTAATGGTCCACGGTCTCGGGCGGCGTGGTGCGGTGGCGCAGGATGCGGTACCAGAACGCCCCGACCAGGTTGCGCTCGCGCTGGCGGCGGAGCTGAACGCGGGTGATCTTCGACGGTTCGTCGACATGCCTGTGGACCTCCTGCACGAGGACCTCTTTGTTGGCCAATGTCTCGACAAACTCCCGGCGCTGGTCGAAGCCGGCGTTGGCGTAACTCCCTTCCCCGTTGACCCGGTCGTACTCGCTCTTCACCACCGACAGCGGCACCGTCGCGCCTTCGAGCTCGATCACCGCCGGGTCATCCCCCGCCTCCTCCTGGCCGCATGCGGCCAGGATGCAGGCCACCAGCAGAACCGGGAGCGGACCGGCCCAAGCCGTTCCGCACCGCCAAATCGATCTTGCGTCCATACCAACCCTCCCTAGCACCGGCCCGGCGGTCGTCTCGCCGCATGCCGCCGCGACCGGGCGCATGAGCCACCTTCATCTAGAACGGCGCCTCCAGACCGACGTGGAGGCGTCCGCTGGTGGGGTCCTCGCCCCATGGAATACCATAGTCTACGCGAATCAGTCCGCGGCGCGATAGAGACCTCAGTCCGACCCCATACGAGCCGCGGATCCGCGGATCGCCGCGCTCCCCCGCCAGGCCATCCGCCAGCCGGCGCCAGGGCAGCATCCAGGCCGCATCCACGAACAGCAGCAGCCGCGATCCGCCGGGACCGAGCCGCGGACCGGCCTCCAACTGCAACACAGCATAGCGGAGGACCCGGAAGGCTTCATCCCGATACCCGCGCAAGCTGCGGTCGCCTCCCACCGGATAGGTTTCGTACAGCGGGGCCGGTTCCTCCAGAAACGGGCCCGCGCCTCGCAGCCGGGCTCGCCCCAACCCCAGCCATGCCAGACGCCCGCGGACCTCGGCCCGCAGCCGCACCTCGTCCACCGTCTCGCGACGCGAAGCCTCGGAGAAGATCTCCGAGCGCCCGCGAGACCACTGCAGTCCCAGGGCCAACCCGCTTTCCCTGCTCGGGTCTCGGCCGAGCCCCTCCCAGCGCAAGCCGAAGATCGAGGAGGTGCGCGAGCGCCCCCCTCCCAGCGCCTCCGAGACGACGTTTCTCTCCCGCCGCGCGCCGGCATCGAGCCAGAGGTCACGCTCGATCTCCCAGGAGACGAGGCCGTGCAAATCGGTGCGCGTGTAGAGGGTATCTTCGAGCACGTGCTCCACCTCGCCGCTCCAGCGCAGCGGCAGCCACAGGAGGAAGGGATCGGCATAGCGCAGGTGAAAGCGCGTGCGATCCGCCGCGCGCCGCTCCCATTCCGCCATCAGCGAGCGGCCCGTACCGAAAAGATTCCCCAGGGCGACATGCACCAGCCCCGACAAGGTCTCGCTCCGGCCGGAGTAGCCGGCCGCGGCCTCCAGCCGGTTGCTGACACCCGGCTCCAGCCGGTAGACCACGCGCGCCGCGAGCCCCGAACCCGGCGGGCGCGGCGCCGGTTGATCGATCCGCGGCGGGGAGACCGACGCGAAAAGACCGCTGTCGCGCAGCCGCTGCCGCCCGCGCTCCCATGTCTCGGCCGCGAACGGCCGATCGATCGTGTCGGGCAGGCGCATCCAGCGCCGGAGAAACTCCGGGCGCGTTCCGTGGTCGCCGAGGAAGGCGACCCGCGTCACCCAGACCTTCGGTCCGGGATCGACGACCAGCTGCAGCGCCAGCGCCCCCCCGGCCAACCGGGGCTCGGCCAGCCGGACGGAGGCGAAGGGATGGCCGTTGTTCTCCCAGAACCGCAGGAGATCGGCCGCGGCCCGCTCGATCGCCGCAGCTTGGGGAGGGCGCATCCCCCGCAGGTCCCGGCCGGCTCGCCTGCGGCGCTGCGGCCAGTCGGCCTCCGCCGTGTCGGGGGGCGCAAGCCGTACCTCGACATCCTGCAACGTGTAAACCGGACCGAAGTCGACCTGCCACGCGCCGCGGGCCGTGTCGCGCGGCGCCGCGATACGCCCATCCCAATAGCCGGCCTGGGCCAGACGCCGCAACATCTCGGTCTGGAGGCGCAGCCTTGCTGTGGAGTCGGCCGCCGAAGCGAAGCGGGACGCCATGGCGCGCAACTCTTCCCGGATACCGCTCTCCCCGCCCTCGAAGCGGATCCGGTCCTGTCCCGCCGCTCCGGCGGCGCTCGCCACCAGCGCCGCGGTGAGCAGCACCGCGGCATGCCGGCCGATCGATCGATGCGGGACGCCCCAGACAGATTTCGGCAACGGACACCTCATGACTCAGAAGATGGCCCGCAGCGACAGCCGCGAGGTGATCGACGACTCGCCTTCGTCGGGCCGGCGGTCTTCGAGCTGGAAGGAGAGATCCACCGACGATTGCACGCGCACGTCGGCCCGGGCGCGGATCGTCCACCCGGCGCGATCGAGACGGAAGATGCGGGTCTCGGCCTCTTCGCCGTCCAGCCAGATGCGCCGCACTCGCAGATCGCCCCGGCCGCGGGAATGGGTCACCGTGATTCCCGGCGTCACCTCCCACAAGAGACGCTGCGATCCCGCGGCCAGCTCTTCGGCGCTGCGCGCGCCTTGCAGGCGCAAGCGCAAGACGCGCGAAACGAGGTAGACCGCGGTCGCCTCGCCGCGACGGCGGCTGAAGCGCGCCGCATCGGACAGCGGGCTCTCTCCCAGGAGCCGCGA
>WJJG01000285.1 GCA_014729815.1 Candidatus Eiseniibacteriota bacterium
ACCGGCGGGATGCCGCCCGTCTCCCCCACGTAGTCCCAGAGCCGGAGGCGATACTGCGGCTGCACCGTGTAGGGGCAGTCGCAGGGCAGGTCCTGGGCCATATAGGGGAAGTCGGCTTCCAGGACGGGTCCCACATCCCCACACGGGTCCGGCTTCCACATGTGGTAGTTGTGCGCGTACCAGCCGCCGCCGCAGCTCCAGCCATCGCTGTTGCAGCTGACCAGATACTGCTCGGAGAGATCCTCCTCGATGCCATCCTGAATCAGGATCCCGCACTCGAGCGGCGCGACCGTGCTAAAGGCCCAGCAGCTTCCGCAGCTTCCCTGGTTCTTGATCGGTGTGCAGCCGTCGTGCTCGCGCCAGTCGAAGGCCTCGGACAGGTCGCGGCGCGGAGGTGTCGAGACCGCGCCTGCACCGCGACGGCTGCCGCCGGCCTGCCGCTCCAGCGGGGAGGCCAGGACGCCGGCCGCCTCGAAGGGCGGTGACTCGTAGAGCCCCATCAGCTCGGCTACGCTGCCCTGCACGATGCCCTGGGCGTCGACGCAGACGGCGCACTCGGCCTCGTAGCGACCGGTGCCGCGATCGATCGTGTGCGTCTCGTAGCCCTCGCGCGCGCAGTAGCCATACTGCTGGGCGCACTTGCCGCGGAAGAAATCCCACGCGTCGACCCGCTGCCCATCGGGGAGGCGGCAGTAGCCGCGTTCGCCGCCCGCGGTCGGGATGATTACGTATTCGTATCCCAGCAGCTCGCAGTAGAGGGCGGCCGGGTTGACGGCGCCCAGCGCCGTGGGCCCATCGGCGGCCCCCGACGGCCCATTGGCCACCGCGGGGATCATCGCACCTCCGATCCACAAGAGGACGGAAGTCAGAAGCAGATGGGAAACAAGGGAGAATCTGGGGTGCCAAGCCATGGCAGACTCCTTTCCTGGAAGACCTGCGAAGTCCCACTCCACTCGATTCTACCACCTCGACCGGCTCGCTCCCAGGCGACTGCGTCCGCGTTGCCCCTCCGGGGACACGCCTGCGCACGCGGGTACAGCGGAGCGGACCGCGCCATCCGCCTTCGGCGGACCAGGCCTCATGCCGCACGCCCCTAATGCCTTCTATTCCTGTTGGTTGCGATTTCATTTACAGGGAGGCTCACGCGTGGCACGCCGCGTGCCCCACCGCCAAGCACGATCGGGAGAATCGCAGGCAGAGTTGGGAGCCGTAGCGAAAGGAGAGCGTCATGAGAGGCAAGACCAGGATCCAGCGACGTCCACACAGCCCGAAACGCAGACTCCTGCCGGCCGCGCTGCTGGCGGCAGCCCTGCTGATGCCGAGTGCCGCACTGGCGCGACCGGGCAAGGTCGTGGTCGTCGAGCGGTCCCCGCGGCGTACGGTCGTGGTGGTCTCGAAACCCGCGCCCAAGCCGATCCGCAAGGCGAGGGCAATCAAGAAGACCTGGGTGCGCGGACACTGGACGCTCACGCCGCTGGGCTGGCGCGTCTGGGTTCCGGGTCACTGGAAGCTGATCCAGTAGATCGAGCGCCTGGTGTGCAGGGTGTGCGCCACAACGGCGCGCGCCCTGCCGTGCGCCAGCACGCGTCTACCCGTGGCCCGAGTCGATCGCGTGGAGTTGGAAGAACTCGCGCACGTTTTCCTCGGTCAGCATGCCGACGAGCTGCGCGCCATCGAAGACCAGTCCGACCTTCTGCTTCTCGGCCTGCAGCTGCTCGACCGCATCCTGTAGCGGCTCGCCCGGCTCCAGCGCGAGGTAGGCTTCCGCCGCGGCGGCCGACACCGGCGCGCTGGGGCCGCGCTCGGTCAGCCCGCGCACCAACGCCGGTCGGGTGAGAACGCCGATCACCTTGCCCGCCTCGACCACCGGGAAGTCCTGCTGGTGTGTCGCCAGCAGGAACTCGGCCGCGCGGCCGAGGCTGTCGTGTCCCGAGAGCGACTCGAAGCGGCGGATCATCGCATCGCGCACGTGCTGCCCGCGCATCATCACGCGAGAGCGCTGCATGCCGACCTCCTGGCTGGCGCTGACGAAGACGAAGAAGGCGATGAAGATCAGGATGAAGTTGCCCCAGAAGAGACCCAACAGACCGAGGCCGATGGCGAAGGCCTGGCCGATCGTGGCCGCGATCGACGTGCCCCGCAGCATGCCGAATCTTCGCGCCAGCAGCGCCCGCAGCACCCGTCCGCCATCCATCGGAAAGGCCGGGATCAGGTTGAAGCCGGCCAGGATGAAGTTGGCCAGCGCGAGGTTCTGCAGCACCGTCGCCTCGCCCCGGGCTAGGCGATCGATGGGCGCCCACAGTCCGGTGGCCTGCAGTACGGCGAAGAGCAGCAGGCCGATGACGATGTTGACGCTCGGACCGGCCAGGGAGATCCACAGCTCCTGCGTGGGCCTGCCCATCCCATGGAGGCGCGCCACGCCGCCGAACGGATAGAGCATGATCTCGGTCGTGCGGATGGCGAAGCCGCGCGCGACGAGAGCGTGGCCGATCTCGTGGAAGAGCACGCAGGCGAAGATCCCCACAATGAAGAGCACGCGACCCCCGAGGAAGAGCAGCCAGGCCACCGGATCCCCCTCCGGTGCGAGGCCCTGGGCACCGGCCTGCTGCAGCTCCAGCCAGGCGATCCAGATCAGCAGGAGCAGCAGAGTGAAGTGCACGCGGATCGGAATGCCGGCCACGCTGCCCAGCCGCCACACCCAACGGCTGGGCGCGGGACCCGTCGGATGTGTGCTGGTCGGCTTGGCCATCGGCCTCCCTCCGCCTCCACGCTAGGGCAGGAGTTGCAGGCGCCCCGGCGTGCGATCGACAACGCGGCCGATGATCGCCGCCTCGGCCAGTCCGGCGGCATGCATCTCGGCCAGCAGGGTGCGCGCCGGTCCCGGCGGCAGGGCGAGCAGCAGCCCGCCCGAGGTCATCGGATCGTGCGCCAGATCGGCGGCCACCACCGGGAGGTCGGGCGCGAGGGTTACCATCGGAGCGCGGAATTCGCGATTGCGATGCAGTCCCGCTGGCAGGAGACCCATCTCGGCATAACGCCGTGCGCCGGAGAAGAGTGGCACGGCCGAGAACTCCA
>WJJG01000286.1 GCA_014729815.1 Candidatus Eiseniibacteriota bacterium
CGCGAAGGCTTCGCGGTGCGCCTCTTCCTGGCCACCGGAAACGCGGCGCACATCGGCGCCGTCTTGCGACGCATCAGCGCACGGGCCTCCGCGCCGGCCAACGAACCGCGCGCCGCGGCCCTCTGGTCCAACGACCGGGGCGAGGCTTGGCTGCCGCGGAGTGAAGCCGAGCTCTACGCCCTCGGCGGCCTGCCCCCCATCCCGCCCGAGCTGCGCGAAGGACGGGGCGAGATCGAAGCCGCCGCGGACGGGACGCTGCCCGAGCTGATCGCCCCCGAGGACCTTCGGGGAGTCTTCCACGTGCACTCCGACTGGAGCGACGGACGTTGCGATCTGGAGACCCTGGCGACCGAAGCGCAACACATCGGGTGGGACTACGTGGGCATCGCCGATCATTCGCAGAGTGCCTTCTACGCCCACGGTCTCTCCCCGCGGCGCCTGATGGCGCAGCGGCAGGCGCTGCAGCGTCTGCAGCCCCGCTTTCCCGGCGTGCGCCTGCTGCACGGGGTGGAGTCGGACATCCTCCCCGACGGCCGTCTCGACTACGACGAGGCGGTGCTGGCGCAACTCGACTTCGTGATCGTCTCGGTCCACACTCTGATGCAGATGGAGCGGCAGGCGATGACGCGGCGCATCGTGCGCGCGATCGAGCATCCCTGCAGCACGATTCTGGCGCACCCCTCGGGCCGCCTGCTGCTCGAGCGCGATCCCTATGCCGTGGACTGGAGCGCCATCCTGGCCGCCGCCGCCGCGAGCGGTACGACGATCGAATTCAACACGGCCCCCGAGCGGCTGGACCTCGACTGGCGTCTCCTGCGCTCGGCGACCCGGCGCGGCGTGCGGCTTTCGATCAACCCGGATGCGCATCGGCTCGCCGCACTGCATCATGTGCCCGAGGGCCTGCGCACGGCCCGCAAGGGCTGGCTGACGGCCGCGGATGTGATCAACAGCCGTCCCTGGGAAGAACTGGAGGCCCTCGGTCGTGACCGCCCCTGCGGATCGACACCCACCGGCTAGGTCCACACCGCACACGCAACGCCAACGCGCCGCGCGTCTGGCGCGCCGTCTGGCACGCCTCTACCCGGAGGCGCGCACGGCGCTGGTCTACGATTCGCCGTTCCAGCTCTACGTGGCCACGGTCCTCTCCGCGCAGTGCACCGATGCGCGCGTCAATCAGGTGACGCCGGAGCTGTTCCGTCGCTACCCGACAGCGGAGAAGATCGCGCGCGCGCGGCGCAGCTCGATCGAGGCGCTGATCCGACGGACCGGCTTCTTCCGCAACAAGACGCGCAGCATTCAGGAAGGGGCCCGCCGCATCGTGCGCGCATATGGCGGCGCGCTGCCCGGAGAGATGGAGGCCTTGCTGACGATCCCGGGCATCGGACGCAAGACGGCCAACGTGATTCTGGGAAACGCCTTCGGCATCCCGGGCATCGCGGTCGATACGCACGTGCGTCGCCTATCGCAGCGGCTGGGACTGACCCGCCGGCAGGACCCGGTACGCATCGAGTTCGAGCTGATGGAACTCTATCCGCCCCGGCAGTGGATCGACCTATCGCACCGCCTGATCCTTCACGGCCGTCAGATCTGTCACGCGCGGCGACCGCGGTGCGGCATCTGCTCGTTGCGTCCCGATTGCCCGCACGGACAGCAGTCGGAGGCCGCCTGAGCGCCCACGCAGCCGCCCGCCCCGTCTCCCGCCCCGCGACGCGCGATCCGGGGCGAACCCGCACGTGCCGCTAGGCGCCCCGCCTGCCGAGCTGCCGCAGCAGCACACGGGCCTCATCGAGATCGATCTCGGAGTTGCGGCAGGGCCCCTCGGGTCGCCGATTGGCCAGCCCCAGGACGGCGAGGTGCGGAGCCACCTCCCGCATGCCAGCCACCAGATCGCGCTCACAGGCCACGGCCAGCACGGCCCGCGGCGCCGCCTCCTCGATCGCGGCCAAGGCCTGCGACCCACCCCCCACGACCACCAGGCGCGCCCCGGCTTCCGAGGCCAGCGCACGCAGCCCACGCAGCATCCCCGCCTGCAGGCAGCGCGGAGCGAGAATCAGGATCGCCCCGCCGGCCCGCGGATGCGCCTGGAGAGCCAGGGGGTTCGCCACGCGCACGAAGGCGTGGCCGAGACGATCGCGGGAGATGCGGAGTGTGCGGGCCACCCCTTCCGCACCGTTCCAGACGAAGACTAGAAAGAAGAGCAGCGCCGCAGCCACGCGCCGTGGATAGCGGATCCCGATCGGCAGCCCCCAGAGCAGAAGCGCCGGCAACAGCAGCAGCCCCGCTCCACCCCAACGCCACGCGCGCAGCAGGACCCCATCGACGCCGAAGCTGGCCAGACGCGGGGCCGCCAGCCAGAGCAGCAGCAGGTACGCCCCGATCGCCAGCGCGGTCAACAGGGTCGCGAGGGAGAGAAAGAGCACCGGAGCCGCGCGGCTGTCCCCGCCGGCCAGCTCTCGCGCCGGGTCCCAGTCGCGCCAGGCCTCGCCGAGAATGCGCCGCGGGGCGGCCGCATCGCGCGCCGCCCCGCCGGAATCGGGATGCTTGTTCGCCGGATCCATGACGTCGCTAGACGCTCACCACCTCGGTGAGCTCGGGAAAGGCGTCCTTGAGCGCCGCCTCGACACCCGCCTTGAGCGTCATCAGCGCCATCGGACACGTACCGCAGGCGCCGGTGAGGCGTACGAACACCTTGTTGTCCTTCACATCGACCAGGTCGACGCCGCCCCCGTGCGCCTCCAGCCCGGGACGCACGCGCTCGGCCAACACCTTGGACACGGAGTCGCGATCCATTTTGCTCTCCTCGTGCGAATGTTCGGCTCCCTGCTGCCCGCGCTTCGCGAGACCGCAGCGTCAGTGGCGCGCGGCACGTGATGCGCGAGCAAGCGTGCCTGTCGGCACGCGCACTGTCAACCCTGGGCGTCACCATCGGTTCCCGCATCGCGTCGCCGCGGCGGTGCCGATGACCGGGCCGCATCCCCCAGCGCACGCAAGTTGCGTTGCACGCCGAAAAGACCGGCGCGCTGCAGCGCGCTGCCGCCCAGCTCGCGCGCGAAGCCGGCGGCATCGAGCTGCGCCCAGCGCCGTGTATCCCAGGCGCACCACGGGCCCAGGCGACGGAACGCCGGCTCTCGGGTCTCTCCCGCGCCCCGGTTCCCGGGACAGACCTCCTGGCACCGATCGCAGCCGAAGAGCCACGGCGCGGTGGGGGGCGTCGTCTGCGCCGAAAACGCCCCGCGATGCTCGACGGTCCAGTAGGCGATGCAACGTCGTGCATCGAGCCGCCCGGGAGCGATCAGCGCGCCGGTCGGACAGGCTTCCAGACAACGCCGGCAGCGTCCGCACCGCGCGGCCACCGGACGATCAGCGGGAAGCGGCAGGTCGCAGAGCAGCTCACCGAGGAAGACCCACGACCCGAACCCGGGGACGATCAGACAACCGTTGCGGCCAATCCATCCCAGGCCCGCCTGGGCCGCCCAGTGGCGCTCGAGCAGCGGCGCGGTATCGACCGCCACGCGGGCGCGGACGCCCGGGACGCGCGCGCAGAGTTCCGAGCGCAGCGCGTGCAGCTTGGCACGTAGGATGGGGTGATAGTCACTGGCCCACGCGTAGCGTGAGATGCGCGGTCCCTTGGGCATCGGCGCCGGGCGGGAGACATGGTAGCTGACGGCCACACAGAGGATCGCCCGCACCCCTGGCAGCAGCAGGTCGGGATCGCAGCGCAGCGCCACGCGGCGGGCCAGGTAGTCCATGCCAGCATGCAGACCCTCGGACACCCAGCGCTCGAATCGCGCGCGATCGGGCCGCGCGGCGGGGTCGGCAATGCCGACCGCGTCGCACCCCAGGGCGCGCGCCCGCTGGCGCAACCAGGCCCCGAGCTCGCGTGCCGCCGGGGAGGCGCGGCGCAGCTGCTGCTTGGCGTACTGCATGGCGCACTCGCCCTTCCTCGGTCGGATGCGGCGCGGCGCGATTGGGCCTCCGCCGCGCCGTCATCCGGCGTCCGTCGCGACGTCATCCGACCTCGGACGGGACGTCATCCAGCCTCCGGCGGGAGGTCGTTCCGCCCGCGCCGTCGGTCCTACGCCGGGTGCGGTTCGAAGCGGGCGGTGAAGTGGCGCAGGAAGGGCGCTTCGTAGGTCATCCGCAACCCGCGCAGCTCCGTGCGGCGCTGATGGACTTCCAGGATCACCTCGGCCGCGAAGTCGACATGGCTCTGGGTATAGACGCGTCGAGGAATGGCCAGCCGAACCAGCTCCATCGCGGGGTGGCGTGTCCGCCCACTCTCGGGATCCCGCTTGCCGAACATCACCGTGCCGATCTCGACGCCCCGGATGCCGCCGGCCAGGAAGAGCTCGTTGGCCAGCACCTGTCCCGGGAACTGCTCGCGCGGGATGTGCTCGAGGAAGGCCGCCGCGTCCAGATAGATCGCGTGTCCCCCGGGGGGCAGGATCATCGGCACGCCGCCCGACTGCAGCTTCTCGGAGAAATACTCGACCGAGCGAATGCGATAGCGCAGGTAGTCCTCGGCGAGCACCTCCTGCAATCCCTGGGCGATGGCCTCCATGTCGCGGCCCGCCATGCCGCCATAGGTCGGGAATCCTTCGGTGAGGATGAGCAGGTTGCGCGCCTGGGCGGCCAGATCCTCGTCGCGGAGGGTCAGGAACCCGCCGATATTCGCCAGCCCGTCCTTCTTGGCGCTCATCGTGCTCGCATCGGCCAGGGAGAACATCTCCCGGGCGATCTCCAGCACGCTCTTGCGTTCGTACCCCGGCTCGCGCTGCTGGATGAAGTAGGCGTTCTCGGCGAATCGGCAAGCATCGATCACGCACAACGCGCCGTGGGACCGCGCCAGGCGAAAGGCCTCGCGCAGGTTCTCCATGCTGACCGGCTGGCCCCCGCCGGAGTTGTTGGTCACGGTCATGATGACCGCCCGAACGCGATCGCCGTGGCGCGCCAGGGTCGCGGCCAGCTTCTCCAGATCGATGTTCCCCTTGAACGGATGCATCCGGGCGGGCACCAGCGCCTCGGGAATCGGCAGGTCGATGGCCTCATCGTTCAGCTGCTCGATGTTGGCGCGCGTGGTATCGAAGTGGGTGTTCCCAATGTAGATCGCACCGTCACGATGCAGCACGTGGAAGAGGATCTTCTCCGCGGCGCGGCCCTGATGGGTCGGGATGACGATCGGAAAGCCGGTAATCGAACGCACTCGCTCATCGAATCGATAGAAGGAGCGGGCACCGGCGTACGATTCGTCGCCGCGCATGACCGCCGCCCACTGCTCCGAGCTCATGCTCGATGTGCCGCTGTCGGTCAGGAAGTCGATCAGGACATCCTCGGCGCGCACCAGGAAGAGATTGTAGCCGGCCTCCGCGAGAATCCCCTCGCGCTCCTCGCGCGTCGTCATGCGGATCGGCTCGACGCTCTTGATCTTGAATGGCTCGATGATCGTCTTCATCACATCCCTCCCCCAGCCTGCCTGCTGCCGACAACGCGTGCCCCCTCGCGCCTGGACATCGGAACGAGGGGCAGCATAGCGCACGCGGCGGAGACGGGAAACCGCCGGGCGAGCACGCAGATCCGCACCGGAGGCGGGGCCGGATACAGACGGTGCGCGTCGGAGACGGGTGCGGGATCAGCGCGCCGAAGTGCGGCCCGGCGCGTCTCGCATACCGAGGATGTCGACGTACCGCGTCAGGCGCTTGACGCGCAGGCGGTTCTTGCGGCGTGAGTAGACCAGCATCAGGTTGCGCAGCATGCGGATGATGATGTCTCGCGCCGTGGACACCGCCAGGTAGTCGGCCATGAAGGACTCGCGGACGAAGTAGCCTTCGCTGGTGAGGATCTCCGAGCATTCGCGCCGCGAGAGGATGCGCCCGCGGCTGAACGGATCGATGTAGATCTCAGATCCGCCGTCGCGATACTTGACCAGGAAGTGCTTGGGGAGCCCGACCCCGAAGAGCGGCAAGCCGGCGCGGCGGCCGATGAGGATCGTCAGCGCCGAGAGCGAGATCGGAATGCCCAACCGGCGTTCGAGCACCTTGTTGAGGAAGCTGTTGTCCGGATCGGAGTAGTCCTGGCGGTTGCCCCGGAAGCCCAAGTCGCGGAAGAGGAACTCGTTGAGGGCCGCCACCTTCTGGCGCGCATTCCCTTCGCTGGGCAGACGCAGGCGCAGTCGATCGGCCAGTTCCTCGAGCTGCACGGCGATCTCCTCGCGCTCGAGCTCCGGGTACTCGATCCGCGCCACGGCGACCAGGCCCTCTTCGAGATCGAACTCCCCATCCGGTTGGCGGGCCTGGTCGCGGAAGCTCTGCTCGAGGCGGCCGCGGTGGATCTGCGCCGCCACATGCCGGGCGCGTAGCCGCAGGCGCGGGTCGGGATCCTCCGACGCCTCGGCGAGCAGCGGCAGCGCGCCCTCACCCAGCCGCAGGAGGTTCTCCTGCACCATACCGAAGATGCGCTCTTCATCATCGGCGAGCAGCGAGATCAGCGCCCGCACCTCGGACTCCCGGGGACGTCCCCGCTTGGTGCGACGCCCCCCCGCGGTGCGCCCGGGCAGATTCTCCACGCGATCGGTCATGCCAGACGACCTCCTTGGCATCCCCGGAACAGCCCGGCGACGCCCATCGAGCGGCAAATGCTAGCAAAGCCGCCGGAGGGCAACAACCGCCCTTTTCGCGGTTCCCTCGCCAGGGGCGTTTCGATTCGTACGCTATTGCAGTATAACTCCCCGGGCAGGGTTTCGTTTCCCACAAGTGGGGTTTTCAGGCGCTCCTGTCAGGAGGTGGAGATGATCCGCAAGTCGCGCTTTCTGAAACTGGCCCGCGAAATCGTCTCAACTCCCACGGCGAGCTTCCACGAGCACCTGGTGTTGCGACGCCTGGCCACGCAGGCGCGCGACCTCGGACTGCCCGTGGCGCAGGATCGCTGGGGAAACCTCCACGTCCGCTACCGACGCGGCCGACATCCCCGCAGCTGGGTGCTGATCGCGCATACCGACCATCCCGCGTTCGTCGTCACCTCCGCCCGGGGTCGCCGCGCGCGGGGCCGCTGGTTCGGTCGCGTCGAGCCGCACTACTTCCGCGGGGCGCCCGTGCGTCTCTACGGCTCCGCGGGCGAGCGGATCGCCGGAAGCATCACGCGAGCCCTGCGCGGCGGTGTGCGCGGGCGCATCGAACACGTCCATCTGCAGAGCCGCCACCCGGCGGCGCCGGGGATGATCGGCATGTGGGATCTCTCGGATTGGAGCCTGCGCGGCGACCGACTCCGCGTGCGCGTGGCCGACGATCTTGTCGGCTGCGCGATCCTCGCCGGC
>WJJG01000287.1 GCA_014729815.1 Candidatus Eiseniibacteriota bacterium
GCACTTCCTGGCCGCGAAATCGGTCGGCATCCGGGTCGAGGCGTTCTCGCTGGGCTATCCTCCCACCGCGCTGCGCAAGCAGGTCGGCGAGACGGAGTATCGCCTCAGCTGGATCCCTTTCGGCGGCTACGTGAAGATGGCCGGGATGATCGACGAGGGGCTCGAGGGTGAGAGCAGCCTGACCGGCGCGCCGTGGGAGTTCTCTTCGAAGAACACCGGGCAGAAGCTCTGGGTGATCACAGCCGGCGTGCTGATGAATCTGCTGCTGGCGATCCTGATCTACACCGGCATCACCGCCGCGCGTGGCGTGGCCGAGCCGGAGGGGACCTTCATCGGCGCCGTCTCGGCGGGAGATCCGGCCGACGAAGCCGGCCTGCAGGCCGGCGATCGCATCCTGGTGATCAACGGCGTGACGGTGACGACCTGGGAGGAGATGGTCGATGAGATCTACGCCCAGCCCGAGGAGGAGCTGCTGATCTCCTACGAGCGCGAGAGGGAGGTCCACGACCTGGCCCTCACCTCGCTACGGCGCATGGCCGAGGTCGACGGCGAGATCCGCGAGGTCGGACTGATCGGCATCAACCCGCAGCTGACCTACCGGCCGGCCAGTTTGGGAGAGATCGTCACTTCGGGGTTCATCGGCACGGCCTGGGTGGTCAAGATGGTCGGGACCTCGATCGGCATGTTGCTCAGTGGCCAGGCCTCGGTCCGCGACCTGGGCGGTCCGATGCTGATCGCCAAGATGTCGGGCGAAAGCGCCAAGCAGGGCCTGACTGCCTTCCTGGGCTTCATCGCGTTTGTCAGCGTGAACATCGGTTGCTTGAATCTCCTGCCGGTGCCCGCCCTCGACGGTGGACACGCCCTGATCATCCTGACCGAGGGCGCGCTGCGCCGTGAGCTGCCGGTGAAGTTCAAACTGGCCATCCAGCAGGTCGGCATGGTGCTGCTCTTCGCACTCATCGTCTTCATCATCATCAACGACGCCGAGCGGATCTTCGGCTTCGGATGGATCAAGGAGCTCTTCGGTCGCTAACCGTCGCGCCGGCCCGGCGCCGCGCGCGGCGAAAGGCTCCCGCCCATGAGCGCGGAAGATTCCCCCCGCCACTCCATCGAGCATGCGGCGCCCTGGCCGCTCGCGCCGCCGCGGCTGCGCCTGGCGCATCTGCCGACCCCGATCGAGCCGCTGCCGCCACTGAGCGGCTGGCCCGCAGGCCCCCGCGTCGATCTGAAGCGGGACGACCTGACCGGCGTCGCGCTGAGCGGCAACAAGATCCGCAAGCTCGAGTTCGTGCTGGCCGACGCGCGCGAGCAGGGCGCCGACTGCCTGGTCACTTGCGGCGGCGCGCAGTCGAACCATGCGCGCGCGACGTCCGTGTCCGCCGCGCGCCTCGGTCTCGGCTGCCAGCTGCTGCTGGCGGGCACGCCCGAGACGCCGCCACGCGGGAATCTGCTGCTCGACCGGCTGTTGGGCGCCGAGGTGCGCTGGCTCACGCCCGCGCAGTACGAACAGCGGGACCTGGAGCTACAGCGGGCGGCCGAGCGCCTGGAGGCGGCGGGGCAGCGCCCCTACGTGATCCCCGAAGGGGCCTCGAACGAGGTTGGCGCCTGGGGCTACATCGCCATGCTGGCCGAGCTGGTCGCTCAACATCCGTCTCGCCCCTGGACCCACATCGTCTGCGCGACGGGTTCGGGCGGCACGCATGCGGGGCTCCTGATTGGCAGTCGCCTACTGCAGTGGGACGTGCGTGTCCGCAGCTATCTGGTGCAGCGCACGCGGGACTACTTCGTAGATCAGGTGCTGCGCATCACCGAGGCGTTCGCGGCGCGCTATGAAGTGCCACTCGAGTTCGCGCGCGAGGAGATCGACATCGTCGCCGGCTTCGAAGGCCCGGCCTACGCCGAGCCGTACGACGAGGAGATCGCGCTCATCCGGGCGGCGGCGCGCGAGGGCGGGCTGCTCTTCGATCCGGTCTACACCGGCAAGGCGCTCACCGGTCTGCGCGCCGAGATCGCCGCCCGGCGCTTCGCGCCCGACGACCGGATCCTCTTCGTCCACACCGGCGGCATCTTCGGGCTCCTCGCCCAGGGCGAGCGCTTCCTGACGCGCGCATAGCCGATCCTACTTGATCAGCCGCCGCCGCATCAGAATCAGCGCCAGTGCGGCGGTCAGCAGCGTTGCGCCGAGCAGGTAGGCCACGTTGGCCAGCCAGAAGGGGGGCGTGCGTCCGAGGCAGGCCCCGCGCACCAGGTAGGAGACATGGGTCAGCGGCAGGGTGAGGGCGAAGCCCATCGCCCAGCGCGGCAGGATGTCGATCGGGAAGAAGGTGCCGCTGAAGAGAAACATCGGGAAGATCAGCAGGAAGGCCGGCACGTTGAACGAGTCGATCTTCGGCACCAGCGCGGTGCAGATCAGGCCCAGGGCGGAGAAGAGCAGCCCGCCGACGACCGCCAGCGGGACCACCAGCAGCGCGCTCGGCCAGCTGACCAGGCCGAAGAGGCCCATCATCCCCAGCATGATCGTGGCGGTCAGGACCGCCTTGGTGCCACCCCAGAGCCACTCGCCGGCGATGACATCCTCGACAAGGAGTGGGGTGGCGATGATCGCATCGAAGGTGCGCTGGTAGTACATGCGCACGAAGGAGGAATAGGTCGTCTCGAAGTAGGCCCAGAACATGATCGCCACGCAGATCACTCCGGGGATCATGAAGCGCAGGTAGGGGAGCTCCTCGCCCTGGTAGACGACCAGGCCGATGAGGCTCCCCATCCCGACCCCGAAGGCCAGCACGTAGAGCACCGGCTCGAGCAGCGGGGGCAGGAAGTTCGTCTTCCACGTGGTCAGGAAGACGTCCAGATCGCGCTGCCAGACGCGCCAGGCGCTGGGCGAGACGTTGGCGAAGACCTGCTGCCACTGCATCGGTATCTCTCCCGCGCCGACGATGCGCACCGCGTCTTGATCGATCGCGGCATCCGACGTTCGAGCCGCGCCTGCGGTCCGCCGCGCCGGCGCGACCCGCCGGGTACCCAACTTACTCCCGCAGCGACCGTCCAGCGCGGTGCAGGAAGACATCCTCGAGGGTCGCATTGCGGATCAGACGACTCTGGTGCGGAAAGCGCCGTCCGATGCGCACGCCGACCTCTCCGCCCGTGCGATCGTAGACGAAGAGCCGCTCCTCGCCCTGCTCGGTGATCCAGCCCGACGCCTGGACGAACCGGCGTACCTCCTCGGGGATGTCCCAGAGCTCGACGACCTCGCGCCCGATCTCCTCGGCGATCAGGGCGTCGGGCGTTCCCTCGAGCAGGATGCGGGCCTCGTCCATCAGGATCACCCGGTTGCAGAGCTGACTGGCCTCTTCCATGTAGTGCGTGGTCAGCAGGATCGTCGTGCCGGCGGCGCGTAGCTGTCGGATGCGCTGCCAGATCATGTGGCGCGCCTGCGGATCGAGGCCGGTGGTTGGTTCATCCAGTACCAACAGCTCGGGCTCGTTGAGCAGCGCGCGGGCGATCACCAGCCGGCGCTTCATGCCCCCGCTGAGCGCCTCGATCGGGCTGTCGGCCTTCTCGGTGAGCTGCATCATCTCGAGCAGCCGGTCGGTGCGGGCGCGCGCCTGCGCGGAGGGGATCCCGAAGTAGCGGGCGTAGACCAGCAGGTTGCGGCGCACGCTGAAGTCGGGGTCGAGATTGTCCTCCTGCGGGCAGACCCCCAAGCGCGCCTTGATCTCGCGCGGGTGGCGCGTGACGTCGTACCCGAAGACGCGCACCATCCCGCCGCTGATCGGCGTGAAGCAAGTCACCATCCGCACGGTGGTCGTCTTGCCGGCGCCGTTGGGGCCCAGGAAGCCGACGCACTCGCCCCGCGCGACGCGGAAGTCAATCGCGTCGACGGCGGCCAGGGCGCCGTAGCGCTTCGTCAGACCGGTGGCCTCGATCGGCAGCGGTGATCGCATGGGAGCGAGACGCTAGCAAGCAGGCGCCGCGTCGACAAGCGGCAGGTCATCGAGCCCCGGGGACTTCCGGCTCCCGGGGAAGCGGCCCTCGGGCAAGCGGCTCCCGGGGAAGCCGCACAACGGGTCCGCGCCCGAGCATCTCGCCAGTCTGCCGCCAGGGGCGCGCAGAATCAGGCGCGACAGGCGCCGGTACGTCAAGCTCGGCAGCCGAACGGGCCTAGGAGGTCTCCCTCACCTATCTTCGGGTCACAACCCAATCCTTGCGTCTGCGGCGTGGCGCGGTATGCTGTGGGACGTTGACGCGCTGCCCACTCCCGAGGAGGCGCGACTTCGCAGGCAGGGTGCGAGCGGCGGAGCGACCTGCATGCCATCGCATCCCCGAGATCCGATCCTGGTCTGGACGCGCGAGCTCTCCACAGCGGAGGAGTTCCGCCGCGCACTGGCCGATTCCGGCTTCGTGACACGTTGGGCCGCCGCGCTCCACGAGGCGATCGCGGCCGTCTCCGACGACTTCCCGCGCGCCGTGGTCTGCACGCTCGATGATGAGATTCCCTCGCTGATGGACCTCGAGACCCTGTTGACCTATCTGAGCATGGGGGACGAATCGCTCTCGCTGCCCCCGATTCCGATCTGGTCGCTGAGTCGCTGGCCCGAGCGCCACGCCCCGGCCATCGCCCGCCTCGGCCTGCCGGTTCGTCTGCTGCCGAGCGCGGTCGGCAGCGGCGTCCTGGCCCGCGATGTGGCGCGCGCCCTCGGCGCCGAGGCGGCGCCGGATCGTGCACCCGCGCGGGATGCGACCACCATCGATGTGCTGCTGGTGGCGCCGAATGATGCCCAGGCGAGTCGCTTCGCGGGCTACCTGCGCAGTCGCGGTCTGCGGGCCCGCTCTCTGGCCGATCCGGGAGAGGCGCTGGAGCTGCTGGCGCGGCAATCCGTCGGAGCGGTCGTGACCGAGCTGTTCGCCACGCGCCGCGCGCTGTTGCCGTTTCTGGAACAGATCGCGCGCGTCGCTCCGACCTCGCCGGTGATCGTGATCACGGCCGATGCTCGCTGGCTCGCCGCGCGGCCGGGGCGTGACCTCCTGCCCAATGTGGTCTGTACCCTGCCCAAGCCGGTCAAGGCCACGGCGCTGGAAGCCTGCCTGCGGCGGCTGCTGCGCATCCCGGCGCCCGCGCCGCGGGTGGGGGTGGCGGCTGTGGCCTACTGATCGTCCGCGGGCACATCGCCTTCCGGAGGCGGCGCGGATGCCCCCGCGGACGGCGTCTCGGTCGCGGCGCCCTCCCCGGATGATGTCTCCGCGGCCCCGGCCGCCGCCTCGGACGATGCGTCCGAGCCGGCGGATTCCTCGGCGGGCTTTTCCTCGCGTACGGTGTTCAGTTCGGGCACCAACGTGCGCAGGCGCGCCGCAGTGAGCAGGAAGACCGTCTCGGCCGCATCTCGCCGCACGTAGACGCGTGCCGGCTCGACCTCCGCGCCGATGTCGAGCCCGTAGCGGGCCCCATCGTCGAGATGGATCTCCACCCGCGCGCGCGGCGGATCGAGTTCGGCCTCCGCGAGGCTCGGCACGGTGTCGGGGAAGGCGTCGCAGCGCAGATTCGAGAGGGTGCGCACGGCCGACTCGACCGGATTGCGCTGCACCGCGAGCGTTTCCGGCGCGGTGATCTGGAACTGATCATCCTCCGCGCGGCGCTCGATCGTGTAGGGCTCGCCCTCGAGCGGGTCGATCACGAGACGGGCGACCTGCTGGCGGTCGAAGGAGAAGATCCCGCGATCACGCCAGGTCGCCCGCCCCGGGTCGAAGGTCGAGCGGAGATACTCGGGAATCTGGAAGACTTCGTTGGAGCCGACGGGACGCACGTACTGGCTCCGGAAGTCGGGTCCATTCTTGCCGATGCGGAAGTGCGCCAGCGGCTCCCCCGCGGCGCGCACGAGCACCTCGGTGCCCATCGTATCGGCGACCTCGAAGGTGGCCTGCATGTCCGGATTGGTCGAGACGCGGTGGCGGCGGTCGAAGCCCTCCAGCTTGTTGAAGATCCCGCGCACCAGAAGGGTGTCGGCCGGGTAGTCGTCATCCGATGCCACGTGCCAGCGCGTCTCCGCCTTGCGCAGATGCACCGTGTCGGCGTCACTGCGGAGGAAGATCTCGGTGGCGGCGTTCCAGTCGGCGTCGGGGAAGATCGGGCCGGCCGCGATTCGTTGGCCCGCTTCCTCGGCCCGTTGCGTAAGCAGTGCGAAGACCGCCAGGACGGCAGCCACCAACACCAGGATGAGCGTGGTCCGAGCTTTCATCGGTCGAGGACCTCCCTCTCGATCAACGCCTGATCCTACGAGTCCCGCGCGGCGACCTCGCGCGCGCTCCAGGCGCGGCGCCGGATCGTGAAGCGCACCAAACCGAAGATGATCACGAGCAGCGGTACCGCGGCGATGCAGACGAGCTTGATCAACGACTTGGCCGTATCGCTCAGCGGACGCAGCGGTCGGTCCGTGGCACCGCGCGAGCGGATCGTGATCAGGTAGTCGCCGATCGTCATCCAATCGATCGCGTTCTGGAAGAAGACCCCGTTGGCCGGGAACTGGCCCAGGAAGCTGTCGGTGATGAAGTGGGCGTTGCCGACCACGATGAGTTGCGTCTCGGGACTCTGCAGGATCGGCTCCTCCGCCGGCGCCGCGGCCAGTTCCTCGCCCTCCGGCTCGGAGTCCGTCTCGGGTCCCAGCGGCGGCACTTCGCGGTCCCGGTAGAAGCTGCCGAGCGTTCCCGTGAGCGTCACGGCGAGGATCTCCGACTTCGTTTGGGCGCCCATCGCCGAGAAGCGCTGCTGCGGATTGAGATCGTAGCGGCCGGCGACCGTCCAGGCCTGCGGCGAGCTGCGGGCCAGCACGCTGGCTACCAGCGGGGCCTCGGGCGCGGGCTCTCCCGGGACCGCGTCCGGCGCGTCGCCCGCCGCCTCCGCCTCGTTCCCCGCCTCGGCGAGGCTGTCCGCGATGCTCTCCTCTTCGGCGAGATCGACACCCAACTGCTCGGCCATCTGCTGCCGCGCCTCTTCCTCGGCCGCCTCCATCTCGCGAATGCGAGTGATCGGATCGCCCGCGCCGATCGGCACGTCCAGCTCCAGCGGCGCCACCCAAGGCAGCGTCAGCGATTCGAGGCGCTGGGTGATCGGATTCTCGGCATTGAGCAGTTCGGGCACCGCCTTGGGCCAGTACGGGTAGGGGAGTGTGTAGCGGACGAATCCGCTGGTGAAGGTGGCCGTTTCGGCGACGCGATCGAGGACCAGGGCCTTCTGCACGCGCACCCCGTAGTGGGCCAACAGGTCGCCCAGACCCGAGCTGACCGGCACCGCCTGCAGGCCGCCGTCGCGCGGGATGCGCACCTCGTCGACCAGGAAGATCGCCTTGCCGCCACGCATCAGGTACTGGTCGAGGCGGTACTTGACCCCGTCCGGCACCCGCGCGGGACCGGCCACGATCAACACATCGACCTCCGCGGGGACCTCACTCTCGCCGTCGCGCAGCGAGACGCTGCGCACGCGGAACTGACCCTCGAGCATCGACTGGAGGCTGGTCAGATCCGAGCTCAGCTCGTGCTCCACCGGGCCGCTGAGCACACCCACGACATACTCCTCGTCCTGGGAGACCTTCAGGATGCGCGAGGTGAGATCGTACTCCAGCGTGTAGGTGTCCTGGACGACCGGGATGACCTCCTGTTGGTCGAGGTAGCTGATGTGCATCCCCAGGTAGATATTGAGCGCCTGGAACTGATCGCGCTCCAGCGTCTGCGCCGTGATCTGGGGGATGCCCAGCGTGCGGAGGCGCTGTTCGATCGCGGGGTCCGACGCGGGATCGACGAAGTCGATCTGTACGTGTCCCCGCCCGTAGTTGCGGTACTCATCGAGGATGTCGGCGATCTGCCGGCGCAGCGTGGACAGTTGGGGCGGCAGATCCTCGGACATGTAGACGGTGATCGTGACGAGGTCCTGCAGATCGCCCAGGATCTCCTTGGTTGCATCGGAGATCGTGAACTCCTTCTGCTCGGTCAGGTCCAGACGGACGAAGCGACTGGTCGCGATCACATTGATCAGCACCAGGATCGCGGCCACGAGCAGAATGCCCACAATCAGATTGGCCGTCGATCCGCCTTTGCCAACCCTCTTCGCCATGCTTCCTCTCTCCTCTCTTCCTCGGCTCCGATCTCTGCGCCGTCCTGCGCGCCCGCGCGCGGACGCCGCGCGCCCATGGAATCCGCTGCCCGACTAGAGGGCGCGGCGCGCCTCGACCGTGCGCACGTTGAGGAATAGGAAGAACCCGATCATCGACAGGTAGTAGATGATGTCGCGGGAGTCGATGACCCCGCGCTCGATCGAACTGAAGTGACTGCCCAGCGAGAGCCCCTTGAAGAAGGGCACCAGCCCGCGCGGCACCGCGGTTAAGATGATGTCGACGCCGATGATGAAGAGCACCAGGCAGATCACGAAGGCGCTGATGAAGGCCACGATCTGGTTCTCAGTGAGACTCGAGATCCAGAGGCCGATCGCCAGGTACGACCCCCCCAACAGCGCCAGACCGAGGTAGCCGCAGAAGATCGCGCCGCTGTCGGGATTGCCCAGCGCCGAGACCATGATCGGCAGCGGGAAGGTCAGCGCCAGCGTTATCAGCAGGAAGACAAAGGCCGCCAGGAACTTGCCGATCACCGCCTCCCAGTCGCGCACCGGCAGGGTCATCAGCGTCTCCAGCGTGCCGAGCTTCTGCTCCTCGGCCCATATGCGCATCGAAACAGCGGGCACGAAGAAGAGGAAGATGATCGGCACCAGGCCGAAGAAGTCGCGCAGGGTGGCCTGGTTGATCACGAAGAACTTCTGCAGCTCGAAGAGGAAGACCGAGCTGAGCACCAGGAAGAGCACCATGAAGACGTAGGCGATTGTCGAATTGAAGTAGCTGCGTAGCTCCTTGCCGGCAATCGTCAGCATGTTGCGCATCGGCCAAGCCCTTTCCTGCGACCGTCCGCCCTGAACCCAGGGCCCTTTGTCTCCGTGTTCGTGCGCCTAGCTGGAGGTCACATCCTGTGTCGTCAGGCGCGTAAAGACCTCCTCGAGACTCAACGATTCGCGGTGCAGCTCGGTGAGCACCCAGTCGTTCTGCACGGCGAGCTGGAAGAGCCGCTCCTCGGGCTCCTCCTCGGCCGAAGCGATGGCGTACCGCACGCGGCCCGCGTCGGCGCCCAGTAGCCGCACCTCGGTGGCGATCCCGCTGCGCCGCAGCGCCGGCTCGATCGTCTCCGGGGTCCCCTTGACGGTGACATGGATGCGCGCATCTCCCTCGCCACGCGAGGTCAGCTCGCCGGGGGTCCCGCTGGCGACGATGCGGCCTTCGTTGATGATCAGCACGCGCGAGCAGGTCGTCTCGACCTCCGGGAGGATGTGCGTGCTGAGAATCACCGTCTTCTGTTGCCCGATCGTCTTGATCAGTTCGCGGATCTCGATGATCTGATTCGGGTCGAGCCCCGAGGTCGGTTCATCGAGGATCAACACGTCGGGGTCGTGGATCAGCGTCTGCGCCAACCCCACGCGCTGGCGGAAGCCCTTCGAGAGGGTGCCGATCGTGCGGTGCGACATCCGACGCAGACCGCAGACCTCGATCATCTCGGCCAGGCGCGTGTTCAGGTGGGGATCGTCGAGGCCGCGGATGTGGCCGATGAAGCGCAGATACTCGATCACGCCCATGTCGAGGTAGAGCGGCGCGCTCTCGGGCAGGTATCCGATCCGCTGCCGCACGGCGATGCTCTCCTCGCGCGTGTCGTGCCCGGCCACGGTTACACTGCCGGCATCCTGCGCGATGTAGCAGGTGATGATCCGCATGGCGGTCGTCTTCCCGGCGGCGTTCGGTCCCAGGAAGCCCAGCACCTCGCCGCGAGCCACGTCGAAGGTGACATCGTCGAGGGCCACCGTGGCGCCGAAGTGCTTTTGGATGTTGCGGACTTCGATCATCGTCGCACTCCTCACTGCCGTCGCACGTTTCAAGCTGCTTGCGTAGAGCGAATTACCGCGTCAGACGGGCGGGGATTATAGCCAGCGGACCCGGTGTCGTCAAGCGGGGCCGCGGCCCCAGCCCTCCCGATTTCAGGGCCCGAGGCCGATCGGTGCGGGGCCGCCTTGGGCCTCGCGGTGGGGCGGGCCGGATTTGACAGCGTGCATCCGCGGGCCTAGAGTGGATCGGTTGCGCTCGCCCGAAGGACGCGGGAGGTAGCGATGCGCCGTGCTCCAAAGATGCCGCCAGGCCTCGCCGTGGCGCTGCTCGCCACGCTGCTGCTCGTGGCGGGCTGTTCGAAGCAGCGCGTGGTCGTCTCGACGATGGTGCCGGTCATCGATGGCGCCCTGACCGAGGCCTTCTCTTCGGGGGATGTGGCCACGGCGCGCGAAGCGATCCCCTCGCAGATCCTGCTGATCCGAGGCCTCTGCCGGGCGGATTCCGACCGCGTGGAGACCTGGACGATCGTCACGCAGCTTTACGCCGCCTTCGCCCTGACCTTCGTGGAGATCGACGACCCCCCGCGCGCCGCGCGCCTGTATCGCGAGGGAATGGAGCTGGGTCTGGCATTCCTCAAGCGCATCGATTGGTTCGCCGAGGCCTGGCGGCGCGGTCCCGACGCCCTGCGCGCGGAGATCGCCCAGCGCCATCCCACGGATCTGGCGCCGATCATGATGTGGAGTGCCGCGTGCCTCGGCAAACATGTGCTCGGCAATCTCGACCGGCCCCGAGAGATGGCCGATCTGCCCTACGCGCATGTGCTGGCCGACGCGGCCATCCGGTTGGATCCGGGCTACTTCTACGGGATGCCCCATGCCCTCAAGGGTGTCATGCACGCCTCCACCCCCCTGGGGCTGGGCGGCGATCTGGAGGCGGCCGCCGAGCAGTTCGCGCTGGCGCGGCAGTACGCCGGCGAGCAATTCATCTTCCACGACGTGCTCTTCGCGCGTCACTACTGCGTCACCGCGCTCGATGAGGCCTGCTTCGTCCAGACGCTCGAGCGCGTCCTGGCTACGCCCCCGGAGTGCTGCCGGCAGGTCCGGCTGATCAATCTGGTGGCCCAGCAGCATGCGCATGCGTTGCTGGCCGAGCGGGAGGCGCTCTTCTAGGCGCGCGGCCGCGGTGCAGCGGCGCGGAATGTCGCCGAGCCGCGCCGCCGCGGAGCTTCGCCGCGGAGGATACCGAAACCGAGACCGCAGATGCGGGGTTGGCGCTGACAGAGGGTGGCGGAGCGGCTCGGAGAAGGAGAGGCGAGAGGATGACAGAACGCAGCCGACAGGGTATGCGGCTCGGGGGACTGCTCTTGGCCGCCGGCCTGCTCTCGGTGCTGGGCGGGGGGCTGGAGGCGGCGCGGGCCCGACGCCCGGATGTCGAGTTCAAGATCGCCACGATCGCGCCCGACGGCTCGACCTGGATGAAGCTCATGCGCGAGCTCGATGAGCGCGTGCGCGCGGAAACCGACGGGGCGGTGGGCTTCAGATTCTATCCCGGCGGACAGCATGGCAGCGATCTGGACGTCCTGCGCAAGATGCGCACCGGACAGCTTCACGGCGCCGGTCTGACCGGAGTCGGTCTGGGCGAGATCGAGCCGGCGCTGCGCATCATGGAGCTGCCGTTTCTCTTCCGCACGGCCGACGAAGTAGCGCTGGCGCACGAGATCCTGGACGCCACGTTCGAAGAGCGCTTGCGCGCGCGCGGCTTCGAGCTGCTCGGTTGGGCGGAAATCGGTTTCGTCTACCTGTTCAGCGACGCGCCGGTGCGCTCCGCGGAGGATTTGAGCGGCAAGAAGATGTGGCTCTGGGAGGGTGATCCTCTGGCCGAGGCCCTGCTCGATGCGCTGGGCGTCTCGCCCGTGCCGCTCAACATCACCGACGTATTGACCAGCCTGCAGACCGGGATCGTGGACGCCGTCTATACGACCCCCTACGGTTGCCTGTCCCTGCAGTGGTTCACGCGCCTGGCCTACATGACCGATCTGCCGATCACCCACGCGCTGGGCGCGGTGGTGCTCAGCAAGAAGCAGTTCGACAGGCTGACGCCGGCGCAGATGGCCGCCTTGCGGCGCAACGCCGACGAGATCTTCGCGCGACTGATCGCCGCCACGCGCGCGCAGAACGACGAGGCGGCCGAAGTCGTGGTCGAACGCAACATCGAACGCGTGGCGCCGCGCCCCGGCAGCCGCGACGATTTCCAGGCCGTCGGCCGGCGCGTGTGGGACCAGATGGCCGGCCAACTGTACGAACGAGAGTTGCTCGATCGTCTGCTGCGGGGCCTGCAGCAGGCGCGCGGGGCGTCGGGCGAGACGCCCTAGGCGATCGGGCCAGCGATGATCGATCTGCTGACAGAGCTGATGGCGCCGGGCCGCTTCTATCCACTCTTCTTCTTCCTGGTTGCCGTCTGGCTCGGGGTGCGCCATCGCCTGCGCCGGCGGATGGGGCCCGCGACCTGGGAGGCGCGCACCGCCCGGCTCGAGCAGATCCTGCTCTCGCTCCTGCTGCTCGGCATGCTCGCCCTGGCGGTGTTGCAGATCCTCCTGCGGAACTTCTTCTCGACCGGTCTAATCTGGATCGAGCCGCTGGCGCGTCATCTGGTCCTGTGGATCGGCTTCGCCGGCGCGGTGGTGGCTGCGGGGCAGCTGCGGCATATCCAGATGGATGTGTTGAGCCGGCTCTTGCCGGAGCGCGGGCGCCTCTGGATGCTGCGCCTGACGACGATGATCGCGGGGCTCGTATGCGCCGTGCTGGCGCGCGCTGCGGGGCTCTACCTGCTGGATGAAGCGGCCTTCGGCTCGACCGGCTTCCTGGGGATCCCGACCTGGGTGCTGACGTCGGTGATCTTCGTCGGCTTCGCCGTCATCGCCGCGCGTTTCGCCTCGCGGGCCCTCGATCCCGATGCGCAGCTCGCCACGCTCGAGCGCCGCACCCGCGGCGCGCAAGAGCCCTCGTCCGATAGGACGACGGCGGATGAGAGAGGGGCGTAGCGTGTCATCGTCCCCCGACCCGAGCGTCCGCCGCCCGACCCGATCGCCATCCGGCATCGGGGCGCGCGCGGCGGTCGTGCTCGTCGTTGCCCTGCTGGCCCTGGCCGGATGGCAGGTCGGTGGCGCCTTCTGGCTGCTGGCGATTCCCCTGGCGGCGCTGCTGGGCACACCGCTCTTCACGATCCTGGCGCTGGTCGGACTGGTGGCATTCGCGGCGGAAGGGATCTCTTCGGCGGCGGTGGTCACCGAGATGGTGCGCCTGGCCGGCTCACCGGTCCTGATCTCGATTCCGCTCTTCACGTTCGCCGGCTATCTCTTCGCCGAAGCCGGCACACCGCAGCGCCTCGTGCGGCTCACGCGAGCGGCCGTGGGCTGGATTCCCGGGGGGCTGGCGATCGTGGCCATGATCGCCTGTGCAGTCTTCACCGCCTTCACCGGGGCGAGCGGGGTGACGATCATCGCCCTCGGGGGTCTGCTGATGCCGGCCCTGCGCGCCGATCGCTTCTCGCCGCGCTTCTCTCTCGGTCTGCTGACCACCGGCGGCAGTCTGGGGATCCTCTTTCCGCCGAGTCTGGCGCTGATCATCTACAGCTACGTCGCCACCCAGTCGGCCGGGGTGAGCCTGACCAATCCGCTGGCCGGTCCGACGGTCGATCGGCTCTTCCTGGCGGGCATCGTGCCCGGGGCGCTGCTGATCGCCCTGCTGGGCGTCTATGCGGTACTGCGCGTGCGGCGCTGGAAGTCCCCGCGCCCGACGTTCCGCTGGGGCGAGCTGGGCGCCGCGCTGCGGGGCGCGATCTGGGAGGTACCCCTGCCGTTTCTGCTGCTGGGTGGGATCTACGGCGGCAAGCTGACGGTCACCGAGGCGGCGGCCGCGACGGCCCTCTATGCACTGATCGTCGAGGTCTTCATCTACCGCGACATCCCGCTGCGGCGGCTCTTCGGGGTGATCCGCGAGAGCATGACGCTGGTGGGCGGCATCCTGGTCATCCTGGCGGCGGCCATGGGACTGACCAACTATCTGATCGATGCCGAAGTCCCGATGCAGATCCTGACCGGCATCGAGGGCCTGATCACCAGCCCGATCGGCTTCCTTCTGGCGCTCAACGCCTTCCTGCTGATCGTCGGCTGCCTGATGGACATCTTCTCGGCGCTGATCGTGGTCGTGCCGCTGGTCGTGCCGGTGGCGCAGAACTACGGTGTCGACCTGACGCACCTGGGCATCGTCTTCCTCACGAATCTCGAGATCGGCTACATGACGCCGCCGGTGGGGATGAACCTCTTCATCTCCTCCTTCCGCTTCCGCCGCCCGATCCTGGAGGTCTACTTCGCCACACTGCCCTTCCTGCTGATTCTGGTGGTGGCGCTGCTGCTGGTGACCTACATTCCGCAGATCTCGCTGTTCCTGGTGGACCTGCTCGGCTAGGCGCGGCCTGCGCCGGCGCCCCCCGGCACCCGCGTGATGCCCGTCGCCGCGCAATGGGACGTGCCCGCGGGGCCTGGGTGTCAGAACTCGCGCAGCGACTCGTGCGTGCCCTTGAGGGTCTCGAACCAGAAGTCCAGCGAGGCTTCGTCCGCATCTCCCCGGAAGCGCTCGATCCACGCATCGAGCTTCTCGTCGCGAACCTCCTCGACCTCACGCTGACGCTCGAGAAACGTGCGCACCAGGTCGCGATTGCGCTGCGGCTCCCAGTAGATCGAGGCGTTGCGACTGGCGATCCGGCTGGCGGTCATGCGGATCGACTGCAGGAACGCCTCCTTGCGCTCCCACAGCCGGTCGACGACCTCCGGCAGCATCTCCTCCGCCCAGCCGCGGTGGAAACGACAGGTGCCCAGGTTGTCGAGGATCAGCTCCGCCTGGAAGCGCGCGGCGTTGCGCCGGCCGAGCTCGCGAGGCGCGACGAAGTCCTGACCGTAGTACATGTAGTACTTGCCCACGATCGGCATCGGTGAGAGGACCCCCGGGTTCCAGTACTGGTTCGGCACCATCCAGCCCTTGCGGGCGAAGGCCGAGTAGACCAGCGTGTCGAGCAGCTCCGGGCCGCGCGCTCGCGCGAGCCGGCGGGCGAGCTTCCGGGCGCCTTCGGAGAGGTTCAGCAGCCCGCCGGGGGCGATGATCGCATCGAGCACGCCGACGCCCAGGGCGGCATTGTGCTCCGAGTCGCTCGCGACCGAGAAGTCCTGCGGAGCGAAGTGGGGACGCTCGCGGACGCCGACTTCGTCGGGCTGCAGGCGACCCTCGGAGAGGTTCTCCAGCACCCAAGCGACGACGCCCCCGACCGAGATGGCGTCGAAGCCGAGCCGATCGGCGTGGTGGGTGAGGCGTTCGGCGGCCCGCTGGTCGAAGACGCCGCAGAGCGGTCCCAGAGCCTGGTACGGCTCGTAGTCCTTCTTGAACTCGGCGCGCATCTTCTTGCAGACCGCGCTGCAGGGTTCCCCGCAGGTCTTCTGGCTCTTGGATGCGATGGTCTCCTCGTTGAACTGCCGCAGGTAGTGATCGAGGATGAATCGCCGGTGAGTATCCACCCGCTGCTCTTCGGACCAGTAGATGCTACGGTAGTTGAACGCCAGCAGGCGGCCGCCGACGGTCGAGTAGTTGACACCGAAGGTGCCGCCGGTGGCGAATTGGGGATCGAAGCGGTACTTTACCGTGGCTTCGAAGTCCTTGGCCGCCAGGCGTTTCGCGTAGCGCTCCTGGAACCACTGGTCGGCCACCCGGCGATCGCGGAAGTCCTCGTCGACGAACGTGCCGCCGTAGATCACGCCCGCCAGGCCGTGTTCCCGCAAGAGCTTCGAGCCCAGGCCGCCGCGGCCCGCCCACGTATCGACGGGCGTCGCCGCTCCGTCAGCGACCGGGGCCGAGGCGATCGCCCCGATGTCGGTCGTCGCGGCCGCGGGGCCAACCGCCAGTACGCGCGGCTCGTTCGCGTAGCGCGCGCCGTGGCTCTCCAGAGCCGCATCCATGACGGCGTAGACCCCCTCGCGTCCGGAGCGCCAGATGCGGGGCAGATCGAGCGGTTCGATCGCGACTTCGATCTCCTCGCCATGGACACGGTTGAGATAGAGCAGAGACGGCGAACTCGCCCGGCCGACGATCGAGACCATGTCGACGCCCAGGTTGTCGAAGACCAACGCGGCTCCACCCATCGAGGAGATGAAGAAGCCCCCCCAAGCGGGGGAGAAGCCGGTGAAAACCAGGCGATTGGATCCGGGCAGGATCGAACCGGCCAGGATGCCGGCCCCGATGTTCAGGCTGTTGTGCCGGCCGGCCAGATGCAGACCCAGATCGACCGGGCCGAAGAAGCTGCCCAGCGGGTGCCGCACAATCCGGTAGAAGCCGCTGCCCGCGTCGATCATCAACACCTTCAGGTGAGGCTCCATGGTCACTCCCTTCCGGTCGGGCTGGCGAACGATCCGAGATCCAGGTCGCGTGCCAGTCCCTGCGCCCGCCGACCGCGCAGGCTGAGCCAGGTGTGGTCGTTGCGGGCCGGCCCTTCTGGCCAGTCGTACTCATCGTTGCCCTGCGTGTCGAGGAAGAGGCCGTAGGCGCCGAGATCGTCGCGCCAGGAGTGGAACGGCGCGTAGCGCGTGGTCGTGCCCAGAGGCGGCGTGTCGTTCCAGCCGTTCGGGTCGGCCGGCCTGTCGTAGAAGATCTCGTAGCGGTCCGCACCGCGCCGATCCCAGAAGAGCCCGATGCTGGCGAGGTCTCCCGAACCGCCGCAATGACTGTGGAGGCGATAGCGATCGTCCCCGTCGCCGTCGATCGAGATGCCGATCGATCCATCACGCGCGTGGCCCTGGAACTGATTGACCGCCTCTCCATAGCCGACGTTGTATCGATCGTCTCCCAGGAGGTCGACCTGGCAGCCGATCGCGAAGTGCGCCCCGGCGCCGAGCGAGTACTTGCCATTGCGGTACTGATCGTTGCCGCCGAGATCCTCGAGGATCCCCACGGCCCACCAGTAGCCGGCGCCCTGGCTCCAGGCCATGGCCTGGTAGCGATCGTCGCCCGCGCCGTCGACCAGCACTCCGAAGCCGCCGGCCAGGCTGTGGCCGTCGCCCAGATCGGCGCGGCGACCCTGCCCGACGCCCTGCGACATGGCCACCGACTGACCGAGGTAGAGCTCGGAGATGTTGCCGTCGTCCCGCGCGATGTACACATCGTCGCCGCGCGCATCGACCAGAAGCCCGGCGCCATAGGTGGCGCCGTGCCCCTGGGCGTCGTAGCCGCAGGTATAGTGGTCGTCGCCGGCGCCCTCGAGCAGCAGACCCACGCCGGCGGTGGCCATGCCTTCGCCCCAATGCTCCTCGAGGATGTAGCGATCGTTGCCGGCGCGATCCCAGAGCAGGCCGGCGCCGTACCAGGCCGCGCCCAAGCCCGATTCGCGGGCCCGATACCGGTCGTCGCCGGCGAGGTCGACGATCGCGCCGAGGCCGAAGAGCCCACAGCCGAGCGCCGCCGCGCGCTCGCCCCCGGCGTAGGTGTCGTCGCCCGCGAGGTCGAGCAGCAGGGCGATGGGGGATGCGGGACCGGCCGAGACGGCGAATCGTCCTTCATAGTGGTCATCGCCGCCGAGATCGATGATCAGGAAGGCCGGCTCGTGGATCCGATCGTCTTGCGGACCGTGCAGACGGATCTCGCCCAGGGGCGTGGCGAGCCGCAGGGCGGGCATCTCGGACGGAACACGCAGGCCCTCGGCCGCCGATCGCTCGTATGCGGCGAGGGCCTGCTGCACGTGCGCTACGAAGAGCACCGCGCCGAAGGCCAGGTAGTCGCGATCGTACTGGCCCAACGCGTCGATCGCTGCGCGTCGCCGGCAGGCGTATTGGCCCAGGCGCGTCTCGCGCCAGGGCGCCGTGGCGAAGGCGTAGAGCGAGTCGATCGCTTCGTCCCCCGACGCCTGCTCGGCAACGGCGGCGAGCGTCCGCTGCAGGTGCGGGTGATCGCAGGCCGTGCGGAGCCAGGGCGCCGCCTCCTCCGCCGCGGCGTAGATGCGGGCCACCAGGAGGCGGATCTCGTGGGGAAGCGTCTCCCAGTCCGCGCGCACGGAGGCGTCGCGCAGCATCTCGTCGAGGCGCTCACGGGCGACGGTGCCGCTGCTGTCGCGGATCGGCAGGCGGCGCGCGGCGGAGACGTCGGTGAGCAGGAAGGCGCGCTGCAGCGCGCCGACCGCATCCTCGGCGCGGCCGACCAGGGCCTCGGCGGTGCGGCCGCTGAAGCGCGGGATGCCGCGCACGTCGGCGAAGAGCCTGGCCACGGTGCGCAGCCGATACCGGTCGCGCCCGTAGTGGGTCATCTCGGCGGTCGTGTATCCCAGCGGGGCCGCCGTGTGGCCCAGGATCGCGCAGACCTCGCTCCACAGCGAGTCGGGGAGCTGCAGGCCGTGGCGCGCGGATCCCGGCCAGGC
>WJJG01000288.1 GCA_014729815.1 Candidatus Eiseniibacteriota bacterium
CCGTTCCAGACCGCCGAGTGATAGCCGGGCGGCTGCGTCTCGTCGATCAGCGTGCGGACCAGATGACCGGATGCGTCATAGACCCGCAGCCGTACCGGCGCATCACCGGACTGCGCGGGGATCCCGTACTCGATCCGCGCGCCGGCGCGCAGCGGATTGGGCCGGCATGGCGCCAGGAAGAGCGTGGCCGGGATCGCCCGTGGCTCCTCGATGGCCGAGAAGCCCGAACACCCCACCGGCCAGGCGCCGATCAGGTCGCACTCGGGATTCGGCGGGCTGAAGGGCGCGCAGGGCGAATCGTCCTGAATCGTGAAGTCATACTCCGTCGCGTCGCAGAAGAGCGGGTCGGCCGCGATATTGCCATCGACACCGTACTGCGAGGCGATGTACCCGACCCAGTCACCCCCCTCGTTGCCATAGATATCACAGCAATTCAGCCTCGCGCTGCCCCCCGTGAGGACCCATACCGCTTCCCCGGTCTGACCGAAACTGACGATGACGTTCTCCAATTCGGCATGCGATGCGTTCTCATCCACGTACAGGCCGCTGCCCTGTGGGGCACGGTTGCGGAATAGCGTGCAGCTGAGTATCTGTGCCGAGCTGCCTCCCCCGATGAAGACCGCGCCCCCCACGTTGCCGGCCTCGTTCAGGACACAGGTGAGATGGTCCAGCGTGGGGCCGGCGCCTTCCCGCAACGCCAGGGCGCCGCCATAGACGGTGGCCTGATTCCCGTCCAGGAGGCAGTACTCCAGGGTGGGGGATGCGGCGACGCAGAAGACCGCTCCGCCGCCCTCCGCGGTGTTGTCGCGGAAGCGGCAGTTGCGGATCAGCGGCGAGGCCTCCTGGCAGAGGATTGCGCCCCCATTGTCGTTGCTCTGATCGCCATTCCGGATCGTGAAACCCTCCAGCATGGTCTCGTTGGTTTCGCCGCTTTGGAAGATGAATCCCCGATGGGGATCCGACGGGGTACCCTGACAGTCGATGATGCAGGAATCGGGATCGCCCGCCGCGGAGCGAATCATCAGCCGCTTGCCGCCGCAGTCGAGGTCGCGATTGCCGGAACCGGTGAAGACACCGTTCGTCAGCTCGATGGTCGCGGCATCGGCGGCGGCATCGATCGCCGCCTGGATGGTGGGATACTCTCCAGCGCCGTCCGGCCGAACCAGAATCACCTCTCCCACCGGATGCCAATCCACGCCATCGCCGGGTCCCGGGATGACATAGGCGTAGGGGTAGCCCTCGTTGTAGGGAAAATCATCCCAGTAGTTGCCAACAGCTGCGTTCCACTCGTTGGATGTGGAGGAGGCATCCTCGTGCGCGTTGATGTCGTTGTCCGCGAGAAGACCGTCCCAGAAGAGGTTGTCCTGGCTGTCGAAGAGGTCGATACCGTAGGTGTTGGCGCTGAGCTCCGCGCCCTCGAATTCATTGCTGGTCGAGCTCGCAAGATAGATGCCCTTGGAGTTGCTGTCGGCCGTACAGTCCACGAAACGATTGCCGTGCGAGCTCGAGAGGCTGAAGCCGTAGGTTCCGTTGCCGCGCGACAGGCAGTTCTCGATCAACGCATCCTGCGCGGCTGAGAGAAAGATCCCGTTGGCCACGCTGTTCCGCACGTCCATGGTTTGCAGTGTGCAGCGCTCGGCGTTCCTCAGGCGGACTCCGTACTGGTAGTTCTGGATCGACAGCTCACCGATGCGCACGTCATTCCGTTCGCAGAAAAGCCCATGCCCCGTGCCGGAGCCGACCAGCTCTGCGCCGTTGCCGTCCAGGGCGACGCCATCGGCGCCGAAGCTGATCACGCCATTGCCCCCGGGATCGGGGATCTCGTAGCTTCCCGCGCACAGCGTCAGATCGGCGTCCACCACGAGGTCGTCCTCCGGCTGACGGCAGCCGCTACATTGCCAATCGCAGCCTTGCGCCTGGCCGTCGTCGGCCCAGATGGAGGTATATGCGCACTGATTGGCGTCGCCGCTGTTGTTGCCATCGTCCCGGATGTCGACGGCATTGCTGCAGATCACGTTTTCCTCGAGACGGATGTTGTCGGTCGAGGACGTCAGTTGGACGCCGTACGAGGTGCTCCCCGTGACCTCGTTGTCGGTGAGCGTGTGGTAGCTGGTCTCGTTGATGTAGATCCCGATGTCGTTGTTCTCGAGAGTCGCCCCTTCGATGTCGTTCTGGGTCCCGCATGCCCAGTAGCGGATGCCGTAGTTGTTGTTGTGGATGTCGTTCTGGATGACATGGTTCGCCGCGGTTCCCGTGCCCCCCATCAGGATGCCGTAGAAGTCGTTGTCATGGATGTAGGACCAGAAGATCGTGTTGTTGGTCGAGCCATCGCCGATCACGATCGAGCGGTGGTTGTTGTAGAGATCGGAAAATCCCCCAATGTAGTTGTCATGGGAGAAGTCGACATTGATCCCATACTGCGCATTGTCGTAGATCTGGCTGACGAGGATCTCGTTGGCGTCCGAGCCGGGGCCCAGCGCGATTCCGGTGGTGTTGCCCGTGATGATGTTATCGTTGCCGATCGTGCAACTGTCGGACGAATAGACGTCGATCCCGGTCTCGAAGTTGGTGACGTGACAGTTCTCGATCCCCACGTGCTCTTCGTTGACGATGCGGATGCCTTCGTCCCCGGTGCTGTGGTCACCCGAGATGGTGTGGCCGGCGCAGTCGAGGCAGATGCCGGAGCGCGAGAGCTGGAGACCGTCTCCGGCGCAGTCGAGATCGGCGCCGAGGACCGTCGAATGGTAGAGCTGGTCGCCGCACTGAATATCCTCGTACGGCAGGACCAGCGTGTAGTGCTCGGAGCCCGAGGGAATGTCCCAGCCCCAGACGCGGACCTGCCACTGCCCCGATTCGGGGGCCATGACATCGACGACCTCGCAGTTGTCGCGCGTGTTCCAGCCGGTCCCCGCGTCGTTTCCCGGGTGGTCGGGATCCGGCGTGTAGGCGTGGTAGTTCGCGCCGCTGGGGGCGATCAGGTAGACGTCGAGATCGTTGACCAGCTCGCGCCCGGCCCCCGGGGTGCCGGCGACGTCGTCCCAGGCGAGGCAGATTCGCATCTCGGACACCCCGGGCGGTACGGTCATATAGAAGTCGTCGATCTCGTCGTCGGCCACGAAGTCCGTGCGGATGAGCTCGTCGTTGGGGTGGTTGCGCTCGAGGAGCCAGGCGGCACCGAGGATGTCCAGCATCCCATGGCCGTAGGTGTAGTCGGGCCCCGGATTTCCGAGGTCGATGGCAGCCTGCACGAGCAGTGCTTTGTAGGTATGGGGCGGGATATCGCCGTATCCGAAGTCGTCGAATTGCTGGCGCAGCAGCCCGACGGCCCCCGAGACCATCGGCGCAGACATCGAGGTTCCGGCCAGCTCTTCGTAATCGTCCCCTGGATACGTGGACCGGATCTCCCTATAGGTCAGGCAGGAGTCGGGATGATCGAGCGCCTCGTCGCCCGGGGCCACCAAATCGGGCTTGAGACGACCATCGTCCGTCGGTCCCCGGCTGGAGAAGCAGGTGTGCAGCCAGGTGTCCGAATAGACGGCGCCCACGCAGATCGAGTTCTTGGCGGTCGCCATCGGAGGACTGAGCTGGTTCCACGGGTACGGTGGGCAGTCGCCGTCGTTCTCCTCATTGGCGGAAGCGCAGACCAGCACGATCTCGTCGCCGAGGGCTCCGTTGACGATCTCGTCGTAGCGCTGGGACCAGGCGTCGTAGTCGCCGTGCCAGGAACAGTTCCCATACATGGCACCCACGGCGATGCACCATGAGTTCTGCGACAGCATGGCCCCGCGGGAGAGCGCATCGCTGGTCTCATCGTCGAGCTCGTTGGGAAGTTCGAGATCCGGCCAGCTATAGGTGAGCACATCCGAGTTGATTGCGATCCCGCGCAGGACGCCTCCGCTCAGATAGCCATCGCCGGCCATGATCCCGCCCACATGAGTGGCGTGGTAGTGGGTCGATGATCCGGTATCGCAGATCGTCAGGCGGCCGCTGAAGTCGTCGTGGTCGATGTCGATCCAACCGGCATCCCACTGGGCCAGCACCACGCCCGATCCGTCGAGCTCGTAGGGGGGCGCCTGCACGTCGTTACCGCCCACAGCGGGTCTGGCCTGATCGAGCGCGATGCTGTTCTCGGTCGGCGCCTCCTGGATCCAGGCGATCGGATCCTCCTGGGCCAGATCGAAGACTCGATCGGCGGACATGCTGATCATGATCATGTTCTTCGCCCGTGAGACCCCCGTGACCGTGCCGTATTCCTCGAGAAGGGCAACGAGCGCGGGGCGGTCCACATCCTCGTATCCGAGAACGATCAACCGGACGGTCCCATCCGGATTCTGCAGATACGGGCTGACACCCCGCTCACGAATGTGAGGACTGATCCGGTCGGCCGGCTCGATCGGCACCACGGCACGCACCACAGCGGAGCTCCCGAGCGCGTCGATCGCTCCGGCGGGCACCCAGGCCTGATAGGCATGATGCGGGAGGTATCCGAGCAGGCGTACGCCGGCCACGCTCCAGTCGGCGCCGCCCGGCGGGGCATTCCAGAACTGTACGATTGCATGCCGCCCGCCCCGCAGATCGCGAAGCTCCGCCGCCACGCCCTCCTCGGGAGCGAAACGTCTCGATTGCAGGACGATCTCATACGATGGGACGCGCGGCGCGGCCGCCGATCCGAGGGTCGGTGGACGCGAGGGGATGGGCGGAGCGGCCTCCTCGTCCTCCAGCGTTGCGGCCAAACGGCGCAGAAGATCGTCCCGGAGCTCGGGCGAGGTGCGTTCGTAGAACTTGCGGCCGGACTCGGTGTGCAGCAGTGCGTCGAGACGCGATCCGAGACCTGCCGGCGGATCAGCAGCTCTTGGTGCGGCCTCGTTTGGGCGATCCGCCACCGGCGCCGCCGGCTCGGTCGGCGCTTGCGGAAGCGATTCGGCTGCGGAATCCGACGAGACCGCAACGTGTGCCGGATCGTCTGTTTCGGGCGCGGCCAGGACCAGCGGTGGGCACACCAGTGTCCAGCTCAACACCGCGGCGGCGAGAATGAGAGCAGACCGATGCATGGGGGACCTCCTTGCACACGTCGGGCGGGGATGGAGCCACGGGGTGATCATGGAACTTGCTCCAACGAAGGTCGATCGGGGATCAACCGCAGAACAGGGTGACGAGAGGATGATAGCGGATGGGAGCGAGGTGTCGCCAGGGGGTTCTCCTTCCGTGAGCGGGTGGCGTGCGTGTTGGAGTGGATTCGGATGGGGTGAGCTCGAGGCTGCGGCCATGCGTGTTCCGATGACCAGGGCGTCGTTCCGAGCCGGGGTTCCGCGAATCACGATCGCTGCTGTGTAGTCGGTCGTCCACGCCAGCGCGTACGGAGGCGTCGTCCCCCGCGAGTGCGTACGGAGGCCGTCGTCCACGGTAGCGCGCACGGAGGCCGTCGTCTCCGCGAGGGCATCCGGAGACCATTGCCAGGGAGCCGCTGGAGGGACGGGGTGTCAGATGCTCGAGGCCCGATCGCCCGGCCGCCAACTGGGGAAACGGCTTATGGGAGGCGACCTTCGAGATGCGGTAGCCGGAGGGAGCGGCCGCCTGGCCGGTCAGGGCCTGCGGGCCTCCGCCGGCGTGCGCGCAGCGAGTCGTAGGGAGTCCAAGCGGGCCTGGATGCTACGGCTCCGGGCCGCATCCCCGAGCCGCCGATATCCTTCCAGAGCAGCCTGCAACTGCTCTCGGGCCTGTTCGATGCGCCCGAGATCCAGGTACTGCAAACCGAGAATCTCGTGTGTCGTCGCGTTCTGTCCCTCGGCGGCGGGCGTCGACTCTGTCAGATTCGCTTCGAGCGTGGCGATGGCCTCCTCGGGCCGATTCAAGCAGATGTAGTTCAGGGCCAGCACCTCGCGGAGGCGATGAAGCGCTCGGGCCGTCGCCGCAGCCTGGGGAACCTCCGGCGCCCGACGCAGGCCCTGCAGCGCGGCGGCGACACCCCGCTCGTACTGCTCGCATTGCAGATGCAGGGCCGAGAGCTGCACATGCTCCGACAGTAGCTCGGCCGCGTCCTCTCCCCGCTCGGCCTCGCGGATGCGCAACCTCGTCCGCAGAATCTCCTCGCCCCCGGTCAGGGTGGAGAGATCGAGCTGCTGCGGAATCTCGAAGATCCGAATCTTCGCCGAGCGGTACAGCTCGCGGATTCCCGGCAGAGAGTCCAATGCTGCCAGGTAGGCCAGCTCGGGATGGTCGCCGAACTCCCCGATGCCGTAAGCTAGATGCCGCGCGCCGGCCTGTTGTGCCCTCGTAAGGAGCTCCTCGTAGGTCAGCGGTGCCTCGGGGAAGCGCTGATGTCGCAAGCCGGATAGGAACGCCAGATGCGGCCGCCGCGAGATGAGGGCAGGTGGCGGCTCGAGCTGCGCATCCGCGGCGCTGCGCAGGGAGTCGGCGGCCGGAATGATGTAGAGCGGGCGATCCTGGTAGTTCACGCGCTCGACCTGCAGGGTCCAGGCTACGTTCTGCCACGCGATCAGAACCAACGACGCGCCCAGCAGGAGCGTCCCGAGGGGCGGCAGCTTCCCCATTCTCCAGCCGAGCAGTTGCCGGAGGCGGCATCCCAGGTCTTCGCGCCAGCGCCCGCGCGTCACAGAATTCGCGCTCGGTCGATCGACGGTCCGCGCGGAGCGGGGGACCCGAAAGAGCGAAAAGGCGAGCATGTAGTAGACGACGGCCAGGAACGTGAAGAATCTCGGCAGATAGAACCAGACCGCCATCAGGGAGGCATAGGCCGCCCCGAAGACCAGCAGCACGCGTTGCGGCCGGGTGGCGCCGAGTAGAAGCAGTCGCGCGAGTCCCAACAAGGAGAGTAGGCCCGCCAGCGGCCCCATCAAATGGCGGACATCCAGGAGTCGGTGGGCGAAGAGCTTCCGCGCGTATTCCTGGAGAAACCGCAGCGGATCCTGGAACACCAAGGCCGTGACCGAAGAGACGGCTCGCGCCGGGTCGTCCGGATCGAGTCTCGATCCATAGAACGCCACGCCGAGGTTCTGGAGATTCTGCGTCCAGAGCAGCTGTCCTGTCTGCTTCCAGCACGCCCAGAACCACGGGGCGCCGATCAACAGGAATCCCAGCGCGAAGAGGCCCAATCCACGCCAGCGCTCGCACCACCGCTCGGCAGATGCTCCCGCGAACAAGAGGGCCGCACCCGCACCCACCAAGAGAATGGCACCGTAGTACTTCGTGAGAAACGCCAACGCCCCGATCATGCCCGCCACGAACACCCGGGGGGGGCGGATGGTGGGCGTCGCCAGCAAGCCGATGCACATCACCGACAGCATCAGGAAGAGATGATCCGTGGTTGCCTTGTGTGCATCCACGAAGAAGGGGTAGAGGAGGGATAGGCTCAGCGTCGCCGCAGCAGCCACACGGCGACCGAAGTGGCGCAGGCTCAGTCGATAGACGAGCAGCAGTGTGACCACCGCGCTGAGCAAGCTGATCAGCACTCCAGCGCGGTACCAGTCATCGAAGATCTCATGGAATCCGGCCAGAAGCAGCGGGTGGAGCGGTCCCTTGTAGGGGAAGTCGTGTACCGAGAACTGCCCCGCGGACAGAGCTCGGGCCGCGGGAGCCACGTGTCCATAGAAGTCGGTCTCCACTCCCACGTTGCCGATCGGGTAGTAGGCGAGATGGATGTAGAGACCGAGCAGGAAGAAACCCGAGCCGTAGAGGATCGGCGCGAGCCAGTCGATGCTCCCCATGCCGGTCGCAGGGCGAGTCATAGAAGAAATCCTAGCAGGCTCAGCCTCGCGGGAAATTGCGACGGCTGTGACGCATCCGTCCTCGATCCCGATGGTCGTACGGCGAATCGCCGGGAGGCGCGGCGAAAGATCCTGCCGCGCCTCCCGATCGAGACGGAAAGACGCACAGCTCGCCGGCTGCCGGCCGGAGTGGCTTCGCGTGATTCCCGAATGCGGCGAGGTGCCGAGCGGGGAGAGCGTCCGACGGGGCGTATGGAACGCGCCCGAAGCACGGCTCCGTCTCAGCACCGGGGGGACGAGCGCGTTCCATCCGAGGCGTGCCACCCGGCCCGAATCGCCTCAGGGCGCACCGTCCCCGTCGTCGATCCCCGCGCTCGGCACCCGGGGTGATCCTTTGCGCAATCACGCGAATCCATTAGTACACGCCGATGTATTCCTTGCCGGTATGGATGAGCGGCTCGCCCGGTGTCCACCCGGCCGGGGCCGCCTGGCCGGGATGGGCCCGCACCGCCTGCATGGCCCGAATCTGGCGGATGAGCTCGTCCACATTGCGGCCCACCGGTTCGGCGAGGACCTCCACGGCCTGCACGACGCCCTCGGGATCGATGATGAAGCGGCCGCGCTGATTGAGGCCCGAGGCGCTCTTCCACACGCCGTAGGCCCGCGACACACTGCCGCTGGGATCGCCGGCCATGGGAAACCAGACGTTCTTGATCGTCGGTGAGGTCTGCTTCCACATCCAGTGGGAGAAATGGGTGTCGGTGCTGATCGCGATGACTTCTACGCCCAGCTCCTCCAGCTCGGACTCGGCGGCCGCGACCGCGGCCAGCTCGGTGGGTCACACGAATGTGAAGTCGGCCGGATAGAAGCAGACGACACGCCAGGAGCCGTTGTAGTCGGAGAGCTTGATCATCTCGATCTCGTCGCCGACTACGGCGGGCAGCTCGAAGTTGATGGCTCGGTCTCCCGGCAGGGGCATATGCGCATTCGACATCGGCGCGGCGGTCATCTCCTGCGGCGCGGCCGGCGCCTCGTTCTCCGAGGGCGTCCCGCAAGCGCCGAGGACTTGTCCACGTGCTGCAGACGGCCCGCTCACGAGCGCGGCGAAGGCCACGACGAGCGCCAGGCTCGCCAGGCGAGCGGCGGCAACTGGGACGGGTCTCCACATACCGAACTCCTTTCTCGTCGACATGCATGCATCCACAGGGATCGCTCTACAAGGACGCGGGGAGAGTAGCAAGGGCGAGGCGGAGTGTCATGCGGGATCGGGAGGCGGTGCGGATCGTGAGACGGCGAGGATCGCGGGACGGTGCGGATCGCGGGACGGTGCGGATCGCGAAACGGCGCGGATCGCGGGACGGTGCGATCGCGACACAGCGCGGATCGCGACACGGCGCGGAGCACGAGACGGCCCTACTCCGCCTTGGAAGGATTCCCCTCGGTCCCGTGCAGGTATGCGCGGAAGGCCCGTGCCTCTGC
>WJJG01000289.1 GCA_014729815.1 Candidatus Eiseniibacteriota bacterium
CGCGTCTCGGCCCATCCGACGGTCACCCTCGATGGAGGCCCCCCGGATCGTGAAGGGAAACCGCTGCACCCGGACAGGTCAAGATTAGGAGATCGTGAGCGCCAAATGCCGCCGGGAGACGAGACGGGTCACGGAATCCCGCGCTTGGTCGCATCCGCGCGGCCGGCGGCCGCAGTCCGGAGCCCGCACGGGGGTGCAACGTACACGAGGCCCCGAGCGCGCAGACGTGCCTGGGCGCAGGCTTCATGCAATGCAGCCCTTTGGATGGAAGTCAGTTACGAGGATCGTCTCATGTAACTTGTCGCCCGGTGTCGGGCCCGATCTGGACGGCGCGCAGCCCAACGACCCCCTGGCGGCCATCCGCGCGTGCTCCCCCCGGCCGACGCCGCGGCCTGCTTCCTTCATTGAGCGGCCTGCCGCCTCTTCCTAGAATCCCCGCGCCGGAGCATGCGCGGGGCGAAGCGGCCCGCCGCGCCGCGGCAGAAGGAGGCGCAGGTGCAGACGATCATCGTCGGGGCGGGAACGGTGGGGTTCGACCTGGCCCGTCAGCTGCTCAAGGCCAAGCACGACATCGCCGTGATCGAGCGTGACTCCCAGCGCTGCGCACAGATCGGCGAGAAGCTGGACGTGCTCGCCATCCCCGGAATGGGCACCAGCCCGCCGTCGCTCGAGTCGGCGGGCATCGGGGATGCCGAGCTCTGCATCGCCGTGACCTCGGTCGACGAGGTCAACATCCTGGTGTGCAGCATGGCCGAGCAGTACGGAGTACCGACCCGCATCGCTCGCGTGCGCAACCGCGAGCTGACCGCTCCCGATTCCCCGATCGACCTGGCCAGCTTGGGCGTCACCCGCGTCATCAACCCCGAGCGGCTCGTCGTGCGTATCATCGATCATATCGCACGCATCCCGGATGCCGTGGAGGTCTTCGGCTATCATGACGGCGAAGTGCTCATCGCGCGGCACATCATGACCGATCAGATGCCGGTGATCGGTCGCTCGCTGCTCGAGATCCCCAACATCCTGGCCGCCGATCACTACTTCCTGGCCGTGGCCATCAAGCGCGGGGGACGCACCTGGATCCCGGCCGGGGACGACCGCTTGCAACCCGGCGACGATGTGACGACCGTCTTTCCCTTCACCTCCCTGCCCGAGTACCTGCGCGCTCTGGGACTCTCTCGGCGGCGTGTGCGCAGGGCGGTGGTGGCCGGTCAGGGGCTGACCGTCCAGCTTCTCTGCGAAACCCTGCGCGCCTGGATCGAGGATGTGACGCTCATCGACCCGGACCCGGCCGATGGACAATCGGCGGCGGAATCGCTCCAGGGTCTGGATGTGATCGAAGGCGATCCGACCGACCGCACGGTCCTGCAGGAGGTCAATGTGTCCAAGACGGATCTCTTCGTGGGCGCGGGGCGCAGCACGACACAGAATGTGATGGGCGCCCTCCTGGCGCGCTCCGAGGGCGCGCCCAAGGTTCTGGCGGTCTCCTACGAGCCCCAGAACAACCGCCTCTTCCGCCAGATCGGCGTGAGCCATGTGGTCAGTCCCCGGCGTGCGATGACCCAGGAGATCATGGATGTGATCCATCGCGGCCGCGGGGCGATGGAGCTACAGCTGCGCGACATGCCGCTCGAATCGTTCGAGCTGCGGGCCGAGATCGACAGCCCGATCACCGCGGGGCCGCTCTCCGACGTCTGGGCGCCCTGGCGCCGCAAAGCGATCATCGGCGCGGTGATCCGCGATGGTCGCCCGCTGCTGCCCCGCGGCGAGACACGCATCCAACCCGAGGATGATGTGATCGTGATCACCGAACCGAAGCACGTCGATCGGATCTCCAAGCTCTTCCGGAGGCGCTAGGACGTGAATCTGCGCGCGGTCTTCTACGCCCTCGGTCGCCTCCTGCAGCTGATGGCCATCGTGCTGTTGGTGCCGCTGGGCATCTCGCTCTGGGAGCACGGGGCCTGGAATCCGCTGACCCATCCCGAGAGCGCTTCCTTCCTGGCCACGATCCTCGTGGCGCTGCTGCTGGGCACGCTGCTGCAGATCGCGGGCCGCTCGGCGAGTGAGCAGCAGGGCACGCGCGAGGGCTTCGCCATCGTGACCCTGGGATGGACGTCGCTGACGCTGGTCGGCGCGATTCCCCTGACGGTCTACTTCCTGACCCACCCGCAGGGCGGGGACAGCCTGCCACTGGCCTTCTCGAATGCCTTCTTCGAGATCATGAGCGGCTTCACGACGACCGGGGCGACGATTCTGGCCGACATCGAGGCGCTCCCCCGCGGCCTGCTGTTCTGGCGCAGTCTGACCCACTGGCTCGGCGGCATGGGCATCATCACCCTGGCGCTGGCCATCTTCCCGGCCATGGGCGTCGGTGGGTATCAGATGTTTCGCGGCGAGGTGCCCGGACCGACCGCCGACCGGCTGCGTCCGCGCCTAGCCGAGACGGCCAAGGTCCTCTGGGGCGTCTACGCCCTGCTCTCCGGCATCGAGACGGTCCTGCTCATGCTCGGCGGCATGAACCTCTTCGACGCTCTCTGCCACACCTTCGGCACGATGGCGACGGGCGGCTTCTCGACGCGCAATGCCTCGATCGGCGCGTACGGCAGCGCCTACATCGATTGGATCGTGATCGTCTTCATGTTCCTCGCCGGCACCAACTTCCTGCTGCACTACCGCATCCTCTTCCGCGGGGACTGGGGAAGTCTGCGTCGCAATCGAGAGTTCCACTTCTATGCCGGCACGGTGCTGGTCGCCGTAGTGCTGGTTGCCCTCCTGCTCTGGCTGCAGGGCCTTCCGCCGGCACAGGACAGCTACCTCCATTTCCGTGCCGGCGAACGGCAGTGGACGGCGCACGCCGAGCATGTCGCCGATGAGGCGGGCAAGCTGCAATCGTTCGGCGGCTTGGTGCGGCATGCCGCCTTCCAGGTCGTGGCCATCGTCACGACGACCGGCTACGGCACGGCCGACTTCGATATCTGGCCGCGGGCGATCGGCCTGTTGCTGGTGATGCTCATGTTCTGGGGCGGCTGCGCGGGATCGACGGGGGGCGGGATGAAGATGATCCGCATCCTGATCGTGCTCAAGGCCGCCTGGCGCGAGCTCGCCCGGCTGGTGAAGCCGCGCCTGATCGCGCCGCTCAAGATCCGCGGCGAGCCGGCGCCCGAGAAGATCATCGCCAACGTGTTGGGCTTCTTCGTGCTCTTCGTGGGGCTCTTCGTCGCCTGCTCGTTGATCATGACCGCGATCGTGCGCGATCTGACCACCGGCGTGGCCTCGGTGGCCGCCACGATCGGCAACATCGGCCCCGGGCTCTCCGGCGTGGGTTCGACGCAGAACTACGCCTGGATTCCGGTAGGCGGGAAATGGGTGCTGATCCTTTGCATGCTGCTCGGGCGGCTGGAGATCTTCACCGTGCTGGTGGTGCTGCGACCGTCGTTCTGGCGGCGCTAGGGCCTCGATCGGCTGTGGCAGAGCACGAGCAGGTCGGTCGACGAGACGGAGTGCGTGTCGTGCGCGACGTCAGAGCTCCGCGAGAGTCCCGTGTGCGCCGCATCGCGTTCGAGGCGATCTCCCTGATCTGCCTCGGGGCCGGATTGCTGGCCCTGGCACGCGTGCTTCACGCCGTGGGGAGCGGCACCCTTCCGGCGCTGCTCTCGAGCCATGGCGACGTGCACGCGGAGGTCCACCCCGCAGGGGGTACGATCCCCTATGTTCGAGCCCTGCTGCGCGCCTTCGCCCTTCCGGTCCACCTCCTGGCTGTAGGGGTCTTCCTCCGGCGCCGTTCGTTCTCCCCTCGCGGTCGGCGTGTGGCGTGGATCGCCGTGGTGTTGTCGGGCTGCTGGCTGGGCGTGGCGCTGCTGGTGCGGATCCTCTCGCCCCCCCACTAGGCGCGCGCCAAGGGGAAGCTGCGGCTGTCAGGCAGCGGGCTCCAGAGGTCCTGGGGGTCCGATCCGCATGCGTGCTCTCTCCCCCCTCTCGCGGATTCACCGATGCCGATCACGGGTGCAGACCTACGAGCAGCAGATGGCAGTGGTTTCGAAAAGCGGCCGACTGGTTGTCGATCAGACGCTCCTCGTCGTCTCCGAGCGGCACGTCGACATGGGTCGACATCCAGAGCGTGTTCCACCCTACGGTGAAACGACACTCCAGAAGCAGCTGCCGCTACCGTAGTGGAAACCCGAGCTCGAAGCGGTAGACGAAACTGAAACCGAATACGTCGACCTCGGACATGTCGGCATCCGCCCGAGGGGCACGGCCCCTTCGCCGGCATCGAGTTCGCCCGCCAGGGAATGGTGATCGTAGATCCTCAGCGACATCGCGAATCCCCAGAGGGAGTGGAAGCCCCAGCCTTCGCGCCGCAGCCAGGTGAAGCGCGTCAGCGGCGGATCTTCATCTGGTCTACGTCGCGGGTCACGTCGAGCACGGTCGCGATCTCGAGGATCTCGACCCCCGATCCGCTCTCGCCAGCCCTTGGGCACCCAGCAGTGAGCATGCCAACTCCGCAGTGCGCTGGCGCCTGCCGCATACGCGGTTCTCGAACCGATCGGGGGGGTCTCATCTGTCACTCGCAGGTCGTCCATGCGGCTTCTGACCGGACCACACCCTGCGAGCCACAGCGGCGCCCTTCTGCCGCCAGGGCCATGTGCGTGACCATGGGGGAACCAGCTCTTGACCTCGGCCGGGATGAGGTCCAGGGCCGAGGGACCGCAGATCACGCCCCGAGCAAGAGGGATCGTCACGCGCGGCAGGAGAGAGCGGCGACCGGTCAGATGCGCCAGGAATCCTCCCAGCAGGAAGGCTCCGAGAACGACCAGTGTCCAGCCGCCCGACGGCATCATCCGACCTGCGCCGAGTACGTCAGAGGATCCATCCGTTCGCTGACGGGAACACCCTGGCAGCCACGGTGCCTCCGCGCAGCCCAACGCCGCAAGGAGTCACCGCGGATGGGATACCCGCCTTCGACGGCGCGCGCCGCTGCGGCGCTCATAGCGCCAGAAGAGACCGATGAGCGCGCGGAAGCTGGTGGTTGCAACGGAGCGAGGCCGCCCCCATCCTGACGGGGTCGAGGGTGAGCGCTCTATGCAATACGTTTGCAACCAGTTGCGTCTGCTCGTCCGCGTCGCTGCGATCTCCCATCCCTTGCCCGAAGCGGAACTCCCCCGTGTGCGGGAGGTTCGTAATATGCTGGATATGACATAGTACCGTCTCCGCCGGCGACGCCTGCGGGCGTGCCGTCGAACTTCGGATCGGAGGTCGACAATGACGAGAACCGAGAAGACTCCGGTGGCCCGGGCAGCCCTGTTCCTGGTCGCACTGGTTCTCACCCCCGGCATCCTCGCGGCGGGCGAAGCCGAGCAAGAGGAAGCCGCCGTCCCGTACCCGCTCAATCGCTGCTTGGTCGCGGATGAGCCGCTCTCCGGCGAAGGCGCGCTCTCGCACGTCTACCAGGGACAGGAGCTGCGCTTCTGCTGCCCGAGCTGCCTCCGGGAGTTCGAGAGCGCTCCGGGCCGCTACCTGGAGAAGATGCGCGAGGCGGTGATCGAGGATCAGCGGGCCATCTACCCGATCGACACGTGCATCGTCAGCGGGCAGAAGCTCGGCAGCATGGGACCGCCCGTGAATCTGCTCTACCGCAATCGCCTCGTGCGACTCTGCTGCGAGGGCTGCCGCAACGCCTTCGAGGCCGAGCCGGCCGGCTTCATCGCGAAACTCAACGCCGCGGTGATCGAGAAGCAGCGACCCGACTACCCACTGCGTCACTGCGTGATCTCCGGCGCGGAACTGGGCAGTATGGGGCCTCCGGTCGACTACGTGCACCAGGGACGCCTGGTGCGCTTCTGTTGCGCGGGATGCGTGCCGGCGTTCGAGGCGGATCCGCAGGCGGCGCTCGAGAAGCTGCAGCGGGCCAGCGGAAATCCACCGCAAGAGAAGGAACAGCCGTAGAGAGGTGCGCGCCCTCGTGCGCGGCGGCAATACGGAAGGCGAGTGTGGCGCATGCCGCGTCTCCCACAAACGAGTCGATCGCCGCTCGGGCTGGCACTCCTACTGCTCCTGATCGCCGGGTGTGCTTCGCAGACGCAGCGCCGGGCCTGGGAACAGTGGGCAGCGGCCGCAAGCCTGCGGGAGATGTCTGGCGCGCCGCCCACCGCCCCGGCGATGGCGGAACGGCACGCCGCTGCTTCGGGGCTTTCCTCTGAGGCGGATTCCTCCGACCTGCGGCACCTGACCCTCCGCGAGATGCAGAGCTACGCACTGCGGCACAACCCGGAACTGGCGGCCGCCCACGAGCGCTGGCGCGCGCAGCTCGAACGGATCGCGCCGGCGCGCACGCTGCCCGATCCGATTCTGACCTACGGCTACTTCGCCGAAGCGGTGGAGACGCGCGTCGGGCCGCAGCGCCAACGCATCGGCCTGACCCAATCGCTCCCCTGGTTCGGCACGCTCGGTTTGCGAGGCAAGGTGGCGGCCCTCGCCGCCGACGAAGGCGCGGCGCGCTATGCCACACTGCGCGCCGATCTGCGGCGGCGGGTGTCCACCGCCTACCACGAGCTGCGCTACCTGGAGCGCGCCGCGCGGATCACCGAGCAGAACCTGGATCTGCTCCGCGATCTCGAAGAGGTCGTCCTGGCACGCTACCGCGGCGGCGCGGCGGCGCATGCCAGTGTCATCCGCACGCAGATCCGGCTTACCCGGCTC
>WJJG01000290.1 GCA_014729815.1 Candidatus Eiseniibacteriota bacterium
CCCCGGAAGAGCGCGCCGGCCGCCAGGCGCCAGACGACGAAGATCGCCTCCCAGACGATGCGGCGATTCATCTTCGAGACGCCCACGCGTCGATCGACGAAGAGGATCGGCAGCTCGCGGATCCGGAAGCCTTGCCGCCAGGCCTTGAAGGTCGTCTCGATCTGAAAGGAGTAGCCGTCGCTGTGGACTCGATCCCAGTCGAGCGCTTCGAGCACCTCGCGTCGAAAGCATTTGAAGCCGCCGGTGGCATCCTTGAACGGCATGCCGGTGATCAGTCGCGTGTAGAGATTGGCGCCGTAGCTGAGGAAGAGCCGCGAGAGGGGCCAGTTGACGACCGTCACGCCGCGCAGATAGCGCGAGCCGAGCACCAGGTCGGCGTCGCGGGCCGCGGCCAGGAAGTCGGGCAGGGAGCGTGGATCATGGGAGAAGTCGGCATCCATCTGGAAGATCAGATCGGTACGGGTCTGGGCGAGCGCATAGCGGAAGCCGGTCACGTAGGCCGAGCCCAGTCCCAGCTTTCCCGCGCGGCGCAGCAGATGGATGCGCGGCTGCTCGGCGGCCAGACGCTCGACGACCTCCGCCGTGCCGTCGGGCGAGCGGTCATCGACGACCAGCACCTCAATCCGCTCCGAGACGGCCAGCACCCGCTCGACCAGGGCGGAGATGTTGTCGCGCTCGTTGTAGGTCGGAATGATGACCAGGCAGCGCAGCGCGCGCAGATCGTCCGCCATCCGACCCGCGCGGTCCGCGGTCGACGGATCCGGCGCGGCCCGTGCCCCGCTGCCGCGCGCGGCGGGCGGCGGCGTCTCCGCTAGACGGTCTGGCGAAACCATGAAATCGTCTTCTCCAGCGCGTCGCGCACATCCACCTCCGGTTCCCACCGCAGGCGCTCGTGGGCCAAGGCGATGTCCGGCTGCCGCACCCTCGGATCGTCTTGCGGCAGTGGTCGATAGACGATTTGGCTCGAGCTCTGGGCGAGCTCGATGATCGCCTCGGCCATCTCCTGGACGGTCATCTCCTGGGGATTGCCGACGTTCACCGGCGTGTTGCAGTCCGACTGCATCAGCGCGTCGATGCCCCGTACCAGATCGGTGATGTAGCCGAAGCTGCGCGTCTGTCGACCGTCGCCGAAGACGGTCAGCGCCTCGCCGCGCAGGGCCTGGTTGATGAAGACCGGCACGGCACGTCCGTCATCGCGGCGCATGCGGGGCCCGAATGTATTGAAGATGCGCACGATGCGCGTGTCGAGCCCGTGGTAGCGATGGTAGGCCATCGTCAGCGCCTCGGCGAAACGCTTCGCCTCGTCGTAGACCCCGCGCACACCGGTCGGATTCACGTTGCCCCAGTAGGTCTCGGGCTGCGGATGGATCTGGGGGTCGCCGTAGACCTCCGAGGTGGAAGCCAGCAGGAAGCGCGCCTGCTTCTCCTTGGCGAGTCCCAGCGCCTTGTGCGTGCCCAGGGCGCCCACCTTGAGCGTTTGAATCGGCAGGCGCAGGTAGTCGATCGGACTGGCCGGAGAGGCGAAGTGCAGCACGTAGTCGATCGCACCATCGACGTAGATGTAGTTGGTGACGTCGTGCTTGATGAAGGAGAAGCGGCTGTCGCGAATGTGGGCGATGTTCTGGACGCTACCGGTGATCAGATTGTCCATGCAGATCACCTCGTGGCCCGCGGCCAGGAAGTGATCGCAGAGATGCGAACCGATGAAGCCGGCCCCGCCGGTGATCAGGATGCGCACGAGCCGTCTCCTCTTGCGCCGCGACTCCCATCCCCTAGGGCAGACGCTCGCGAATCGGGTAGTCCGCGTCGCGACGCCGGGCGCTGGCAATCATCTCGGCCAACAGCCCCATCGTAATGAACTGGATCCCGACGACCAAGAGCACGATCCCCAGAATCAGCAGCGGGCGCACGCGCAGGGCGCCCTCCAGGATCCAGAGCACGACCATATAGGCGTCGATCAACAGCCCCACGCCGAGCACCGCTACTCCGATGCGCCCGAAGAGGTGCAGCGGATTGCGCTGCGAGGAGCCCAGGAACATCACCGTCAGCAGATCCAGGAAGCCGTTGAGGAAGCGGGCGACGCCGTACTTGCTGCGGCCCGAGTGACGCGGATGGTGGCGCACGACCCGCTCGGTGACGCGAAAGCCCAGGCGGTCGGCGAGCACCGGGATGTAGCGATGCAGCTGCCCGTAAAGGTGCAGATGATCGACGACTTCACGCCGATAGACCTTGAAGCCGCAATTGAAGTCGTGCAGCCGCACCCCCGTCGCCCAGGCGGTCATGCGGTTCCAGATGCGTGAGGGCCAGGTCTTGCTCAGGGGATCCCGCCGCTCCCGCTTCCAGCCCGAGACCAGATCGTAGCCGCGCTCGAGTTCGGCCAGCAGGCCCGGGATCTCCTGCGGGTCGTCCTGCAGGTCCCCATCCATGGTGACGATCGTCTCGCCCCGCACCTCACGGAAGGCCACCGCCAGCGCGGCCGCCTTGCCGAAGTTGCGCCGGAAGCGGATCGCCCGCACGGCCGTATCCTCCCGCGCGAGCTCCGCGATGCGCTCGAAGGTCCCATCGAGGGACCCATCATCGACGAAGAGGATTTCGTAGGAGCGTCCCAGCCCGCGGAGCACCTCCGTCAGCCGCGCGTGCAGCGGGGCGACGTTGTCCACCTCGTCGAAGACCGGAATTACGATCGAGATCCCGAGACCGCTCATTCGCGCCCCTCCGGCGCTTCCGTGCCCTCCGGCGCTTCCGAGCCCGCCGGCGCCAATTGCGAGTCGGCCTCTGCCCCGGGGGCCTGGGGCCGCAGCAGGTCCTGCAGGGCCCGCCGTGTGGCACTGTCCTCGGGGTGCCGGCGGAGCCAATCCTGCACGACGGCCACCGCCTCGGAGCGGCGATTGCTCGTCCAGAGATGCGTGAAGTAGAGCTGCGTCAGCTCGAAGACGTCCGGATTCTCCTCGACCGCCGACCGGTAGACCCCCTCGGCCTCCTGGATGCGCCCCTGCGCCTCGAGCGTCGCCGCCAGCAGGCGGTACGCGTCGGCGGTCCGCTCCCCGAGCTCCAGCAACCGGCGGAAGGTCTCCTCGGCCTTGGCGAACTGCTCCTTCTGCAGCCAGAGGTAGCCCTGCGTGTAGAGCACGCCGGTGAAGTAGGGGTTGATCTGTCGCGCCCGCTCGAGGGCATCCAGCGCCGCATCGTCTCGTCCCTCCTCGAGATGGCGCTGGGCGACATGCACGTAGGCTGCAGCGTAGTTCTGCGCCAGCTTCGAGGCGGTGCGATCCTTGTAGACGCTCTCGTCGTACTCTCCCTGCTCGTCGAGCAGCCCGCGGTAGACGAAGACCTCCGTCAGATTGTGCATCGTCTTCTCGATATCGACCTGCTCGCCCTCGTACTCCTCCTCGACGATCCGGTAGACGAGGCCCTCCATCATCATGTGGTTCTCGAGATCCATCGTCTCGGGGACCGTCACGGCCACGTAGATCGGGCGATCGTCCCAGTTCTCGTTGAGGATGTGATGGACCATGACATCCTTGACCAGGATGATCTCACCGTCGGGCATCATGAAGGCCCGGAGCTGATCGATCTCCTCCTCGCTCAGGCTGATGCGCACGCGCGGCTCGATGTCGCGAAGCTGCCGGATATACCAGTGCGTGTTGAGCAGACTGAGATTCACCACGCGCACGTCGCGCCGGATCCCCTCGACCTCCTGCAGATACCAGAGGGGGAAGGTATCGTTGTCTCCATTCGTGAAGACGATCGAATCCTGCTCGAGCGGGGTCAGCATGTTCCAGGCGTAGTCGCGCGCGACGTAGAAGTCGCTGCGGTCGTGTTCGTGCCAGCCGTGCCGCACTGGGAAGAGACTCAGCAGCACCAGGATCGCCGCCGTGCCGATTCCGAAGACCCGGCCCCCGGAAGGCTCGAGGAGTTGCCCCTCGACCTCACGCGGGTCTCCGCGCAGCCAGCGGGCGATCGCCACCGCTCCCAGCCCGATCCAGATCGTGAAGAAGTGATAGCCGGCGACGAAGAAGTAGTCGCGGTCGCGAACCTCGTCTTCCTTGAAGTTGAGATAGAAGATCAGGAAGAAGGTCGTGAAGAAGACCAGGGTGGCGACGAGCAGGAAGCGCCTGCGGTCCCGCCAGAACTGCGCGGCGGCGCCCACGCCGCCGATCAGGAACGGGATCATCATCGAGAACCAGGCCGGACGGAGGCCGAGGTGGTACTGGTCGTGGATGTAGCGCCAGAAGTGCTTGGTGAACTGCACGGCCCAGGGGGCCTGGCGTTCGCTGAACGGATCCGGCGGGCGGTACTGGTCGCGGGAGAGCACCAGCCAGAGCCGCTCCCAGTTGCTCGGATCGGCCTCGTTGATCGGCGGGTCGAGACCGGCGCGCACCATCATGAAGAGCTGCACGCTCAGGCCGGCGATGGCCAGCAGCGCGAACCAGAACGGCAGGTTTCGGTGTCCCAGTCGCGACCACCAGCCGAACGCCACGACCACGAGCATCGCCAGCGCCCACAGCACGACGGCATTCATCAGGCTCGATTCCGTGACCAGCCAGATCAGGAACACCGCCCCGGCCACGATCAGCGTCACCGTGCGCGAGGCGGACGCCGACCAGGGGAAGATCGCTCGCCAGGAGACCAGGAGCACGTAGAGCAGGATCGCCGGGGCCACGAGCAGCGACCCCATGTGGATCCCCACCGCCACGAAGAGCAGGAATCCGATCAGTAGCAGCAGGTTGTTGTTGCGCTGGCCCGCGCTGCCGGAAGCCTCCCAGCGCAGCGCGAGCCAGACGGCGAGGATCATGACGAAGGAGCTCAGCGCATAGACCTCGGCCTCGATGGCGTTGTCCCAGAAGGTCCGCCCGAAGGCGGTGAAGAACGCCGCCACCAGTCCGCCCCCGATGGCGATCAGTCGATCGGTGCCGTTTTCGGGTCGCCGCAGCCAGCGCCGCGCCAGACCGATGACCACGAGGTAGGTGAAGAGCGCGGCCAGCGTCGAGGCCAGCGCCGAGAGGTAGTTGACGCGCGCCGCCACCGATGCGATCGGGATCAGCGTGAAGAGCCGTCCGATCAGGACGTAGAGCGGAGTGCCCGGCGGGTGCGGGATCCCCAGGACGTAGGAAGTGGCGATGAACTCGCCGCTGTCCCAGAAGGGGCAGCTGACGTTGAGGGTCATCAGATAGACGACCTGCGTCACCAGCACCACGAGCGCGCCACCCCAGAAGACCGGGTCGCGGCCCCATCGCTTGAGCCAGTTCATCTCAGCTCCTCGATCGGCCCCACTCGCCGATGATCCGCTCGGCCAGGGCGAAGGTCTCCTCGGCGGAGCGATCCCAATGGTAGCCCGCCGCCCAGTCGATCGCCGCGCGCCCCATGCGCGACCAGAGCGCGTCGTCCCGCAGCAGCGGGATCAGCCGCGCGGCGAGACCGGCGACATCGCCATGGGGAACCAGATAGCCGGTCTCCCCATCACGCACCGATTCGCGCAGCCCCGGGGCGTCGCTTGCCACGCACGGGATCCCCAGAGCGCCGGCTTCGATCACCGAGAGCCCCCACCCCTCCTTGGGAGAGGTGTAAACGAGGACGCGCGTGCGGTAAAGCGTCTCCAGCTTCGCGGCTCCCTCCTGGAACCCGAGGAAGCGGACATGATTCCGTAGGCCGGCCGCTTCCACCTGCGCCTCGAGGGCCGCGCGGTGGTCCCCCTCGCCCACGATCCAATACTCGGCCTGCGGAACCGCCTCGAGAATCGACGGGAGCGCCTCGATCACCAGGTCGATGCGCTTGTACTTCTTGATGCGGCCCAGGTAGAGCATCACCGGCCCCGGCGGGGCCTCCCGCTGGGGTGGCACGTAGTAGTCGTGATCGATGCCGGCGCGGATCAGATGCAGGCGCTGCGGTGCGATCCCCCGCCCGATCAGGTCCTCCCGCGTCGTGTTCGAGAGGACCGAGAAGCGGCAGTTCCGATAGACGCGCGGGATCAGTCGCTCGTAGAGGTAGACGTAGAGCGCCAGCGGGAAGGGGGCCTGCTGGAAGACCGTCGTCCCGAAGAGGTGGGGCACCACACCGAGCACCGGGGCGCGCTTCTGCCAGAAGGGACTGAAGAAGGGGATCTTGTTGATGTCCTCGACGATCAGGTCCACCGGCTCGCGCCCTAGGATCTCTCGCATCTTCAGGGGCGCCAGGAAGTTGAAGGTGTATTGATTCCCCACGCGGGAGATCCGCATCCCCTCGATGGTCTCTTCCCGCGGCGCGCCCCGCCAGTGGCCGGTGATGAAGCGCACCGAGTGCCCACCAGCCGCGAAGCGCCGGAAGATCTCGTAGATGATGATCTCGGCCCCCCCGAACTCGGGATGGCGGATGTCTCGGTAGCTAATGACCAGGAACTGCCGGCGCCGATCGTCCAATCACCGCTCCCCGCGCCCCGCTCGCGCTGGGCGAGGCGCATCCGAACTAGGGCGCCGAGGGGCGCCGTCCGAGTACATTGACCATCGCAAACGTCCAGGGACCGATCCGCCGCCGGCGCACCCAGGCCCGCAGACGGCGCAGCGCCGCGCCCAGCAGCGGCAGCTCGCGCGGGTACTTCGGCAGTCGCGCGATGCCCCATTGGCGCAGGACGTACCGCAGGCTGCGGTAGGCGAAGCCGGGCACCATCCAGTCGCCACCGACCCGCACGATCTCGTAGCCGCACGCGCGCAGAACGCGCCGCAAGCTGGCGGGCGAGAACTCCGTCTCCCACCCCGCGAACCAGAGATTCAGCGCAATCAGCAGATGCTTGATCAGCGTGTACGGATGATATCGCTGCGGTACGTCGACGAGGCAGTGTCCCCCGGGCCGCGTGACCCGATAGTTCTCCCGCAGCAGCGGCATCGGATCCCGGAAATGCTCCAGCACGCCCTGATGGAACACAAGATCGAAGCTCCCTTCGCGAAACGGCAGCGCCCGGGCGTCACAGCAGACGCAGTGCAGCTCGACCCCGGCCTCGGCCGCCACCCCGCGGACCACCGCGAACGACTCCATTACGTAGTCCACCAGTACAACGCGCGCGCCGCGCGCAGCGATCTCCAGGCTGTCGCGCCCGCTGCCGGCCCCCACCTCCAAGACGGTTCGCCCGGGCAGCGGCAGATCCCGCAGCTGCGCGAGGAGTCGCTCCTCGTTGTCGTAGGTCTCCTCCACACGCCGGTGGGCGCGCCAGTAGCGTTCCCAGTGCTCGGGTGTCGAAGACCGCATTCGTCCGCTCCGCCGATGACCTCCAGTCACGCCGTCGCGCGCACCGGAAGGTACTGCGCATCGCCGCCCCCGCGGCCGACCCCGTCCCGCCGCGGCTCGGCCGCCGCAATCGGGACTCCCGACGCGCCGCCGCCGCACCGTAGCACAGGGCGCCGATAGCGTCAACACACAGACTCACAAAGAGTTAGGGGATCAAGCCCGGCCCTCGTGGGGCGTCCGCGCCTCCAGCTCCCGCGCGCGGGTGTCGCGCGCGATCGGGTCGCAGACGCCGTTGACGAAGCTCGCGCTGCGCTCCGATCCGTAGCGATGCGCCAGACGCAGCGCCTCGTCCAGCACCACCCGTGCGGGCGTATCGGGCAGATGCAGCAGTTCCGTGGCCGCCAGACGCAGGATCGCGCGCTCGATGGCCCCCAGCCGCCGCAGGTCCCAGTGCTCCAGGCGTGCGGCGATCACCGCGTCGATCTGATCGCGATGCGCGCGGAAGGCCTCGATCAGGCGCGCCGCGTAGGCGCGCCCGTCCTCGGTGAAGCGAAAGCGTCCGAAGACGAGCTCGAGGATCTCCAGCGGGTCGTCGCCGCTGATCGACGACTCGTAGAGGATCCGCATGACGACGTCACGCGCCTTCGGCCGCCCCGCCCGCCGCCGCGCGGGCAGCTCGCCGGACTGGTGCACGCCTTCCCCCCCTAGCGCCGGCCGCGCTTCGCGCCGCGCCGGGCGGTCGTCCTGCGGCGGGCAGGCGTCGTACGTCGCGCCGGCGTCTTGCCGCGGGGCGTCGTCTTGCGGAGCTTGGACGTCTTGCGTCGCGGCGTCGCCTTGGATCGAGACGGGGTACCGGACGCGCCGGGGCTCGCCGGCGGGATCTCGCTCAGCAGGTGCACCATCTCGATCCCGGCTTGCGCGGCTTCCCATCCGCGGCCCCCGCCCTTCACGCCGCTACGCTCGACCGCCTGCTCGAGCGTCTCGGCCGTGATCACGCCGAAGATCGCCGGCACACCGGTCTCCCAGCCGACCTGCGCCACGCCCCGGCTGACCTCCTTGGCGATGTAGTCGAAGTGCGTCGTATCGCCCCGGATGATGCATCCCAGGGCCAGGATCAGATCGTAGCGGCCCGTGGCCGCCTTCTGCCGCGCCACGAGCGACAGCTCGAAGGAGCCCGGCACCCAGTAGAGGTCGATCTCTTCTTCGCGGCAGCCATGCTGGGTGAGGCACTCCCGCGCGCCGGCGACCAGGCGATCGGTCACGACGCGCCCGTAGCGGCTCGCGACCAGGCAGACCTGCATCCCCCGCGCATCGAGCGGGGCTACGAACTCACGCACCATCTCGTTCCTCCTCTCCGTCCGCCGGCGCGCCCGCTCCCGCCACCTCAGCGGCGAAATCGAGACAGTGGCCGAGCTTCTGCCGCTTGACATCCAGATAGCGACGATTGAAGGGCGTCGGCTGGGCGACGATCGGCAGCTGCTCGACGACCTCCAGACCGTGCCCGCCCAGCCCCACGCGCTTGGCGGGGTTGTTGGTCAGCAGCCGGATGCGCCGACAGCCGAGCGCCACCAGGATTTGGGCTCCGATCCCATAGTCCCGCTGGTCGGGAGCGAACCCCAGATGCACGTTGGCCTCGACCGTGTCGAGTCCCCCATCCTGCAGTTCGTAGGCGCGCAGCTTGTTGGCCAGCCCGATGCCACGCCCCTCCTGTCGCATGTAGAGCAGGATGCCGCCCTCCCGTCCGATCCGCTCGAGGGCCATGCTCAACTGGGCCCCACAGTCACAGCGCAGGCTGAAGAGCGCGTCACCGGTGAGGCACTCCGAATGCACACGCACGAGCACGGGCCGCTCGGCCGTGATCTCCCCCTGCACGAGCGCCAGGTGGTGCGCGCCGTCGACCTGGCTCTCGAAGGTATGGATCCGAAAGCGACCGAACGGCGTGGGGAAGTCGGCGTCCGAGAGACGCGTGACCAGGCTCTCATGGCGTCTGCGGTAGGCGATCAGCGCGGCCACGGAGATGATCGGCAGATCGAAGCGATGCGCCAGGCGGCGCAGCTCCGGGAGGCGGGCCATCGAGCCATCCTCGCCCATCACTTCGCAGAGCACCCCGGCCGGTCGCAGGCCGGCCAGGCGTGCCAGGTCGCAGGCCGCCTCGGTATGCCCCGCCCGGCGCAGGACGCCCCCCGGCGCGGCCCGCAGGGGAAAGATGTGACCCGGTCGCGCCAAGTCCTCCGGACGGCTCGCCGGATCGAGGAGCACTTCGATCGTGCGGGCGCGATCGTGGGCCGAGATGCCGGTCGTGGTGCCCTCGGCCGCATCCACGGAGACCGTGAAGGGGGTCTGCATCTTGGCCGTGTTGCGCGAGACCATCGGCGGCAAGTCCAGCTCGCGCAGCCGCGCCTCGGTCATCGATACGCAGACCAGCCCGCGACCATGGGTGGCCATGAAGTTGATCGTGGCCGCGTCGGCCTTCTCCGCCGCGCAGATCAGATCCCCCTCGTTCTCTCGGTCGGCGTCGTCGACCACCAGGATCATCCGTCCCGCGCGGATGGCGGCGATGGCGTCCTCTACCCCATCGAAGGCCCCGGAGCGTACCTGCTGCCGCAATGAATCGTGCTTCCCCCGCGATGATCCGTTCTGCGCCTGCGAGGATTCGTCCTTCCCCGGCGCGGGATGCTCTGCCTGCCTCTCTGCCACGACTCGCTACCTCCGTTCTCCCCGCCGACCGATCAGCGCTTCGACGTACTTGGCGATCAGGTCGACCTCCAGATTGACGCGCTCCCCGGGCCGATACGAGCCGACGCGCGTGCGCGCCAGCGTTTCCGGGATCAGATGGACATGGCAGCGATCGCGCCGCGCCTCGGCCACCGTCAGGCTGATACCGTCGATGGCGATCGATCCCTTCTGTACCACGTAGCGGCGCAGCTCGGCCGGGAGCGTCAGATGGAGGACGAACTCGCCTCCCATGCGTCCCGCCCGCACGACACGTCCGATCCCGTCGACATGGCCCTGCACCAGATGCCCGCCGAGGCGCGCATGGGCAGCCAGGGCCCGCTCGAGGTGGAGCGTGCGTCCCCGGCGCCAGGCTCCGGCGGTCGTGCGCCGCAGCGTCTCCTCCACGGCGGCCGCCGTAAATGTTCCGGAGCGAGCCTCGCAGCGCTCCACCGTCAGGCAGATGCCATCCAGCGCCACCGAATCGCCGGGCGCCAGCCCCTCGGGTGCGAACCGCGAGCGGACGCGAAGGCGTCGCCCGCCCGGAAACGGATCGACATCCAGCAATGCGGCCAGCTCTTCGATCAGCCCGGTGAACATGCCAGGATCGGATCCTCTCGCAGCTCCTGCAGGCGCCGGACCGCCGGCGGGAGCAGGGTTGTGATCAGCAGATCGCGGCCGATGCGCTGGGTCAGCGGACGGCCCGTCCGGCGCGCCCTCTGCAACGTCTCCACCCCGAGATCTCCCAACCAGGTCCGCGGGCCGCCCAGCAGGATCGGCGCCAGGAAGAGGCGCAAGCGATCGACCAGATCCGCGGCGAGCAGTGCACTGGCCAGCCCCGCTCCTCCCTCGACCATCACGTCCATCCAGCCCTCGCTCGCGGTGCGCTGCAGCAGCGCCACCAGATCGACGCGCGCGCCGCCGCTGGGATGCGGACAACGCCAGACCCGCAGACCGGCGCTCTCCAGCGCTCTGACGGCTTCCCGGGGAGCCTCTGCGCCACACGCCACGACCCAGGGCGCGCCCGGATGTGCCAGAACGTGTCCCAGGAGCGCATCGTGGACGGCGATCGACGCCCGCGAATCGACTACGATGCGTGCCGGCTGGTGGGGCCACTGCTCCTGCGCGCCGGGGACGCGGCGGCGCAGACGCCGCAGGGGATCCCGTCGCGGGCGTGCCGTCAGGCGCGGCCGATCGGCGGCAAAGGTGCCCCCCCCGACCAGCAGGGCATCGCAGCCCGCGCGCCACTGTTGTACCCGCTCCCGTGCCGCCGCGGAGCTGATCCAGCGACTCGACCCATCCGCGGTTGCCAGCCGCCCGTCCAGGGAGCTGGCCATCTTGAGCGTCACGAAGGAGCGCTCGCAGCGCTGCCGCCAGAAGTAGGGCGCGTTGAGCCGGAGGGCCTCCGCCGCACGGATCCCCGCGGCGACCTCGATTCCCGCCCCCCGCAGTTCTGCAAAGCCGCCTCCACACACGTGGGGCGCAGGATCCCCGACCGCCGAGACTACGCGCGAGAACCCCGCCGCACGGATCGCGCGCGTGCAGGGCGGAGTTTGCCCCTGGTGGCAGCAGGGTTCCAGCGTGACATACAGCGTCGCGCCTCGCACGCGCTCCGCCGGGGCGTGGCGGATCAGATGCGCTTCGGCGTGCTCAGCACCGAAGCGCAGATGGGACCCGATGCCCACCAGGCGGCCGTCTCGTACGGCGACGGCGCCCACCCGCGGATTCGGGTGCGTCCAACCGCATCCGAGGCGCGCCGCGCTCAGCGCCACCTTCATCCAGCGCGCGTCGTGACCCAGGTCCGATTCCAACCGTCCGCCTCGGCTTCGCCTCTGGGCACAAAAAAGCGCCCCGTCGGCCCCGGAAATCGGGTGAGACGTGGCGAGGCTCCGATCCGGCCGGATCCCGACGCCCGCGCGTCGGACTCCACGCCCGGTCTGATCCGCCGCCGGATTCCGACGCGCTCCCCGGGCGCCGGTCCCTGCGGCTCTCAGAGGCCCGTGGCGGGCCTGCAGGGCCTCTCCTTCTCCCATCCAGACTCTACGGTCGGCTTCCGAATTCCACGGAATCGGTCCCGAGCTGCCCCGGGATTCGCGGGCTCTCACCGCCGGTTGGGAATCTCACCCTGTCCCGAAGGAGATCCTCTAGGCGTTCCCCTTGCGGCTTCCGCACGGGAACCGATCAAGTATGCACGGCGTGCCCCCCGGCTGTCCAGAGCGAAACGCCTCGCCCCACGGGCCCCCTCTCGTGCACCGGGCCGTCCTATTCGGTCTCCTCTTCGCCCGACTCGTCCTGCTGCGCCCTCTCGATCTCGCGCAGCAGCGGCTCGAGCAAAGCCTTGGCGCGAATCACCTCCCGACGCGGCACCATCACCTGGCCCCAATAGCCGAGCGCCATCGCGTAGGCACCGTCGAAGCCCGGGATCTGCTTCGAGCGGATCCGTGCCTCGATGCCCCCTCCGCGCAGCAGCGCGCGCACGTGGATCGCCGTCGCCTCATCGGGCGCATCGAAGACCGGATGGAGATCCAGCCACTCGACCTCCTCGCCCTCCCGAGGCTCCCGTCCCGGGTCTTCATCGTTGCGCATCCCTACCCCCGTGCGGCCACAAAACGCAGCGGGGTGCCGCGGCCGCAAGCCGCTGCACCCCGTGATTCGTTCAACGAAGGAGTCTGCTCTCGGGTCCCGGGCCATCCGCGCGGCGGTGGCGGACCGTCGCCGCGGGCCAGGCTGGCGCTGCCGACATCCGCCGGGATTCGCCCGGCACCCCCTCCGGACCTAGTTGGCGATGTGGAACTCGATCCTCCGATTCCGCGCCCGACCCATGTCGGTGTCGTTCGAAGCGATCGGGTGCTCCTCACCACGCCCCTCGATCAGCATCCGGTCGCCGGCGATGCCCTTCTCCTCCAGATAGGTCTTCACCGCCTGGGCCCGGCGCAGGGAGAGTCGCTTGTTGTAGCCGGCGTCCCCCACGTTGTCCGTGTGCCCCACGACCTTGATCCTCATCTCCGGGTTCTTCTTCATCAGCTTGGCAATGTCTTCGAGCACGGGCAGTGGATCGGCCCCCGAGAACTCCGCCGAATCGAACTTGAAGTTGATGTTCGCCACCCGCAGCTCGGCCGGCATGTCATCGGGGCAGCCGTCGTCGTCGTCCATGCCGTTGATTGTCTCGGCCGCATTCGGGCACTTGTCCTGGGCGTCCATCACCCCGTCCCCGTCGTTATCCACGTCGGGGCAGCCATCCATGTCCTGGTAGCCGTCGAAGTCCTCGGCACGATTCGGGCAGTCGTCGTTGACGTCGTAGACGCCATCGCCGTCGTTGTCCACATCCGGACAGCCGTCGCTATCCTCGAAGCCGTCGAAGTCCTCTGCCGCGCCCGGACAGGCATCGTCGCCGTCTGCGATCCCGTCAAGATCCGCATCCCCGCTGCGCGGCGCACCCGCAAAAGGGCGCGCGCAGGTCCCCGGCTTCTGGCCAAAGTTCAGCGTGACGCCGATCCGATGACTCGAGCCCATGAAGTCTTCCGGCTCGTCAATGAAGGCGTAGTTGAACGTCACCATCTTGACGCCTACACCCAGGCCGGCGGTCAGATCCCCGTCATTCAGCCCCAGGCGCATCGCCGCGCCGATATCCTCGGAAACCGGGAAGGCGAACTCGGTCCCCGCGTGCCACTGCAGATCGTCGGCATCCTCGACATGGTCGAGGTCGAAGGCCATCGTCAGGCCGCAGAACGGCTTGATCGCCGTGCCGAGACGCAGATTCATCGGCACATTGTTGGCCTCCTCGTCACTCCCGATCTCGGTCGCCAGATCGCGCAGAGCCACTCCCAGGGACAGCCATTGCCACGGCTTGGCCGTCGCGCCGATGTCGAAACCGAAACCGTCCACACCGTCCTCCGCGACGTCGGCGTCCAGTCCCTGATGCAGGTACTTGAACGTCGCGCCCACCGAGACGTAGTTGACGGCGTAGGCTCCGTGGGCCATCAACGCCCAGTCGCCGTAGTTGAAGTTCCCCGTCGGGTTGCCTTCGATGTCGTACCCCTCGATATCCTTCATGCCGGCGCCGACGAAGCTGCCGCCCAGCGCGCCCCAGTCGAACTGATGCGAGGCGGTCACGAACTCCATGCGGCGATCATCCGACATCCCCAGCGCGTACATGCCCGAGATCTGCGTGCCCCAGCCCCACGCCAGCCCAGCAGGATTCCAATAGCCCACCGTGGCGTCGTTCCCGGCTGCCACATAGGCCCCACCCATGCCGAGCGCGCGGGTGCCGACACCCATGCGCAAGTAGGGCAGCGCATGGTTGTTCGAACTGTCCCCGGCCGACACCACTCCCGGCGCGGCCAGGAAGAGTCCCAGGACGAGGAGCAGAGCCCAGAACGTGACCCCCCTACTCCCTCTCGACATCTTCTTACCTCCTTCGTTGAAGCGTATGGTCGCTCAGAACCATCTACCGACCGTCTCTGTAGAGGACGGGTTGCAGCGGGGCCGGACCCGGTGTCCGGCCCCGCTCCCATGCGACTTACTCACGCCAGACGACCGCCTTGACCGTCGCCGCCTTGGTGCCCGAGCCGTCCTCGGCCTCGATCCGGATCATGTAGGCGCCGTTCGCCAGAGCCGTTCCGTTGGCGGTCGTGGCGTTCCACGGCACCTCATAGACACCAGCCGGACGCATGCCGAGGTGGTTCGTGCTGACGTGCTCACCGGCGAAGTCGAAGACCCGGATCGTCACGTCCGCGTTGCGGCTGAGGTCGAAGCAGACGCTGGCCTCATACTCGTTCGGGTTGTACGGGTTCGGCACCAGGTGCGCGTTGTCCACCGCGAGAACGGCCGACTGCACCGCCAGCGGCACGTTGATCGTAGCCGTGTTGCCGGTCATATCCGCGACTTCGACCACCAGCGAGTAGTTGCCGGTAGCCAGCCCGCCCTCGATGCAACCGCTCAGACCGTCATCATCGAGCGTGTACTCGGTAATCTCGATCTCCGTCCCGTCGGCGTCGACCAGCATCAGGCTGGCGCTCTCGACACCGGCGCCTCCGTCATCCAGCGCGACCTCGAAGCAGAACTCCTCGCCCGGCTCGACCTGGCCGCCCGCAGGCGTAACCAGCTCGACGCTCGGCGGGGTCATGTCGACCACGAAGCGCGCCTCGATGTACTCACTGCCATAGTTCCCGGCCCAGTCCATGATCCCGCGATCGTAGACATGGACCCGGTTGTCCAGATCGAAGAAGCAGTCGACGTAGACCGACAGCGTGTCGCCGTCGATGTAGACGATGTCGGTCTGACAGTCGAAGCCCTCGATCCAGTCCTCCATGTGCTTCTCGGAGTAGATGACGACCTCCAGGATGTCACCATCCGAGATGCCGTGGCCGCCGCCCACGGTCGGCAGGCCGACCAGCAGCGTGTCGTCCGGCATGTAGGCCGCGAGCTCCGGATCGCTGCTCACCAGCGGCGGATCCAGGAAGAGCTCGTCGCACGTACCCGTATGGAGCAGCATGCGGTCCTCGATCTCGTCGATCTCACGCTCGTCGTCCTCGTCCTGCTGCACCAGCCACAGGTCGTACTTCATCCCGAAGAGGTCGTCGTCATCATCCTCGTCGACCACCGTCGGGCAGACGACCGGGCCGGCGCCCGCATCGTAGACGAAGGCCGTCAGGTAGTCGTAGTCGTTGGTCGGGTTGAGGTAGCCCTCGATCTCGTAGGCGCCCTGATTGTCGAAGACCGGGTTGTCGGTCCAGCCGCTCCAGAACTCGAGCGTCGGCGGGGTCGCATCCACGTAGAAGCGAGCCCCCGGCGCGCTGGAAATCAGCTCGTTCCAGGCCCAGTCGTCGCCATGATCGCCATCATGGTTCTTGAAGCGGATGTTCAGCGTGTGCCAGCCCTCTTCCAGCCACCACTCGCGCTCGGTGGCGTGGGTGTAGATGATCTGGTACATCGTCTCCGCTTCGTTCTTCTCCTCGATGTCGAGATCGCCACCGTCGCCATCGCCCTGGACCCACGATTCGGTCGCCACCAGGTTCCCGTCGATCCAGACCTCGATCGACTCCTCGTCGATGTAGTCGTCCTCCGGGTTCCCGTACTCGCCGTTCAAGTCAGCGACGATGACCGGCGCACGATTCGTGTAGTTCCAGCGTCCCGCGTACGGGCTGTCCGGCGTGAAGCTGCGCACCACGACGGGACCGCCCCAGGCCGGCGCGAAGAGCGCGTAGACGTTCTCCTCGTAGTCGTCCGTATCGGTGATCACGAAGGTCACCTTGTTGTTCTCGGGATCGACCGTGACCTGCTCGATGTACTTGGCGGTCCAGGCTTCGTCATCGTAGGTGTCGAAGCGCCGCACCGTCAGCAGCATCTCCTTCTCGGCCGCCAGCGCCGAGTCGCCGTCGCAGGCTGCCAGAAGCGCCGCATCGTCGTACTCGATCGAGGCGGTCATCCAGAAGCCGGCGCCCGGCGCGTCGTAGTCGCAGATCATGCCGATGTGGTAGCTCGTCCGGTCCAGCGGCGAGAGGGCCGTCTGCTCGTCGGCATTGAGCATCGGCATCTGCGCCGGCGCGACCAGCAGGCAACCGCTCATGCCACCGCTGCCCGGCGGCACCATCGCCGTGCCGTAGAGGTAGTAGGTCGTGTCCGGAACGTCGGCCACGTAGCCCGGCGTCATGACGACGCCGTTGGTTCCGAGCTCGTCCGTCACCTCGTACGACCAGGTGTGCGTCCAGTGCAGATCGATCATGCCGTCGCTCAGCGCGTTGGCGAAGACCGTGAACTGGCCGCAGTCGCTATCCTCCATATCGAACGCCCCGCGCCACTTGGTCGGGTCGTCGATCATCTGCGTCATCTCGATGCACTCGGGGTCACCGCCGTCATCGATCGGGTCGGGCTCGACCCACATCACGTGCGGCACCTGCGTGGCGTCGGCCATCTGGACCTCGACCAGCATCGAGCAGTCCTCGGAGCCGCCGATCACAGTCAGCACCGGATCGTCGATCGCGCCGAGATCCTCGACGCTCACGAGCTCCAGATACCCGTGGGCATTCTCGATGACCTCCACCAGCCAGGTCGGCGGGTTCTCGTCCTGGTTCTCGTCACTGTCCATGGCCATCGCCCGCAGATGCATCTGCGCGCCCACGCCGAGGCTGTCGAGGCTCATCGTGGTGTACCACAGGTCGCACATCTCCTCGTCCATACCGCCGTCGGCCTCGACATCGTAGGTGATGCCGATCGGGATCCAGGTCTCGCCTTCATCCGTGCTGTACTGGAACTGGACCTCCGCGATCTGCGTGTCGCAGTACGCACAGCCGTAGATGTCGACGTAGCTCTCCGGATCGTCGCCGTGCGGCAGATGCCACGGTTGGACACCGCAGATCCGAGCGCGCGGCGGCTCGATGTCGAAGATGCCCACCGGGACCGCTCCGCTCGGCAGCTCGTTGCACAGCTCGTCGGCCGCCCAGACGCGGACCTCGTAGGTGCCCTCGAGCAGACCGCTGGTGTTCCAGTCGATCGAGTGGGTCACCTCGGTGAAGATCGTCCCCTCCGGCGCGGTCCAGACGCCCAGGTCGAACCAGTCGGTTTGGTCGCCCGTCGTACGCCGCGCCTCGAAGACCAGCGAGCTGATCCCGGTCTCGAAGTCGTCCGGCAACGCATCCTCGTCGTCCTCCGCGGTCGCGTACAGCGTGACCACGTCGCCGACGCTGATGTCCACCGGATCGTGGACCGGATAGACCATCTCGCCCTCGACGTCGATGCGCGTCAGATCCACGGTCGGGCGCGCGCCATCCCAGATCATGTTCTGCGCCACGATCATCTGCATCTCGTTGCCGGCGACGTCCCACACGGTCAGCCGCACGTCATAGAGGCCCGTAATCATGTCGCTCACGTTCCAGGCGCCGGCGTACGCGCCACTGTCGGCATCGAAGAGGATGTCCGTGTCGATGGCGCTCCAGTAGTCGTCGTCGTCCGGATCCTGCGCCCGCTTGACCTCCCAGGCAATCGAGTCGTCCCAGATGTCGACGTCGGTCGTCGTGAAGATCAGCTCGTAGTAGACCGAGTCGCCCTCGGCATACTCGAACGGGCACTCCTTCATGCCGTCGTACGGGGTCTGCACCGCGTACTCCGGCGGCGTGTAGTCGACCACCAGCGTGAACTGCGGGCCGTCGGCGTAGTTGCCCACGTCGTCCCAGCCGCGGGCCCAGACCAGGTAGTTGCCCGGCGCCAGCGCGCTGAGATCCCAGCTGTAGCAGTTCCACGCGTAGCTGTCCTCGACGTCCTGCGAGATGTCGGCGTCGATCAGCGTCGGCTCCGTCCCGCCCTCCGGCATGAACATGAACTCGACCTTCTCGGCGTCGGTATCCGCATCGAGGAGCTGCGCGTGCAGCTGGTTGAAGTCCCGGGCATGTACCGCATCCATCAGGTGCGGATACATCACCGGCGTATCGTCACCCGTCTCCCGCGTCACCTGGGTGATCGTCGGGACGGGACCCATATTGTCCACGATCTCCATCGTCACGTAGCGGCCGTCGTCGAAGACCTCGGTGACGTCCTCGACGTTGCCCAGGAAGTCCTGGCCCACGGCCACGATGTGGAACTCCTCGCCGATCGGCAGCGGCGGCGTCGTCGGATCGTCGGGCAGCGTGGCCGCATTCAGATCCCAGTCGAAGACGAACGGCCGCGTCCAGTCGGGGTTGATATCGCTGTCGTCGATGCCCTCATCCGGCATCCAGTACGACTCGGTCATGTTCAGGTCACGGGCACGCTTGACGTAGAAGAGAACCCGATCGTCGTCGCGCTCGCTCTCGGTGCGGGCGAAGAGCTGCACCGCTCCGTTGCGCTCGGCCGGCGGGTCGTAGACGTCCTCGACCGTCTCGGTCAGGGCGTCGGCATCCGCGGTCGCCTCGGGCGCCTCGTTGTCGACCCAGACCGTCGGGAACTCGGTCGGAAGCTCCTCGCGGTTCCCCTCGAGGTCCTCGGCGATGACGATCACCCCGTACTCGCCGTCGGGGTAGATCGGGTCGCCGTAGACGTCCACGTCGAGCGTGTTCCAGAAGACGTGCCACAGGTAGGTGGCGCCGTACTCCGGCGGGCACTCATCGATGTCGACCAGGATCGGATCTCCGTCGCCGCCATCCGGAGCGACCCAGAACTCGACCTTGCGCAGGCCGATGTCGTGGATCTGCGTGCGGCCGATCAGGACCACCTCGTGGGAGACGTAGAGGTCGAGATCGTTGTCGATCATGGTCTCATCGATGAAGCGCGGCCAGGCGTAGTCGGGATCGCCCAGCTCCCCGGTGGCCACGTCATCATCGTTCAACCAGTCCCCGTCCAGGCCGTAGTCGATGGCCAGGTCGGTGCCCAGGTTGAAGGTGTCGTTGCCATTGTGGTCGTAGAACAGACCGTCCTGATCCATGCCCTCGCAGTCCGCCGTGTAGGCCGAGTCGCCCGGCGACATATCGACCCAGTGCACGTTGGGTGCGATCGCATAGAGCTTGGTCATCTCGGGCGCGATGATGTCCTCGACGGTGATCGCCATGTGGTCGCTCTCGCCCTCGTTCATGGCGGTGTCGTAGAACATCGCGCGCACCGTGTACTCGGTGTCCCAGTAGACCATGGGCGCGATCCAGGTCACCTGCGCGGTCCAGGCAGCATACGGCGTGTCGACGTTCTCGCCGGTCACCGGCACCGACTCGATCTCCGGCGTATCCGGATCCGGGTCGATGACCGTCCAGGTCGCTCCGCCGTCGTCGCTGTACTCGAAGCGGCAGACATCCACGTCGGTCGTCGAATCCGCCATCACGCAGGTCACGGTCACCGGGTCGCCGCTGGCCACCTGGTCGGCCGTCAGGTCGTTGTTGAAGTCGAGCTGATACGGCAGGTCCGTATCGATGGTCCACATCTCCCACGGATTGGCTTCCGGCTCCTCCATCAGGTAGAGGAAGTTGCCGTTGCCGGCGTAGTCGGTCGCCACCACCCGCAGGTCGTAGTCGCCGCTGAGCGGCACGGTGTCGGCGAAGTCGTCGATGTGCAGCCACCAGACGTAGTAGGTACCCCGGCCGTCGTCGAATGTCAGGTTCGGCTCGAAGTCGAGGGTCCCATCGTCGTTCTGGAAGTTGAACTCGTTCCAGGCGTCCGGGGCGTCGTCCACGTCGCGATACTCCAGCACCATGCCGGAGACGTCCGTGTCCGGGGTGATGACCATGAAGGCCAGGTCCCCAGTCGCCTCCTCCGGCACCAGGGCGCGGCCCTGGCTCTCCTCGACACCGTCGTCGTCGTAGTAGTCGTACGGCGCGAAGCCGCCGAAGTAGCCGGCGATCTCCTCGTAGAAGGTGGAGGGCGCCGTGTGATCCACCGTGACGGTGGCCGTGATCGCCTCGGCCGTATTGCCATCGATGTCGGTGGCGATGGCCTGCAGCGTGTAGTCACCCTCCGGTAGGTGCACCGTGTCCCAGGTCGCCTCCCACGCCACCGTGGTGACGTTGACCGGCGTGAAGGTCGAGACCACCTCGATGGTCACCCACTCCTCGGCGGTCGCATCCCAGTACTGCAGCGTCACCGTGGCGAGGTTGTCGGCCCCGCTCGGATCGACCGCAATACCCTTGATCAGCACGTCATGGCCGGTGACCGCGCAGTGCGGATCGGTCAGCGGGACATCCTCGGTGCCGTCCGACGTGCGCGCCGTCAGCGGGAAGGCGGTCGGTCCGGTGATGTCGTTGATCACCACCAGGACCTCCTCGCTCCAGCCCTCGTTGGTCGCCTCGTCGGTCGGCACGGCGCGGAAGCGGCAGTAGGTGTCGCCCTCGTCGATCTCGTCCGGGTAGTCGAGCGGGTTGAAGATCACCTCGTAGGGCGGCTCCGCATCGAACGGATGGTCATCGGCGTGCTCCGGCGTGATGTCGATGTCGACCCAACCGTCGTCATCGGCCACACCGTCGCCCACGTAGAACTGGAAGAGGACGTAGGCCACATCCTCCTCGCTCTCGATGATATCGGCGGCCACGGGGATGTCGGTGCCGAACGGAAAGACCTCCCCGTCGAGCGGGGTGGTCAGCTCGGCCACCGGCTCGGTCTCGTCGAGGACGAAGTCGAGCAGCATCGGCTCGCCGTAGTTGTGCCCGTCGTCCATGGCGATCGCGCGGAAGGCCATGCTGGAGGTCGCTTCGTCCTCCTCGTCCCACAGCTCGTCGCCGTCATTGTCGAAGCCGTCGTCCTCCGGATCCGGGATATTGCCCGTCACCCACCAGCCATCGCTCGGGTCGGTGTCGACACCGAAGTCGACCCAGACGTGCGCGCCGAGCTGGTCGGTCTCGTAGTAGTTCGGGCAGTACTGGAAGTAGACCTCATCGACCGTGATGGCGTTGAAGTCCCCCGGCACCGGATCGGTGACCTCGGCATAGACCTCGACATCGAAGTCGCTGTCGAAGCGCAGGCTGTTGGCGGTGACCGCATCCACCGTGGGCGCCTCGGGGTCGTAGACCATGGTGAACGGTCCGTCGATCCCCAGGTTGCCATCCTCGTCCTCGGCGGTGACCTGGACGTGCCAGACGTCGGTCAGCTCGCCGAAGTCGATGCCCTGCGCGTAGTAGAACGGCGTCCCCGGCACGTTCACGCTGGAGTACTCGGTCGGCGGCCCCGGAGGTGCCGTCGCCGTGTAGTTCCGCGGGTCGACCACGCGCATGTCGTGGTCGTCGCCGTCCATGTCGATCAGGAAGTCGTAGGTCGTCTCGGCACCCACCGGCACCGGGACATCGGCCACCTGCCAGACGCCGTCCTCGACCTCGCTGAGCTCGTAGTCGAAGCCGTTGAGGGTCAGGATGACGTTCTCCCACGCGTAGCGAATGAACGGGAAGTCCGACTCGTACAGCGTGAAGACCATCATCACGTTTTCCTGGTTCTCGTCGATCAGGGTCATCGGCACGACCGTCTCATCGTCACCGTGAGTGAAGATCAGGTTCACTTCGGTGATCTCATCCAGCGTGTCGGCCGCCACGGCGAAGAACTCGTGCTCGATGCCGCTCATCTTCCACTCGGTCAGACCGGCCTCGGAGTCGAACGAGGGGTTGCCCGGCCAGGCCTCGTAGTTCTCCGGACCCGGGTACTCATCCGCGACCGGCACCTCGTTGTGCAGACCAAACGGATAGAGCACCACCTCCGGCGCATCCTCGTTCGTCAGATAGAGCATCCAGCCCTCGGAGACGAACAGCTCCTCGAGGCCGCAGTCGCCGTCCTCCGGGTCGCCGTAGCCCAGCACCGCAATGCAGTCGTAGGCGTCGGTGTCGCCGTTGGTCGGATACGGCACCCCGCCGTCGTCCTGATCCCAGGCGACCGTGTAGGGCGGGAAGCTGTCGCCGTCCCCGATCTGCGCGTACTCGGTCACGTTGTAGCTGACGATGATCTCCGAGTCGGCATCCGGCAGGGCGCCGAACTCGACATGGCCCGTGTCGCCCGCGTCGTCGACCCAGGTCCAGTGATACATCGTCGGCGTGTCGATCTCGTCCCAATCGGTGACGTAGGTCGCCAGCGAATCATCGATCGTCAAAGTGGCGTGATTCTCCGGCGAGCTGGCCATCTCGTTCAGGAGCGAGAGCGTCATGTAGGTCGGATCGACCGGATCGGGCGTGATCCGCGTGGCGTCAATCTCCTCGTCGAGCACGCGCTCGGCGTAGTAGAAGCTGACCACGGGATCGGCCATCGGATCGGTCGGATCGATGTCGAGCATCGCCTCGAACCAGAACTCATCCTCCGGCGCCACGGTCGTACCGGCGAGCTCCGGATCGAGATAGGCGAAGTTGCTCATGATCGCGAAGAGGTATGGGTTCCCCGGCGCCGGCGTCTGGTTGCCGTTGTCGTCCACCGCGTTCGGGTAGAAGGCGATCACGACGTCTCCGAAGAGCCCCTGCACCGCATCCAGATCCACGTCGAAGTTGTACGGATAGGTGTCGTCCTGCGCCGAGACGCCGTCATCCGCCATGCTCCGCCACTGGTTCTCCCACGGCTCGAGCTCCGGATAGCAGGTCTCGCTGAACTGCCACATGAGATCGACGTAGTCGATCGCCGACGCGTCCTCCGCCGTGGCATGCACTGAGACAGTGCCGCCCGGCAGCTGCGTAACGCCGTCGCCGTCCGAGATCATCGGCCAGACGTCGACGTCCATGCCGTCGGCCGTCAAGACCTCGATCACGTCGGTCTCCGGCGGCGTCGACTCGCCGATGATGACCAGTACGTCTTCCGGATCGGGATCGACGTTGCCCGACTGGTCCTCGGACAGGGCGCGGAAGAGCACGTTGGTGTCGCTCGCCCAGGTCGGCCAGACCCAGTAGACGTAGTAGGGCGCATTGTCGTCCTCGGGCGAGGTGTTGTCGTCCTCGTCCGTCATATCGTCTTCGTCGTCGTCCCCGCCGCCCGCGGGATCCTCGGTGTAGAGCGGGATCAGCGCGGTATCCAGCGGCGTGTCGACGACGAAGTTGCCGCCGTCGTAGAGCACGACGTCGCCGGCCGTGTAGGTGAAGCTTCCGTCGAGGTCGAGGAAGATCTCGTCGTCCTCGGTGAAGCCCTCATCCCCGTCGATGTCGGCGTAGAAGTCGTCGTCGTCATTGACATCCAGGTCGTCCCAGGTGCCCCCACCGTCGGTGCTGTACTGGAAGAGGATGTTGTCGAGGTCTTCGTCATCCGACGTGGCCTCGATCTTGAACCAGCCCCAGCTGCCCGGCACGTAGATGTCCGGCTCGGTGGCATCGATCACCGTGCCGTCGGGCACCGTGAACTCGAGGAGCGTGGCCATCGGCGGCACCGTATCGAGCGTCAGGAGCACGGTGGGGATCACCGACGGGATGGTCACGCCGCCCTCGTCGTCCACCGCGCCGGTCTCGTCGGTCGCCACGGCGCGCACCAGGATGTCACCCTCCAGGCCGGTGGCATCCCAGTCGACCATCCAGAGGTCGAGGCTGCCGCCCGCCTGCATGCCGTTCTCCTGGAAGATCCAGTCGTTCGTATCGAAGGCGCCGGCGTCTCCGGTGTGGAACTCGTCGGCGTCGAAGTCGGTCAGGTCGGTCACGCCCGCGTCGGCGATGTCATCGCCGTCGCCCAGGACGATCACGTCCCCGATGTTGTACTCGCCGAACGGCGCCGTCTCATCGCGGATCACCGGATCGCGCTCGCTGTATCCGTCGCCGTCGTAGTCGATGAAGCCCTCGCCGCCGGCGCCACCCAGCGCGGTGAAGCCGGTGTGCGCGGCTAGGTCCTCGATGGCATCGCTGCCCCGATAGAGCACGACGTCACCGCGATCGGTCGCCTCGTCGTCGACCTCGATCGTGTACCACTGGGCCCCATTGGCGCGGTCGTCGTTGTCGTCGAGACCGTTGCCGTTGAGGTCCTGGAAGTACTCGAAGGTCACATAGTCGATGTCGTAGTCGTGGATCCAGTTGATCGCGTAGAGGTCGAAGTCCAGCGGCCCCGAATCGATCACCGGCTCCTGGATGTAGGCCCGCAGCCCCTCGGCCACCAGCGTCAGCATGGCGATGTCGGCCGTCAGGATGCCGCAGTTGCCCTCGATGTCGCAGACGTAGACCCGGATGTCGAAGGAGCCGGTGCCGTACTCGTTCACCAGCCACTCGGTGTCCAGGGTCACGGCCACCGGCTTGGTGAAGTCGACCGTCAGCGAGTCGCCGATGATCTCCCCGGTCACCGTGGCGAATTCCATCCAGGTGTTGCCCTCGCCGGCCTGACGGATCTCGAAGACCGTGCGCAGGATGTCGTTGCTCTCCGGGATGCCGTCGAGGTCGTCGAAGTTGGCCCAGACGTCGATCGCCGGACCGATCGGCACCTGCACCGGTCCATAGGTGTCGCGGTACCAGTACGGCTCATCATCGCTCAGATCGCAGGGCCGCGTCTCGCCGCCGAGGCCGTCGGTGTCGTTGCAGACGTCGTGGATCAGCGTGAACCAGACACTGCCCGGCTCGCCGTCGATCACCTTGACCTGGAAGACGCAGGCCTCGTCCGGATCCTGCCAGTTTTCGAACTCGTCCTTGCCGTACGCACGGAACTGGACGAGCACGTACTCGTTGGCCGGATCGTTGTCCAGATCGATCGTCGAGGCGTCGAAATCGGCCGTGAAGGGCCGCGACGGATCGGTGGCCAAACTGGTCCAGCTGTCCCAAGTCAGGCCGCCGTCGTCGGAGGTACGGTACTCGAACTCGGCCTCGACGGCCGTGTCGTCGTCCTCGGTGGTCAGCGTGTAGGTGCCCTCGTTGAAGAGCTGCACGCCGTCCTCATCCGGGTCGACGTCACTGTCCATGAAGTCGGGCGGACCCTCGAGCGAGGGATCGTCCTCGTCGCCGCCCTCGCAGTCCTCCAGCGCCAAATCGGGCGGCGTCGTATCCAGCGTCCAGGTGAAGGGCACCGAGTAGTCCTCGTTCATGTTGCCCGGCTGGTCGTAGCCCAGGACGCGGAAGCGGTAGCCCTGATCGCTGCCGTCGGTCTCGAGGTTGTAGAGCATCGCGATCTGCCAGAGGTCGATATTCTCGGCGCCGTGGATCGTGTGCCAATCGAACTCCTGATAGGCCGTCGAGTCACCGAACGGGATCCCCGGGAAGGCGTCGGTCAGCACGCCGTTGGGATCGAGGACCTCCCAAGCCGGGTCGACCAGCTCGGTCAGCTCGCGGATGTCGATCTCGCTGTCGCGGACCATGCCGAGCACGTGGGCCGCGTCGACGAAGAAGGCGTCGGCATACGTATCGTCGAAGGCGCAGACCGTCCGCGCGGCGTCGGCCGTCAGCTCGACCGCCTCACCGTCGACGATCCCGTCCTCGTTGTCGTCGGCCTCCGGGTCGTAGGTCTCGACCTCGTCCGCCTCGTCGACGTCGCCGTCGTTGTCGTCGTCGATGCTGTTGTCGGTCGACTCGTCGATGTTGTACCAGACCACCCGCTGCAGCACGTCGCTCGGGTTGGCCGCATCCAGGTCGACATACGGCTCGAAGACGAAGAAGGCGTCGTTGTCGTTGTCACGCCGGTCGGTGGTGATGTAGATCCCATCTCCGCCGTCGGCATCGGTGTCGTCATCCTCGTCCTGCATGGCGTCGACCACCTCGGCGTCCTGGTAGTCGGTACCCTCACCTTCGTTGTCGGCCACGCCGTCCTCGTCGTCGTCGACACCGTCATTGTGCTGCCCGGTGCCGGTGACGTCGAGCTCACCGTCGCGGTCGTCGTCGAACTCCTCGATCCCGGGCGCGTCCGTCTCGGCATTGACGCCGGCCGGGTCGAGGGTGAACTGCTCGAACGTCCCGGTGCCCGGATCGATCTCGGCCACGCCGAAGAGCACGTCGATGTCGCTGGGCGTCTCGATTGTGAAGTTCATGTAGCGGCCGAGGTTGTACGTCGGGTCGGTCGGCGAGTAGAGGTTGTCCGCCGGATCCGGCACCGTCGTATAGCCGCCCAGGTTGTACAGACCGCGCATGTAGACGACGCTCGGCTCGGCCTCATCCACTTCGCAGCGGAACGGCGCATCGTCGTCCTCGAAGAGCGAAGTCATCTCGTAATCGGTGTCGATCACCGTCATCCCGACCGGCAGGTCGAAGATCTCGGCGAAGTTCTCCATGCCGAACTCGTCGGTGATCGGGTCGAGCAGCTGGAAGCCCTTGGTGACGTCGTTGTAGGCGTCCTCGTCGAGCTGGATCTCGTACCAGCCGTGCTCGTCCGGGTCGGCCGAGTCCAGATGATAGTCGTAGTCGTTGTCCGAACCGCCGGGGCAGTCGCACAGGCCGTCGTCATCGAGGTCGACGAACGTCTCGCCCGGCTCGTAGGTCCCGCTGCCGTCCTCGTCGAAGAAGGGCTCCGGACGATCCATGACCCCGTTGCCGTCCAGCGTGCCGTTGCCGGAGGTGTCGTCCCAGTCGCCGTCGTTGTCGATGCCGTCGGCACCCATCGAGACCAACGGAATCGCGTCGGTGTCCTCGCCCGAATAGGTCGCCGCCATGTCCACCGCCGTGAAGTCGGCCGTGGCGGTCAGCAGGTCACTCAGCGCCGACGTCGGGGCGGCCGGGTCGCCGACCTGATCGTCGAGCTGCACGAGGATGTTGATGTAATCCTCGGCCTTGTAGATCCGGTAGGGATCGAAGAGATCTCCGTCGGCGTCGCCATCGCCGTCGATGTCGATGTGGCCATCCACGTTGATCGAGAGCAATGTGGGCGTGACCACGTCGTTGTCGATCGGGATTGTTTCGCTATAGGTGCCGAAGCCCCAAGCCGCCAAGTGGATCGTCTCGAGACTGTCGGCTCCGTTGCTGAGCTCGATCGGCCCGAACCCGCCGTACTCGTCGATGATGCCCACACCCAGCACCGTCGTGCCGGGGTCGTACGGGTCGGCGTTGTCGAAGACGAACAGCGAGTCGCCGCACGGCGCCGCGGCCACGTTGTTCGGGTTGTCGTTCGTACCTTCACCCTCGACGAAGTAGGTCCAGACCTCGAGGATGTCGTCGTAGGTCGCCGTGACGTGGATCAGGTTGTCGTCCTGCCCGGCGACGAAGTCCTGCGGCGGACAGACCGGACCGACGACAAACGACTCGTCGAAGATCAGTGCGTCCTCGAAGTCGCCCATCTCGCCCCAATAGGTGCAGGGCACCAGCATGAAGAAGATGCTGTCCTCGTCCTCCGAAACGTGTCCGTCGGAGGTCTCGAACTCACCCTCGGCGATGCTGACTCCCAGGCGATTGACCCCATCGTCGAGCAGGCCGTTGCCGGTGTTGCCGATCGGGATCGAGTTGTTCACGTAGGTCTCGATGAACGATTGCGTGAAGGTCGCCGGATCGGTCCAGGTCGAGAAGAGGAAGTACTCGTCGCTGTTGTCCGGAATCCCGCTCATGCGAGAGTCCAGCTCACGCCAGGCCAGATAGGCCACATCGACCGTATCGCCCGGGGAGAACGGATCCTCGCCGTAGTACTTCTCGGTCCAAGCCGGAATCGACACCAGATCGGGCGCCGGGTGGAAGCCCTCCAGAATCGGCAGGCGCGCATTGGTATCGACCGTCGTGAGCGTCTCGGCGCCCTCGATGTCGCTGGCGGAGTCCACATAGAGGCGATGGCCGACCGGCAGACGCCCGTCGAGCGCCTCGAGGCTGTCGTCGGCCACGTGCCATCCGCTCCAGGCCACGTGCCCGAGGTTGCCCTCGTTGGTCACCTGAATGGTCAAGTAGACGAAGACCGAGTCGGTCATGTCGGTGATGTGGAAGTCGGTGCTGTCGACGTCGGCCAGATCGTTGAACGGCTCGTTGAACCAGGCCTCGAGGCGGTCATCGAGGAGGGTTTCGGTGCCGCCATCGTCATACTCGGCCCGGATCATGCCGACGCCGTTGGTGATCTCGCGGATCGGGCTGCTCAGGCCAGAGGGACCCGGCTCGGTCTGATAGTCGTAGTGCGGATTCAGCGCCCCGACGTAGACCGAATCGCCATCCCCGGCGGTCAGATTCTCGTCATTGATGATCGCGCAGTTGGTGTAGCTGCCCGGGAAGGCCAGCTCCTGCGTCGCGCTGAGACCGAAGCTCCCGCCCAAGAGCCCGTATTGCGTGCTGGGCACCTTGAGCGAGTCGGCGTTGAGCGCCTCGCTGAAGATCAGCCAGAGGTCCTCCGAGGTGTCGTTGTAGTAGGCACCGAGCAGCATCGGACCGCCGTCCTCGTTCTCCAGCATGCGCTTCTGGGCCACCGAATTGGCCACCGAGTTGTCGGCCCATTCGACGCTCCCCTCGGACATCCAGAGCTTGGAGATGCCCGGCCACATCTGGCGGAAGACGGCGCCGCCGGTGGCATCCAGCTCGATCTGGATGTTGTCGGCGCCGATCGTGTAGTCGAAGTCCGCCCCCGCCACCTCGGGCGTCTCCGCGAACGGGTCGCCGGAGACGATCGCCACCTCATCGTCGAAGTAGGCGGTGATGACATCGTCATCGGGATCGTCGTTGTCCCAGTTGGCGATCTCCGCGTAGAGGATCACCGGCCCCTCGGTGATCACGACGTGGCTCAGCTCGGCGTTGCCGTCCGAACCCAACGTGTCGGTGATCAGCCCGATGTCGGCGATGTAGACCGAATCGACTCCGACCTCGGGGGTCGTGACGAAGTCGTCGATGATTACGACGCGATTGCTCGCGACGGAGATCGCCGCCGCATTCGCATCGAACCCGACGAGCACGAAGTCGTCGATGGCGACATCGCCGCCGTCGATCTCCTCGTTGAAGACAACGCGCAGCTCAGCATCGTCCTCATGGTAGGTCGCGGCGATGATCTGCGGGCCCCCTTCGAGAGGGAAGGAGGGGTAGTAGAGTGGCGTCCCGCCTTGCAGATTCTCTGCCCGCGCCACTCCGGGCATCACTGCGGTCATCGCGACGGCGAAGACCGCTGCCAACAAAAGGGAAGACCTACCTGTCCAGCTCATGCCTTTTCCCTCCTTCACATGAGACCGTGAGCCGCGAAGGCACTTTATTTCGGACAACTGCGCCTCCCTTAGGCCACGCAAGAGCGTATGTACGATGTCCACCACCATCCTCCTTGGGGTTTCCCCGGTTCAGTCGGTGGAACAACCTTGGCACCATCCACCTAGAATCCGCTTGCCGCATATCTAGCAATCGAAAGCCCTCCGCTCCTTGCTCACGGAGAGCGAGATTCCCGGGAACGACTCGGTAGGAAACGTCTCGAGGAAGGAACGGCTCTGCCCTGCAGCGGATTCCGCCTGGCGTCCCGCCCGGGTCGCGGCCCGACCCATCGGCGCGCAATCTCGCGCGGCCACCCACCAGAGCATTCTTGGCAACATCCCTGTCCCGCCCATAATCCCTTCTTGTTTACCGAGGTTACTGCTCGGGCGGCAATATTCCAGCGGTCTCAGAACGTGTCAACGAAAAAACGTAGACCGGCCGCCGGGCACAGTCCCCGCCAGAACTCCCTTGGACCCTCGGTATCCGGGCCGCTTCCAGCCTGCAAAGCCTAGCCTAAAAGCCGGCTCAACCTAGCACGGGCCCCCAAGCCTGTCAATTGCATCGTCCCCTTCCTGGAGGACCCGCGCCGCCCGCTGGTTCAGATCGACCTTCGGCGCGGGCATCCTTATCGTTTTCGAGGTTGCGAGATCATGCAACAGAATTGCGATCCAGCTTGAGCCGCCTGGGGATCGAACCCAGGACCCTCGGCTTAAAAGGCCGATGCTCTACCGACTGAGCTAGCGGCTCTCCAGAGGACCTCCCGGGACCCTCAATTCCAAGAAAAGGAAACAGTTACAAGCCTCCTCAGCCGTCGGCGGGCTCCCCAACCACATCCAACCCGCCCGGAGGGACCCCAACCGGCCGACCGGCATGCGCCTAGTGGCGGACGGCAAAGGTCTGCTCCCGCCCGGCACCGATCGAAACCCGCGTAATCGGCACCCCTGAATTCTCTTCCAGGAGTTCGAGATAGGAGCGCGCGTCGGCGGGCAGCCCGTCGAGTCCACGGGCCTGGTCGATCGGTTCCTGCCAACCGGGGTGCTGCACGTATTTCGGACGCACGCCCTCGAGGCTGCGACCGGAGATCCAGGCACGAATCCCCGCAGGGCGACTCGGCGCCGCATGCCCGGGGTGGGAGTCGGACTCGCCGCCGCCCCAGTCGTACTCCACCGCCACCTGGAGCCGAGAAAGCCCGGAGAGCACATCCAGCTTGGTGACGACCAGCTCATCCACGCCGTTCAGGCGTGCACTGCGTCGGGCCAGCACCGCATCGTACCAGCCGCAGCGGCGCGGCCGGCGCGTCGTCGCGCCGAACTCACCGGCTCGCTCGCGAAACGAGTCGGCCAGCGGACCCTCGAATTCCGTCGGAAACGGCCCTTCCCCAACGCGGGTGGCGTAGGCCTTGACGATGCCGATGACCCGCGAAATCCGCTGGGGGGGGATGCCGAGGCCGCTGCAGGCACCGCCGGATGTGGTGTGCGACGAGGTCACGAACGGATAGGTACCATGATCGACATCCAGGAGCATCCCTTGAGCGCCCTCGCACAGAATTCGCTCTCCGCGCGCATCCGCCGAGATCAGCAGGTCGCTCACGTCGCACACCAGCGGGGCCAGGGCCTGCCCCAGTTCGGCCAGTTCGGCTCGCAGCTCCTCTTGAGACCGTCCCAAGGCCGCCTCGATCGAGGTTCCCGCCGCGGCGGCCCATGGCGTCAGGCGCTCCCACTGCAGGGCCAGGCGCTCGGCGAGAGCGGACGGAGAGAGCAGATCCTCACAGCGCAGCCCCGCGCGGGCGGCACGGTCCTCGTAGGCCGGGCCGATGCCGCGCCGCGTCGTCCCGATCGCGCGGTCCTGCGAGGTCCACCGCTCGCGCAGTGGATGCAGGGGCGTGACGATATGAGCCTGCGGGCTCAGGAACGTCCGGTCGCGGCACGCGATGCCGGCATCCTCCAGGCCGGCGATCTCCTCGCGCAAGGCCCGCGGATCGATCACCATGCCGTTGCCCAGCACGCACCGAACACCGGGGCGCAGGATTCCGGTGGGAACGAGATGGAGGATCACTCGCCGCCCATCGACGTAGACGGTGTGGCCCGCATTGGCGCCGCCTTGGAACCGCGCCACGTAGTCGAAGTCGGCCGAGAGCAGATCGACGATCTTCCCCTTGCCCTCGTCGCCCCACTGGCATCCCACGACCACCGTACAGGACATGGCCTCTCCTCACGCACTCCGGATCACGCTGCAGCCGATCACCGGGAAACGCACGCCCCGGCGGAAACTCACGGATGATACCCGATGAAGGAGTGGATCTGAAGCCAGGAAGATGCTGCACATGACGCGAGAGGTGGAAGGATAGGAGGCTGCCACTCTTGGATCCTCTCGCCCGTCGCTAGAGATCTTGGCGTAGGACCGGCCCTATTCGCATTCCTCAAGCTCGGAGCAGGCCACGCTTCCCAGATCGGTCTTCTCCACGATCTCCCACTGCTCCCCATGTCGGCAGCAGCCGAGTGGCGTACCGCAGCCGGCATACCAGCAAGCGTCGCAGTTCGTGCCCTGACACTTCCAGAAGTTGTCCCATGCGCGGAACCAATCGACACCCGTCGAATCGCCGCCGCAGCCATCCAGCACGGCGAACTTCAAGCAGTCGTTCAGAGGGTGGCCTACGGTTCCGCACGTGTCCTGGGCGGTGCAATCACATATCGAGGAGTTCTCCGTGTTGATGAACCTGAGCACGTCTCCAACAGATAGGCCAGCTTCTCCGCACACGTAGGCGGTTTCCGCGCCGGCAGAGACGCTCATGGCCATCGCCCCAACCAGAACAAGCAGTACGTGCACATGCATCTTGCTTCGTCTCCTTTCACATTCGTGGTGACAGCCTCCCTTCACCATTCTGCCCCCCCCGGGGGGCTTTACGGTCAAGCCGTTCCGACGCGCTTCCGCCGAACACCCCGGGAGTCGCCCGGCGACGGCACCGGCCTCGCTTGTGCTCCCCCCGCCACTTTGGTAACTTCCGTGGATTGATTCCGTCCACGGCCCGATTGGGGCATCCCGACAGCCGAATCGAGGCACGAACCATGCTTGCAGCAATCGCGCTCCTCTTCTTCCTCTCGGGCTTGAGCGCGCTCGTCTACGAGATTTCGTTCGTCCGCCTGCTGACCTACTCCTTCGGCCACACGATCTACGCGGTGACGGTGATCCTGACGACCTACATGTCAGGCCTGGCGCTAGGCAGCTGGCTCTTCGGCAAGGTCGCCGACCGGCGTCCGGGGCAGGGATTGCGCTACTACGCGCTGATCGAGGGTGGCATCGGGATCTATGCCCTGCTGTTGCTCCTGATCTGGCCCGTCGCCAAGCTGCTGGCCCGTTGGTTCGGCACGACCTTCGACCCTGCACTCGGTCCGTTCTTGATCTTCAAGTTCGCGGTCAGCTTCCTGCTGCTCATCCCGCTGACGATCCTGATGGGCGGCACGCTGCCCCTGGCGGTGCGCTATGTGACGCGCCGCTTCGAGCAGGCCGGCGCCAGCATCGGTACGCTGTACGGGATCAACACGATCGGCGGGGTGGTGGGGACCTTCGCGGCGGGCTTCCTGCTGCTGCCCTACCTCGGCGTCCGGGCTTCGATCCTGATCGCCTTCGCCGCGAACGCGGCGGTCTGCGTGGCGGCGCTGCTGCTCGCCCGGCACG
>WJJG01000291.1 GCA_014729815.1 Candidatus Eiseniibacteriota bacterium
ATCCAGGACTGCATCCGCCTGGTCGACAAGGAGGTCCACAAGCACGCCGAGATCCACACGCGGCTCGATCCCGATCTGCCGACTTTCGTGGGCAACTCGCAGAAGATCGAGCAGGTGCTGGTCAATCTGGTGGTCAACGCCGCCCAGGCGATGCCGGACGACCGCATGGGCCGGATCGATGTCGCCAGCACGCGCGAGGGAGAGCAGATCGTGGTAACTGTGGCCGACGACGGCAAGGGGATGAACGAAAAGACGCTCAAGCAGATCTTCGATCCCTTCTTCACCACCAAGCGAGCGCGAGGCGGGACCGGACTGGGACTGGCGATCGCCTACCGAATCGTCGAGGAACATGGCGGCACGATCGGCGTGGAGAGCGAGGTCGGGCAGGGGACGACCTTCACCATTCGCCTGCCGATCCGCCAGGAGGCCCCGGCCACCCCGCCGGCCGAAGCGAAGGAGCGCTAGATGGCACCCGAGAAGCGCGCCAGTCTGCGCAAGATTCTGATCGTCGACGACGATGTCGCCGTGACCAACTACCTGATGGTCTTCCTGATGCAGACCGAACGCTTCGAGACGACAGTGGTCAACGACTCACGGGAAGTCTCTCCGCTGCTGGATGCCGTGCGTTTCGATCTGATCCTGCTGGATATGGACATGCCGCACGTTTCGGGCATGGACATCCTCAAGGAGATGCGTTCGCGAGAGATCAAGACCCCGGTGATCGTCCTCACCGGCGTCAGCGATGTCGACCTCGCGGTGCGCTCGATGAAGCTGGGGGCCTTCGACTACCTGACCAAGCCGGTCGAGGAGGAACACCTGCTCGAAGTGATCGATTCCGCCCTCGCCCATCGCGAGCTGCAGCATTCGATCGAGCAGTTGCCCGAGGAGCTGACCCACGAGGATCTGGCCCACCAGGACGCCTTCGCTCGCATTCCGACCAAGAACGCCGAGATGGTGCGTCTGTTGCATCAGGCCGAACGTCTGGCGGCCAGTGACTTGAGCATCTTCCTCAGCGGCGAGCGTGGCACGGGGAAGGAGATGCTGGCCCGCGCGATTCACAATGCCAGCCCGGTGCGCACGGGACCGTTCGTGGTAGTCGACGTCGAGGCGATCGCGCCCGAGCAGTTCCCGGCGGCCTTCTTCGGGCAGGCGGCGGTCTGGAGCGGCGAGCGCGAGGAGCGGCCCGGCTTTCTGGAAGAGGCCGAAAAGGGCACGCTCTACCTGTGCCGCATCGAGCGCCTCTCACATCCGATGCAGATCCGCCTGCAGCGCGTGCTGCAGACCGGCGAGTACTACCGCGAGAACTCGACCCAGATCCGCAAGGCGCAGGTGCGCTTCATCGTCTCCTCGGCTCTCGATCTGACCGGCGATGAGCATCAGGAGCGGTTCTCGCGGGATCTGCTCTACCATCTGATGGTCAACTCGCTGCACCTGCCGCCCCTGCGGGAGCGCCCCGAGGATCTGCCGCTGCTGATCGAGGACCTCAGCCAGCAGGCGATGGCGAAGTTCGGCAAGGAGATCGAGGGCTTCAGCGAGACTTTCCTCGCCGCGCTGCGGGACTACGCATTCCCCGACAACATCCAGGAGCTGCGCAATATCGTCGAGAGCGCCATCGTCAACACCGATACGAAGATCGTCGGTTCCGAGGCGCTGCCGCGCTATCTGCAGGAGCGTGTCGCGGCGACCGGGGCGGCGGGACCCGAGGGAGGCGGCTTCGGTCCGCGACCGATGGCCGAGATGCAGCGGGATCACGTGCTGCGCACCCTGCGCTACTGCGACGATGATCGGGAGCGGGCCGCCCGGCGGCTCGGGATCAGTACCGAGGAGCTGGGACGGATCCTCGGAGAGTAGGGGGGCGGGTCGTCGCGAACGGTCTCGGGGCGCGATCGGCCGGGCCCCTCCGGGCGTCACGGTGATCCGGGCCCGCCTACCGCCGCCCCGGCGACACGCTACCGCCGCTCCTGCAGCACGGCCTGCGCTTCCTGCTCGCTGCCCGCCCTGCGAAAGCGCACCCGAATCGCATCTCCCGGGACGTGCCTCCGCAGGATGACGGTGTAGTCCTGCAGCGAGGTCACGGGCTCGCCGTCGAGGGCCGTGATGACGTCACCGGCCTGCAGCCCCGCCTCGTCCGCCGCGCTCCCCGCCGTGACCTCGGCCACGCGCACGCCCGCGCTCTGGCCGGCGAAGTCGGGCATGAAGCCCAGGGACACGCGTCGCGGAGAGGCGTCCGATCTGGGATGACCGCCGCCGGCCGCGTCCGGGGGTCCGCTGCCCCCGGGGTGCCTCCTGCCGCCCCTGGGGCCTGTCCCGCCGCCCCCGGGATGACCCGCCGCGCCTTCGGCCGGCGGCCGGGCACGGGACGCGACGAAGGTCAGCGGACGATCGCGGTAGGTCAGGTAGCGCGTCAGCTCGGCGACGTAGTTGGTGATGCGCGCCAGGCCCCGGTAGTTGAGCCCGTCGGCCTCGTCTCGGACCGTGCTGAAGTCGCGGTGCGCGCCAGTGAAGAGATGCAGCGCGGGGATGCCGGCCTCGCGGAAGCTCCGGTGATCGGAGCCCTCCACCCCGCGACTGCCGGCCACCAGATCGAAGCCGGCGGCGTAGTTGACGCCCGCCAGGATGGCTGGCCACTCGCGCGCCGAGTCGCGCCCGAAGACGATCAGCCGCTCCTCGCGCAGCTTGCCGACCGAGTCGAGATTGATCATCGCGCGCACCCGCTCGAGTGGCACCACCGGGTGCGCGACGAAGTAGCGGGAGCCGATCAGTCCCGCCTCCTCCCCGGAGAAGGCGATGAAGAGCACCGCGCGCTCGCGGTGGGGCAGCTGCGCGAGGAGCCGCGCGACCTCGAGCAGGACGGCGACCCCCGAGGCGTTGTCGTCGGCCCCGTTGTAGATCTGATCGCCGGCCAACTCCGCATCGCGCCCGAGATGATCGACGTGTGCGGCGACGATCACGATCTCCGCCCCCGAAGCATCGTGCGGGGACGTCTGCCGGGGCTGAGCCGGCAAGATGCCGATCAGATTGCTCGAGGGCGGGTAGCCGGTCGCATCGAACGGCTGCCGGTAGGCGTCCAACGCATCGCCGGCGTGCGGGTGTTCCTGCAGCACCGGCGTCAGGCCCACATCGCGGAAGCGCCGGGCCACGAACCGCAGCGCCTCCTCGAGGCCGCGGCTTCCGGGTCCACGTCCCGCGCGGGCGTCGGCGGCCAGGTAGCGAACGTCTCGTTCGATGCGGTCGGGGGCGGCCTGCATCGCGGGGGCCCGGAAGGCAGTCGCGGCAGTCGCCCCCGTCGGCAGGGAAGCGTCGTGACCGCGGCGGCACCCCCCGGACGCAATCAGCCCGAGCAGCAGCAGGGCGGCCAGAAGGCCCGCCCGGCGCCGCGGGGGATCGTTCCGCATCCCCTTCCTGCTCGACGAAGTGCCCCGGTGAGGGCATGGGCGACGGGGCCGTGAGGGGCTCGGTCGGGATCTCCGAATCGCTCGCATCGGCATCCTCACTCCGCTTGCGGACCTTCGCCCCTCTCGTCCGTTTCCCAGACGAACAGCAGGGGAGACCGGTCGACGGTCCAGCTACCTTTGCATACGTTCGTCTCGCCCTCGAAGACCAGGTAACTGTACTTCCCGTAATGAGGCACCTTGCGCCCGATGCCCGCGACCGGGGCGGCGTCGGGAGCGAGGATCAACCCCAGGGCTTCCTCCTCGCTGGCCGGATGGGGCAGGGCGACGACCAGCGTGTGGGTGTTGCGATCGAAGCCGTCATCGCCGATCCGAAAGGCCTGCGGATCGATCGACAACTCCCCGGGCAGGAGCGGGGCCAGCCGCGCGAACCAGAACGGCTCTCCGAGGAGCCACACGCCGACGCCCTGGAGTTCGTGGAAGGAAGCCTGCTGGTCGGAGACCGATCCGGCGCCGCCCGCTGGTCGCCACTGCGCCAGCAATTCCCCGTACGCGCTGGCCAGCTCCGGCGTGAGGGTTGCGGGCAGGATGGCCAGCAGCGAATCGGCACCCATCACCTGACTGAGCGCGATCGGCACCTCGTCGCGGTGCAGGCGACGGAAGAGATCGAAACCCGGATCGACGGCCAGCGACTGCGGCATCTCGGGCAGCTCCCGGCGCACGCGCCGCTCGGCCTCCGCGAGCGGCACCGTCATCGAGATCTGACGTCCGTCGCGCAGGGTGACGCGCAGCGGCACCTCGAGGTGGTAGAGCGGCTCACTCTGCGCGAGGGTGAAGTCCAACTGCACGGCGCCGTCCGCTTGCCGCTCGGCCGCCACATCGGCGAGGCGCAACGCCGGGGCGCCGGGACGGGCGATCCATTCGTCGTAGAAGCGCGCCAGATCCAGGCCACTGCGTTCGGCGAAGACCGCCAGCAGGTCGTGCCAGGAGGCGTTGCGGAAGAGATGGTGCTCGTAGAACGCTCCGAGCGTCTCCCAGAAAGGCGCATCCCCCATGCTGCGCCGCAGCATGTGGTAGAGCATCATCGCCTTGCCGTACCCGATCGCCGCGGACGACGCATCATGACGCTCGCGGAACTCGGTCAGGGGAAAGTCGCGTCCCGCGCGTACGTAGTCGAGGTAGTTCTGCAGCAGCGTGCGGCGGTAGTTGCGTGCCGCGGCTGCGCTCTCGCGCTCCTTGTACAGGTAGTCGGCGCCGTAGACCGTGAGTCCCTCGCACCAGTTGCCCTGCGCCCAATCGACGAAGACGCCGTTGCCCCACCAGTTGTGCAGAATCTCGTGGCCGTAGGACGTGTGCACGATGAACGGCAGTCGGATGACGCGATCGCCGAGTAGGGTGAAGGAGGGCATCCCATAGCCCGTCTGCCAGAAGTTCTCGACCAGCGCGAACTTCGCGAACGGGTAGGGGCCGATCCGCTCGGCATACAGGTCGAGATACTCCTGGGTGGCATTCAGATAGCGGCGGCAGAGCTCGGCGTCGTCGTTGCCGTAGGTGTACGTCTGCACGGCGATCCCGCGATGCTCCTCCTGGCGCAGCTGGTAGGGTCCCGCCACCAGGTAGATCTCCTCCATCGGCTCGGGCGAGAGCCAGGTGACGACCGAGCCGGCGCGCGTGGCGGCAGCGGAGTCTCGCGCCGGGTCGCCCGGGGCCGCAAGGGCACGC
>WJJG01000292.1 GCA_014729815.1 Candidatus Eiseniibacteriota bacterium
GAGCGGCCCCGCTCGGTGGCGGGGACGTAGTCTCTCTCCGCCGAGGGCCCCCGGCCGCGCTGCGCGGCGAGACGTCCGCCCCAGACGGCTTCGAGATGCAGGCCCCAGCGACGCAGCACACCGCCGCCCTCGTAGGCGGCCAGCAGGGTGTCGCCACTGGCGCCGCTTGCGGGCAGATCCGCGTAGCGCATCGTGATGGCATCGCTGAGGCGCCCGGCGTAGGCGGCCGCCGTCAGATCCAACCGCTTCCCGCCGAGGCTCACCGGCACGCCCATCCCCAGCTCCGCCCCAGTCTCGCGCTCGGGCCCCAGGTCCGGATTGCCCATCACCCCTTCCGGTCGTCGCAAGTCCAGATGTGCGCGGGGGCCGTAGAGCGCCTCGAGCGGTGCCGGGATCGCACGCTGGTAGCCAAGCCCCCAGAGATCCATCCCGCCCGCGGACTTGCGGCGCAGGCCGAGCGAAACCTCGGGGAGCAGATGTGTCTCGCTCGGACGCAGGTCTTCGGGGCCCAGCACGTCGTCGGCGCCCAGCGGCTCGCTCAGCGATACCAGCGCGGAGTCGCGCGCGTCGAAGTAGTAGGCGCCGAGCGAGACGTCCAGTCGCCAGCGGGAATGCGGCGCCCACTGCCCCGCGAATGCGCCGCGTAGGTGCAGAGGCTCGCCGGGTCGGTACGGGGTCTCGGCGCGTCGCTCACCGGTCGGGTCGTAGCCGATCGCCAGGGCGTTGTCGTACAGCCCGGAGAGCACTTCGGCGGGAGCGAAATGCTCGTAGCGCCTGTAGCTGTCGAGTTGCGCGGCCAGCGTGGCGGAGAGCAGCAGGTCGCGCTCGCCCGCGGCGTGGGTCAGAGTCAGCTCGCCCCCCCGCCTCTCGCTCAGCTTGCGCAGGTAGTAGTCGAAGACGTGCGGCATGCCGTAGAGGTCCCCGGTGCCATCGGACCAGTAGAGTCCGCTGTCATCGGCGGCGCCGTTGCCGTCGAGCGAAGCGTACGCGGCGAGGTCCCCCTTGTAGAGGCCGTCGGTCAGGCGCGTCAGGTAGCGGTCGTATCCGAAGTGCAGCCGCGCGCTGGTCTGGCGCGAGAGACGCCAGTCGAGATCTCCCGCCGCTCGGAAGAGCGCCGTTTCCTCGTAGGGCGCGTGCGTCAGGTTGTACCGGTAGGCCTCGAGATAGTGATTGCGGCGCCAGCCGCGCGAGTCGAGCGCCAGCGAGAGACTCCAGTCCCCCTGCAGCGCGTCTCCCGCTCCCTGCAGCATCGCGGCGGTCTCTGGCGCCGCGCCGCCGCGCAGCAGCAGCGGGGTCGGATGTCCGATGCGAAACCGCGCGAGCAGATCGAGCTGTTCGGCGTCGTTGTGCGGCAATGTGCCGTTGGCGCGGGCCCGGGGAAAGGCGTCGGTGAGGTCGGCGTAGCGCAGGGAGGCGAGTCCGCGTACGGCGACCGCGCCCCAAAGTGGTCGCGTGAGCCGCGCGTCGGCGCCGAAGGTGCGGCCCTCGTAGCTGTTCTGCCGTGCGCCGGCGACGAGATCGAGCCATCCGTCGGCGGCGTTCGAGCGCTCCGCCGCGGCCGGCCCGAGTGCGGGCTCGACGCTCAGATTCCAGAGCGCGGCGTGTGTCGCCGGCGCGCTGGCCGAGACCGCCGACCAGGACGGACCCAGGACGGCGCGATCGCCCGGGAGCAGCTCGCGCCGCTCGCAGGCCAGATCGGCAGTGCGCCCATCGAGGCGCGCGCTCGGGCGCCAGCGCGTATGCGTATCGAGACTCGCGAGGATCGACTCCTTCTTGCCCGGGAGCGCCCGCAGCGTGGCGCCGCCGAGCATCAGGAGTGCGCCGCGAGCCTGATCGGGTCCGGGAAGCGCCTCGATCTGCAGCGACCCGGCGTCGATCCGGATGGCCGATGTGAGGTCGGGCCAGACGCGGATGCGGTCGCGGGGGGGTGCGCTTGATTCCGCAGGCGGTGCCGCAAGATCGCCGGCGATTCCGGAAGCCTGTGGTTCCGCCGCACCCGCGAGCCCGGGGACGAAGCGCGCTCGGTAGGTTCCGGCCGGAAGCTGCCACAGCGTGGTCGTGCCCGCCTCGATCGCGACCCAGCGCTCCCAACCGGAGGCCTGCTCCAGCACCAGGCGACCTGCGAGCGGAGCGGTCACGCGCAGGCTGCCCTCGCTCGCGCCCGCGGGCGGCGCGAGCAGCGCCACGAGCGCGAGCCAGGCGAGCCCTCGCCACGCGTGCGCTCGGAGCGTCGCGCAGCGGCGCCACGCGAGACCGGTTTTCCGGGAACGGCGGACGGCTCTGATCATCGGCACTCCTTCCTGCAGGATAGGTCTGCCGCGCGCCAGTGCCCACCCGCAGTGCCTTTCCGGCAGGGCGCAACGGCGGGGCGCACCGCGCGAGTCGGCGGCCGCTCGGAAGGGATGCTACGGGAGCCGCCCTCCGGATCCCAGGTGAATCGCGGGCGCGCGGCACCGCCGCCTTCCGCGTTGTTGGCTGGCGGGGAGCGGGATACACTCGCCAACCCACACACGAATCAAGCGCGCCACCGCGTGGAGGAGGAAGCTGGTGTCAGCAGCAGGATCGTCCGGA
>WJJG01000293.1 GCA_014729815.1 Candidatus Eiseniibacteriota bacterium
CCCCCGAGCGGCGCCAGCGGCAGGCGCAGGAGCCGGGCGACGCGCAAGCGTCGTGGCGTGAGTGGGCGGGCTGGTTGGCCCTGCAGGCCGGCTTCAGCGAGCGCGATCTGCAGCGCAGCGGATTTCTGTACTGCTGGATGCAACGGGTGGAACAGTCTCGGATGCAGAAGAATGCAGCGGCCCGGAGCATCCGTGACGATCTGGCGGGCGGCGCCCCCCCCAACACCCATCCGCTGCTGGCGCCGGCGCTGTTGGGAGGCCTCGAGCGGATCTGCCGCGAGACCGAGCGGGGCCCGGCTCCGCGCCCGCCCCAGCTGCTGCTCCGGGTGGGGGGACCGTTGCTGGCCCAGTGGGGCGACCGTGTGATCTGGGGGGCGCTGCGGCCGGCCGCGGCGTTGCTGGCTCTGACGCTGCTGCCCCTGGCGCCCGGGCTGCTTGCGCTGCTCTATGGCGCGCTGCGTCTGATCGCCGAGGGCGCGCTGCGCGCGCACCTCTTGGGCTGGGGGCGCGCGGCCGGGTGGGATCTGCCGCAGCTGCTCCAGACCCCGGCGGCCCGCTGGCTCGCCCGCTGGCCGGCGCGGCTGCTGCCCCTGCTGGCCGTATCGGCCGGGGTGGCACAAGCGCTCTGGATTCGAGCGGACTTCGCCGCGGGAGAATGCCACGGCGGGGATTGGGTCTGGGCGGGGATCTGGTTTATTCTCGGCCTCCTTGTCGCTGGCTGGGCGGAGGCGCGCCCGCGGGCATGGGGTCGCTGTGCCGCCGTGATGGGCGCCATCGGGGCACGGATCGCGGGCCGCTAGGCGATGGGAGCAGCTGTGTACGAGGCACGCGTCGAAGTACGCAACGATCCAGGAATCCACGCCCGACCGGCGGCGATCCTGGTGCAGACCGCCAGTCGTTTCTCCTCGGAGATCCATGTGGCGACCGAGGCGCTGGAAGTCAACGCCAAGAGCATCATGGGCGTCATGATGCTGGCCGCCGAGACCGGGACGCTGCTGACGATCCGCGCCCAGGGATCCGATGAGCGCGCGGCCGTCGAGGCGCTCGTGCGTCTGATCGAGGCGCGATTCGAGATCGAGGCCTAGCCCGAGCGCGCCGTCGCGCGCGGGCCGCTGTGCGAACGGAGAGAGAAACGTGCCAAAGAAACGCAAGTCGAAACGGATTCGACTCGTCGGCATGGGTGCCTCGCCGGGCCTCGCACAGGGCCCGGCGCGGATTCTGGTTTCGCGCCAGCAGCATGTGCCGCGGCGCACCGTTTCGCTCCAGGAGGTGGGGGCCGAAATCCGTCGTTTCCGCACGGCACTGCGCCGCGCGCGGGCGGAGATCCGCGAGATGCGCGAGCGCCTGGGCCGGGGTGTCGAGGATCCGGGCGACCAGATCCTCGCCTCGCATCAGATGATCCTGCAGGACCGCGAGCTCAACCGCGAAATCGTGCTGGCCATCAAGCGCGAGCGGATGGATGCAGCCTACGTGGTGCGCCGCGCGCTGCTGGCGAAAGCGCGCTACTTCGAGTCGTTGCCCAGCGAATTCTTCCGCTCGCGCGCCGCGGATATCGAGGACGTCGAACGGCGCCTGCTCAGTCACCTCCTCGGCACCGGACCGGCCACGGTTGCGCAAGTGCCGGCCGGCTCGGTGGTCGTGGCCAGTGAGATTCCGCCCAGCGAGACGGCGGCCCTCGACCGCGAGCGCGTGGCCGCGCTGGTGACCGAACATGGGACGTTGACCTCGCATGTCACGATCATGGCGCGCTCGCGCGGCGTACCGGCGGTCATCGGACTGGGGGAGGCCGTCAAGGAGATCCCCGAGGAAGAGACGCTGCTGGTCGACGGCGAGCGCGGATTGGTCATCGTGGCGCCCAACGAATCCGACCTGCGTCACTACCGCGAACGCGAGGCCAGTGAGGCGCGGGTGGCCACGTTGATCGCCGGCAGCGAGCAGCTGCCGGGCGAGATGCGGGATGGCGTGCGCGTCGAGTTGCTGGCCAACGTCGAGCGGCCCGAGGACGCCTCCCCTGCGCTGGCGGCGGGGGCCGAGGGGATCGGACTCTTCCGCACCGAGTTCTTCTTCATGGATGCCACGCGCTTCCCGCCCGAGGATGCGCAGCGGGCGGCCTACGAGGAGGTCGCGCGGGCCTTCGCGGGGCGTCCGGTGGTCATCCGCACGATGGATCTGGGCGGGGACAAGTACGCGGCCCTGATGGGCGTGCCGCACGAGGCCAATCCCTTCCTCGGCCTGCGCGGAATCCGCTTCTGTCTGGCGCATCCCGAACTGTTCCTGGTGCAGCTGCGCGCCATCCTGCGCGCCGCACAGCAAGGCAACGTGCGCATCCTGCTGCCGATGGTCAGTCAGCTCGGCGAGCTGCGCGCCGCCCGCGACTGGATCGACCAGGCCGCCGAGCATCTGCGCCGCGAGGGGGTCGCGGTGCCCACTTCGGTTGCCGTGGGCGTGATGATCGAGACTCCTTCGGCAGTGCTGATGAGCGACGTGCTGGCGCGCGAAGTCGACTTCTTCAGCATCGGATCGAACGATCTGATCCAATACTCCCTGGCCGTCGATCGAGGCAACGAACGCATCGCCGAGCTCTACGATGCGCTCGATCCTGCGGTCCTGCGCGCCATCGACCTGACGGTGCGCAACGCGCAGGCCAGCGAGATCCCGGTGGCCTCGTGCGGCGAAATGTCGGGCGAGCTGCCGGGGCTCCTGCTCCTGATCGGATTGGGCGTGCGTCAGCTCAGCGTGGCGCCGTTGCTCGTGCCGCGGGTGAAGGGACTCCTGCGTCGCCTGCCGGGCGCGCGACTCACCGACTTGGCGCAAGCCTGCCTGCAGGCCGGTGACCGGCGCGAGGTCTGGGAGCGCGTGCGGCAGGGACTGTCCGAGTTTCCGGAACTGCACTTCGAACAGCGCGACGGGCGGTGGATCTGCCAGTGGCGGCCGCCCGCCGGAGGAGGAGGAGAGCGATGAGCAAGCCGGTGGCGATCATCCCGGCCGCCGGGATCGGCACGCGCCTGCGGCCGCACACCTACAGCGTCCCGAAGGCGCTGCTGCATGTGGCCGGCAAACCGATCCTGGGACACATCCTCGATCGACTGATGGCCCGCGGCATCGAGCGCTGCATCGTGGTCACCGGCTACATGGGGGAGCGGGTGCGCGAATACCTCGCCGAGCACTACCCGCGGGGCGTGGAGATCGTCGAGCAGCGCCGGCGTCTGGGGCTGGGGCATGCCGTGGCGCAGACCGCGGAGGTGCTGCCCGAGGGCCCGGCCTTGGTCATCTTGGGGGATACGATCGTCGAGCCGGACTGGGACGACTACCTCGGTGGGGCGGAGGGCGTGATCGGCGTGCGCGCCGTCGAGGATGCACGCCGGTTCGGCGTCGTAGAGATCAGCGGCCAGCGTGTGCGGCGACTGATCGAGAAGCCCGCCGATCCGCCTTCGAATCTGGTGATCGTGGGCATCTACTACTTTCCGGACGTCGCGCCGCTGCATGCCGCCCTGCGGGATCTGATGCAGGACGACCAGCGTACGCGCGGCGAGTACCAGCTCACCGATGCCCTGCAGCGCCTGATCGAGCAGGGTGTGCCGATGCGCGTCTCCCGCGTGGGCGGCTGGTTCGATTGCGGAACCACCGAGACGCTGCTCGAGACGAACCGGCACCTCCTGCAGGACGCCCCACCGCCCGAGCCGCGGCCGCGGGTCACGCTGGTTCCGCCCGTGCGCGTCGCTCCCAGCGCAGAGCTGCAGAACGCCGTGGTCGGCCCGAACGTCTCGATCGCCGATGGCGCGGTAGTGCGGGATGCGGTCATCCGCGAATCGATCGTCAATGTCGGCGCGCGCGTCGAGGCCCTGCTGATGGAGAACTCCGTGATCGGGGAGGCGGCCCTGGTGCGGGGCAGCTTCCAGCAGCTCAATGTGGGCGACAACTCGGCAGTCGATTCCCGCCGCGGGGAGCCAGGGAACTAGCCGGCCCGGTGGGTCCGCTCCGTAGATCCTGTGCGCGGAGCGCACAACGCTTGTTGCTCTCCAGGCGATCGGCTAGACTCGCGCCTCTCGTGCGCCACAATCGAGGCGGCATGTGTCGGAACGGCTGGTTTCAGAGGAGGAGTATCGGCATGGGTCGCGAGTACCTCTTTTCGTCCGAGTCGGTGGCCCGGGGGCATCCCGACAAGGTCGCCGACCAGATCTCGGATGCGATTCTGGATGAACTGCTGCGCCAGGATCGCAGCTCGCATGTGGCCTGCGAGACGCTGGTGACCACCGGGATGGCGCTCGTCTCGGGCGAGATCCGCAGCGAGGCCTATGCCGACATCCCCGGTGTCGTGCGTCGTACGATCCAGCGCATCGGATACGATGATCCGCAGATCGGATTCGACTACGAGACCTGCGCCGTCTTGACTTCGATCGACGAGCAGTCGGGCGACATCGCCCAGGGCGTGCGCCGCTCCGATGGCGCGATCGGCGCGGGCGATCAGGGGATCATGTTCGGCTACGCCACCGACGAGACCCCCGAGCTGATGCCGCTGCCGATCGTGTTGGCGCATCGCATGATGATCCGCCTCGAGGAGGCGCGCCGCGCGGCCTCGCTGCCCTGGTTGCGTCCGGACGGCAAGGGACAGGTTTCGGTGCGCTACATCGACGACCGCCCTGCGCATCTGGAGGCCGTGGTGCTCTCCGCCCATCACGCGGCGATGCTCTCGGGTCGGGAGATCACGATCGAGGAGGTGCGCGAGGGACTGCTCGAGGAGGTTGTGCGCAAGGCGCTGCCGCCGGAGATCTACGATCCGGCGCGGGTGCCCACCCACCTCAATCCAACCGGCCGCTTCGCCGAGGGGGGGCCGCGGGCCGACACCGGATTGACCGGGCGCAAGATCATCGTCGATACCTACGGCGGCATGGCGCCCCACGGGGGAGGCAGCTTCTCCGGCAAGGATCCGACCAAAGTCGATCGCTCGGCGACCTACGCCGCCCGTTGGGTGGCCAAGAATGTCGTCGCCGCGGGGTTGGCGCGCCGCTGTCAGGTCCAGTTGGCCTATGCCATCGGAGTCTCCGAGCCGGTCAGCGTGGCCGTCGATTCCTACGGCACCGGAGCGTTGCCCGATGGCGAGATCGAGCGTCGGATCCGGCGCGCGTTCGATCTGACACCCGCAGGGATCATCCAGCATCTGGAACTCCTGCGCCCGATCTACGAGAAGACTGCCACCTACGGTCATTTCGGTCGGGAGGAGCCGGAGTTCAGCTGGGAGCGCGCCGATCGAGTCGCCGAGCTGCAGAAGGAAGGCTAGCCGGGAGCTGCACAGGATCGGTGCGGGAGGGCGCGCCGGGCGGGTGCCAACAGGCGCCAGAGAAGGGGGGAGCGATGGGGTACGACATCAAGGATATCGCCCTGGCCGATGCCGGGCTGCAGAGGATTCAGTGGGCGGCGCGCCGCATGCCGGTGCTGCGCTCGTTGCACGAGCGCTTCGCGGCCGAGAGGCCGCTCGAGGGCCAGACGATCGCCGCCTGTCTACACATCACCTCCGAGACGGCCAACCTGGCCTCCCTGCTGCGGGCCGGGGGAGCGCGAGTGATGCTGTGCGCCTCGAACCCGCTCAGCACCCAGGACGACGTCGCCGCGGCTTTGGCCAAGCACCTGGATTGCGAGCCCTACTGCATTCGCGGCGAGGATCGGGACACCTACTACAGCCACATCCATGCCCTCATCGATGCCGATCCGCGCATCACGATGGATGACGGCTGCGACCTGGTGTCCACGCTGCACAGCGAGCGCCGCGAGAAGCTGCAGGGCGTGATCGGCGGTACCGAGGAGACGACCACCGGCGTGATCCGTCTGCGCAGCATGGAGTCCGAGAGCGCGCTCGAGTATCCGATCATCGCCGTCAATGCCGCCAATACGAAACATCTCTTCGACAATCGCTACGGGACCGGCCAGTCGACCGTCGACGGCGTGCTGCGTCTGACGAACATGCTCATCGCCGGCGCGACCGCCGTGGTGGCCGGATACGGCTGGTGTGGCCGCGGAACGGCGACGCGCCTGCGCGGCATGGGCGCCAATGTGATCGTCACCGAGATCGACCCGGTGCGAGCGCTGGAAGCCGCCATGGACGGCTTCCGGGTGATGCCGATGGCCGCGGCGGCACCGCTGGGCGATCTCTTCATCACCCTGACCGGCAACACCAGCGTTCTGCGACGCGAGCACTTCGAGAAGATGAAGGATGGCGCCATCGTGGCGAACTCGGGCCACTTCAACGTCGAGATCGACATTCCGGCGTTGGCCGAGATGGCGCGCGAGAAGCGCGAGGCCCGGCCACTGGTGCAGGAGTACCAGCTTCCGAGCGGCGGCCACGTCTCGGTCCTGGCCGACGGGCGACTGGTCAATCTGAGCGGCGCCGAAGGGCATCCGGCGATGGTCATGGACATGAGCTTCGCCAATCAGGCCCTCTCGGTCGAGCACCTGGCGCGCGAGCACAAGAACCTCGAGAAGCGCGTCTACGTCGTGCCGCCCGAGATCGATTCCCGCGTGGCCGAGCTGAAACTGGCCTCGATGGGCATCACCCACGACGCGCTGACCGATGCGCAGCGTCGCTATCTCGCCTCGTGGCGCGAGGGTACGTAGCCCGCTGCAGGGGACTTCGAGGGCGTCGCTTGGTTCTTGCCCGGTGGCGCCCTTGCTCGTAGGATGGTTGCGCCTACCCGAGGGCGAGGACAGAGTGAGCCACTCTCATCCGCGCCAGGTGCCAGCTGGGCGACCCCGCGTGCGGAAGGGGGAGGGTATGAGTCGTCGCTCCACGCGGCCCCCGCGCCGCCTGATCCTGGGTATCCTGCTGATCTCGCTCTCGCTGCTGACCGCGCTCAGTCTTCCCGGAATCGGCCTCCACGGCGCCGGCGGCCCGTTCGCCCATGTGTGGGTCCGCTTCTGGGTCGGCTTCCTGGGACTGCCGGGCGCGGCGGTGGTCGTGCTGGCGGGTCTGCTCTGGGGAGCGGCGTTGCTGCTCCGTTGGCCGCGAGACTTCCTCTGGCGCCTGGCAATCATCCTCGGCCCGCTGGTCGTCAGCTGGGACGCCTGGATGCTGTCGCTGGGCGTGCCCTCGGGCGGCTGGCTGCTGCACGGCAGGCTCGGCATCTGGCTCTACACACAGATCCACGCCTTCTTCGGCATGCGTGCCGCCGTGCAGGTCGGCGTGGCGCTGGGCACGCTGGCGGTGACCAGCACGATCCTCCTGCTGCGCTGGGGCCTGCCGGCACCCGCCGGGGAGCGGGTCGGGCTCGGCCTCCGTGCTCTGCTACGCGCGCTCTGGCGCGGCGGCGTGGGCTCGGCGCGCGCGCTGGCGGCCTTGCTGCTCTGGTTCGGGCGCGGTCTGCTGATGCCGCTGAGCCGTATCGTGGGACGGGCCGTCTGGCGCCTCTGCGCGGGGCTGGGCGCGCTGGCCGAGCG